>CAZYRM010000070.1:0-30169 GCA_964649705.1 uncultured Planctomycetia bacterium
CGTCGAAGCTGCACTCGAGCGCGTTCGGGTACTCCACCAGGTTCGTCACCTCGTCAAGCAGCCCCGGGTCCTCGACTCGCGCGCCATGCGCGGCGAGGGCCGCCTTCACGACCTCTTCGATCCGCGCGTGGCGCTCCGCCGGGTCGACGATGACGTACCTCTCGCGGAGCAGCGACTTGTACAGCTCCAGGTCCGCCTTCGGCAGCTCGAACGTCCCCGGCGACAGGAACGGGTGCCCCGCGACCGCGCGCCCCGCGCGGACGCGACCGACCTGGATGGGGATCACCTCCTCGCCCAGCAGCGCCACGAGCGAGCGGATCGGCCTCGGGAACCTCGGCTCCTTGCCGACCCAGTGCATCGACTTCGGGAAGTGGAGCGTCGACACGAGCGTCGGCAGGAGCGTCGTGAGGACCTCGATCGCCCGCCTCCCCGGCTTCGTCACCGTCGCCGAGACGACCTCTCCCTTCGGCGACTGCTTGATGCGGACTTGCGACGGGTCAGCGATCCCGTTGGCGCGCATGAACCCCGCCAGCGCCGGCGTCGGCTTCCCCGCGGCGTCGTAGGCCGCCGCCTTCTTCGGGCCGGTCACCTCGCTCGTCAGGTCAGGGGCCTTCTCCGGCAGTCCCTCGGCGTAGACGACGATCCGCCTCGGCGTCGCGAGCGTCGCGACCCCCTTCGCCGCAAGGCCCGCCGCGGCGAGCTCCCTCGTGAGAATCGCCTTCGCCTCTTCGAGGGCAGGGGCCAGGTAGCCGGCCGGGATTTCCTCGGCGCCGATTTCGAACAGGAGGTTGGGCATGCGGGCCTACTTCGGTTTGGAGAGCCTCTCGAGCGCCGCTTTCGCCCCCGCGTGGACCGGGTCGCGCTCCAGCGTCTTCTTGTACGCCTCCACGGCGGCCTCGTTCTGGCCGCTCGACTCATACGCCTGGCCGAGGTTGTAGAGCGGCGAGGCGTCGTCGGGCGAGAGCTCCGCGGCCCGTTTGAGCGCCTGGACCGCGCCCGGGACGTCCCCCTTCGCGAGGAGCACCGTGCCCAGGTTGTTCCATGCGCTCGCGTGCCCGGGGTCGATCTCGACCGCCTTCTTGAAGCTCGTCGCGGCGTCCTCGTACTTCTGCGCCTTCGAGTAGAGCGTCCCGAGCGTGTACTGGTCGTCGGCGCTCCCCGGCCGCAGCCCGACGAGGATCTGGTACTCCTGGATCGCCTTCGCCTCCTGCTTCGTCTTGAGGTACAGCACGGCCAGGTTGTGGTGGATGTCGGCGAACGCGGGCAGGATCTCGGCCGCCTTCTTGTACGCGTCGATCGCGTCCGCGTCCTTCCCCGCCGAGGTCGCCTCCCTCGCCTTCGTCAGCCAGGTGGAGAGGGCCTGCTTTTGCTCCGCGGTCAGGTTCGCGGCCGGCGTGATGGCGAAGCTGTCGATCGTCGCCTTGAACTCCGCCGCATGCGCCGCGAACGTCGCCTTCGTGCAGTACGCGAGGATCACGTAGAACTGCCCCGCGCCCGCCTCGATCGTCACCTGTGCGCAGAAGAGCTCCAGGTCCGGCTTGCCGGGGTGGGGGAAGGCGCCGATCACCTCGATGGCGCGGTGACCCTTGGCGCCGGGGAGCTCCCGCTCCTTCTCGGACTCCTGCTTGAAGCCGTCGAGCGCCGCTTTGACGCTCGTTGCGACGTCCTCGACGGTGCCTTTCATCGGGATCGACATCACGTCGATCTTCGGGTTGTACCCCGGTTCCTTGGGGCCGACGTAGGTCAGCGCCTTCTCGTTCGGGGCGCGGTGCCACGCCTTCGGAAACGTGAGGCTGTACCCGCGGATCGGGTCCTCGAACGTGTCGCCCTGGGACGGGCCGGCCTGCTTCGGCGGGGAGGCCTTGGGAGCGACCTCGAACGGCTTCTCCTCGATGTGGTCGATGTCCGCTTTCGGAATCTGCATCACCCCGCCGGCCCGGGTCTGTAGGGAGAGGGTGTCCCCCGCATCGTCGACGATCTTCCCCTCAAGCTTGCCGCCGTTCTTGAGGTGGACGACGTCGGCCGCGAGGGGGATCGCGAGGGCGAGGAGAAGTGCGGCGGCGCGCATGGGAGGGACTCCGAAGGCGGTCGGCGGAGTATAGCCACGCCCGGGAAGGGGCGTCAAGCGCCGCGGGAGAGCGGCCGATAATGAGTCTGGGGCGGACCCATTGCACCGAACCCCTTGCCGGGGGTATCATTCCATGTTCTCGGAGGACCTCATGACACGCGGCTTGCCCGTGCTTCTGGCGCTGGGGGCGCTCCTGGCCCTGGAGGTCGGCCTCGGGGCGGAGGAGGAGTACTCCATCCCGTACGACCAGCTCACGCCCGACCAGGCGGAGCGGGTCCGCGACGTGATGGACAACGCGACCCTCTCGTCGGAGTTCGAGCGCGAGGAGGTCCCCAGCTCGGTCAACACCTACGACTACCTGCTGGACCGCCTCCCCCTGACGGCGCGGATGGTTCGCGCCCTCGACCTGGGGAAGTACGTCATCAAGTCGGTCGAGGACGAGGGGTGCCTCGTGCTCGACGACCGCGACGGCGTGAAGGTCTCCATGTACGAGGTCTACCGCGGCGAGGGCCTGCGCATCTACTATACGAAGGGGTACTACCAGGGGCCGCTCCTGCCCAAGATCCGGGGCCGCGGCGTGATCGCTCTGAAGTACGCCCAGGAAGGCGACGCCATTGCGACGAGCGCAAAGGTGTGGTTTCGCATCGACAGCGGGATCGCCAGGGCGATGACGAAGGTGTTCCACCCGATCGTCCTCTCGATCGTGAAGGACAAGGGAGGGGTCTTCGTGGTGGCGGCGAGGCAGGTCGCCGCGCTCGCCGCGCGGGATCCGGAGGGGTTCTACGAGACGCTGAAGGAGTCCGGCCGCTTCACGGACCAGGAGCTGGGCGAGTACCGCTCCCAGGTCCTCGCGGAGACCTCCGCGAACGCGGAGCGGAGGTAGAGGTTTCACATGGAGTGGCGCCCATCGGGGCGCCACGGATGCGCTGAAGGAGGAGAGGGGCGGCGCGGCGATCGCTCCCCGCAGGGGCCATGCTCCTCGGGGGGAGGAAAGTCCGAGCTCCGCAGGACAGGGTGGCTCCTAACGGGAGCCGGCCCGCTCCCCAAGGGGCGGGCAAGGGAAAGTGCCACAGAGACATACCGCCACGCCGCGCAAGCGGCGGGGTAAGGGTGAAAAGGCGAGGTAAGAGCTCACCGCCCCGGCGGCGACGCCGGGGGCCAGGTAAACCCCACCCGGAGGAAGACCGAATAGGAGGGCGATGTCCCTCCGAAGCTCGGGCGAAAGCTCGGGTGGAGGGGGGGCGGAAGGCTGGTCCGGCCGAGCCCTCGGGTTGGTCGTTGGAGGCCGCGGGCGACCGCGGTCCCAGAGGAATGGTCGCCTCTCCCGAAGCCCGCGCGAAAGCGGGGGCGGAGGGGGAAACAGAACTCGGCTTACGGCCGCCCCTCTCCGCCTTCAGCGCATGGATTTCCCCGGTTCCGCCGTCCTACCTTTACGGGGTCCGGATCGCCGGTTGACTTCCCCCCCGGGCGGTGCTAGCATTTCACGCAACGCGGTGGGGGTCTCGTCCGACCCCGCGTTGGCTGAAAAGGAGACGCCATGAACCGGATTGCGACCACGCCGAAGGCTGCGAACCGGCCGATCGAGGTCCCGAAGAAGCCCACGGTCGACAAGATGGGCGCCACATACGACCGCATCGTGCGTGACAGCGCCACGCGTCCCGCCGATTTCGTGAAGAACTGGAACATCCCGGCCGGCGGGGAGTAGCCGCCTTTCCGGTGACCCCTCCTCCCAGCGGCTCGCCGGTCCGCATCACACACACATGGACCAGCGCATTTTCGGCACGGAAACCGAGTACGCGCTGGTCCTCGACCCGCCGCCGGGGCCCGAGTCCAACCTGACCCGCCGCGAGGTCTTCGACCTCTTCCGCGCCACGCTCGAGGCCCAGCACCCGACCGTCCGCTCCCACCGCTCCAAGGAGGGCGTCTTCCTCCAGAACGGCGGCTTCTTTCACTACGAGGCCCAGGTCCACGCCTTCTCCCAGGGGCTCATCGAGGCGAGCTCGCCCGAGTGCCTCTCGCCCGACGAGCTCACGACGTACCAGGTCGCGCAGGACCGGATCCTCGCCGAGGCCCTCGCGCGCGTCCGCGAGAAGCTCGGCGCGCGCGGCTACGCGGGCACGTTGCGACTCGGAAAGAACTCCACCGACGGCCACGGGAACTTCTACGGGACGCACGAGAACTACCTCGTCGACGACCCTCTCCCGACCTCCTCGCGCGTGATGATGGGGGCCCTCTTCCCGTTCTTCCGCCTCGGGTACTGGCTCGTCACCATCCTCACGTTCCTCCCGCTCTTCGTGCTGCTCGTCGTCGGTTTCTCCCTCTGGATCCTGTTCATGGCGTTCACGGTCCTGCAGCACTTCCCCCTCCTCCGGACAGTGTGCGGAAAGGCGCGCCGCGGGCTCGAGCGGCTCGGCTCCTACCTCCTCTCGATGTCGGAGGACCGCCTGATCGGCCTCCTGGGGTTCGTGAGCCGCATCGTGAGCTGGCCCTGGGCGGTCTGCTACTCGGCGTTCCTGCGCCTGTTCGTGCTTCGCCCGTTCCGCCGGAACGTCGTCTCCTTCCTCGTGACGAGGCCGATCCTGACCGGGTCGGGGCGCGTCGTCTTCTCGGAGGGCGGCGCGGGGTACGAGCTCTCGCAGAAGGCGGAGTGCATCGGGAGCGTCTGCCGCGTCTACTGGGACGAGGCCTCCAAGCCGCTCATCGACATCAAGACGTTCGTCCTCGACCCGTGGGCGGTCTTCCAGGACCGGAAGCGCCTCCACATCCTCGGCAGCGACAGCATCATGTCCGAGGTGGCGAACCGGTTGCGCTCGGGGACCACGGGGCTGGTCCTCGGGATGATCGAGGCCGGCGTGTCGTTCGAGCGGCTCAGGCTCAGGGACCCCGTGAAGGCCCTGCGCACGGTGAGCCGGGACATCCGCCTGTCGGAGCGCCTCCCGCTCGCGGACGGAGGGTCGCTCACCGCGCTCGAGATCCAGCGCGCCTACCTCGATGAGGCGAAGCGCTTCTACCTCGGCCGCGAGGTGGCGGACGAGCGGACCGGCGCGCTCCTCCGGGAGTGGGAATCGGCCCTCACGGCGCTCACGGAGAACCCCTTCCTCCTCTACAAGGACCTCGACTGGGTGGCGAAGCTCGACCTCGTCGAGCAGGCCCTCAGGGGGAGAGGGGGCCTCGCGTCGCTCGCCCCATGGTCGACCTGGATCGAGAAGCTCTCGGAGACGGTGGCCCTGGAAGACGCGCAGACCGAGGAGGGGGCCCGGCTCGCGGTGGAGAAGGAGCTCACGCCGAAGGAGTCGGCGGACCTGTCGGCGAGGCTCTCCGCGGCGGGAAAGACGCACCGCGACTTGATCGAGATGGTCGGGATGTGGCTCCAGGCGCGCAAGATCGACCTCAAGTACCACGAGATCGACCTAGAGGAGGGGTACTACTACCAGCTCGCCGCCGAGGGGCTCGCGAGGCGCGTCACCGACGACGCCCAGGTTGCGGAGGCGATCACGCGCCCCCCTCGCGGCACGCGAGCCTGGGTGAGGGGCGCGTTCATCCGCCTCTGCCGCGAGCGCGGGATGGACGCCCGCGCGAACTGGAAGGAGCTGTGGGTCCGCACGCCGCGGCGCCGTCGCTGGCGCCGTTCGCTCACCATCCGCCTCCCCGACCCCTTCCAGACCGACGAGGGCCCGCTCGACGCGCTGAAGTGACGCGCCGCTCCGCAGGCTGCGGGGAAGAACTCCACACGACGGCGCCGCCCCCGCGCTGCGCCCGCGCAACCGATGGTCCGGTCGGTGCTTCCGATCTCGCGCCGCGGGCATGAGGCTTGCCTCGTAGAGGAACGGACCCGTTCCACGAGGTGCCTCATGACAATCCGCGTTGCGTCGTTCCTCCTCCTCGCAGCCCTGTCCGTCTTCGCCAAGGGCCCCACGACCGTCGTCTGCCGCGCGGAGACCGTGGGCCTCGCCCGCGAGTCGATCCGCGTCGCGGTCGAGGCGGGTGTCGCGCGCGTCGAGGTGAACTGGGTCCTCGCGAACGGCACGCAGCGCGACGAGGAGGCCGAGGTCCTCTATCCGTTCCCGCCCGGCGCCGTCGTGACGAGCTACCGGCTGTCGATGGGGGAGCACGAGCTGCGGGGCCAGCTCCTCCCCGAGCCCGAGGCGAAGAAGGTCTACACGGACATCGTCCGCCGGATGCGCGACCCGTCGCTCCTCAGGCACGTCGGCGGGCCAGTCTACCGTTCGAGCACCTTCCCGGTCCCCGCGCAGGGCGAGCGCGCGCTTCGCTTCCACTACTCCATCCCCGTCTCGCGGGACGGGGAGCTGTTCCGCCTGTCCCTCCCGCTCGGTGGGGCCGGCCAGACCGTGCTCGCCGCGGACCTCTTCTCGAGTGTCCCGATCCGCACGATCTACTCGCCCTCCCATTCCGTCTCGGTCCACCGCGAGACCGAGAACCACGCCTCGCTCAGCTTCGAAGCGAAGGGCGACGCTGGGAGCGGCTTCACGCTGTATTACTCCGTCTCCCCCGAGGACGTCGGCCTATCGCTCCTCGCGCACCGCCACGCGGGAGACGACGGCTGGTTCCTCCTCTCAGGAGTCCCGAGTCTGAAGCTGGGCGAGCGCACGGCGTCGCGAAACGTCCTCTTCGTTCTCGATACGTCGGGGAGCATGGCCCAGGAGGGGAAGATCGAGCAGGCGCGGCGCGCGCTCACCTTCTGCCTCCGCGGCCTGGCGCGGACCGACCGCTTCAACATCCTGACGTTCGACAGCGGCGTCAGGACCTTCTCGCGCAGGCCGCAGGAGGCCGACCCTGACGCGGTGAGGCTCGCGGAGGAGTTCGTCGCATCCATCTCGGCGCGGGGCGGGACGGCGATCCACGCCGCGCTGACCGAGGCCCTCTCTCAGGTCGGCCAGGACGGCCTCTCGACCGACGTCGTCTTCCTGACCGACGGGCTGCCGACGATCGGCGAGACCGACCTCGCGAGGATCCGTGAGTCGGTGAAGAAGGCGAACGGGGGCAAGTCTCGCGTCTTCGTCTTCGGGGTGGGGAACGACGTCAACGTCCCGTTCCTCGATGCGCTCGCGCTGGAGAACGGCGGCTCGCCCGAGTTCGTCCGGCAGGGGGACGACCTCTCGGTCGCGGTGACGGGGTTCTTTTCGCGCATGACGCACCCGGTCCTGACCGATTGCGAATTGGCCATCGACGGCGTGGAGGCCTTCGACGTCTACCCGCGCGACCTCCACTCGCTGTTCCGGGGGCAGCAGGTCCTCGTATTCGGCAGATATCGGGGCGACGGGAAGGTCCGCGTGAGGCTCACGGGCAAAGTCGCAGGGGAGCGGAAGGAGTACACGTACGACACGACGTTCCCCGCGCAGCGCGCCGAGAACACGTTCATCGCTCCGCTCTGGGCCGCGAGGAAGGTCGGCTACCTGATCGACGAGGTCAGGAGCCTGGCCCGAGCGAGCGAAGCGAGTCGAGGGGCCCCCGAGGTGATCGACGAGATCGTCCGCCTGTCGCGGGAGTACGGGATCCTGACGGAGTACACGGCGTTCCTGGCCCGCGAGGCGCCGGGGATGACCGCCGAGGACCTCCGTCGGGGCGTCGGGGCGCGGTTCGACGGGGCCCGTGCAAACGAGGCGGGGGACCCGGCCATCCGCCAGGCGAACGAGAAGGAGTGCCGAAAGAAGGCCTGCACGGAGGCCGACTGGCGCCGCGCGGACGGCGTGGCCGAGGCCCAGGACGCGGCGGGGACCGTTGCGGTGGTCTGCGACAGGACGTTCTACAACCGCGCCGGGTGCTGGGTCGACGCGCGGGTGACGCAGGAGCGGCGCCCCGACATCATCGTGGAGCGCTTCAGCCCCGAGTACTTCGAGTTGATCGAGGGTTCCGACGACCTGGCGCGCCTCCTCTCCGTCGGGGAGCGGGTCATCGTGGAGCACGAGGGGAAGTTGATCGAGGTGAAGTAGGGGGGAACCGGCGGCCGTCGCCGGGCGTCCAACGGGCCAACACATCTACGAGGAGATCACCATGAGGTTCTGGAATCGCATCGTCGTCGCCGCGGCCGCCTCGTTCCTGGGGCTGGCCTCCCTGACCCCCGCGGTCGCGGAGGAAAAGCAGGTCCCGAAGGGGCCCGCGGTCGACATGGTCTTCTGCATCGACCAGAGCGGGAGCATGGACCAGATCATCGCGAGCGCGAAGCAGAAGATCTGGGCCATCGTCAATGAGATGGCGCTGGCCAGGCCGACGCCCGAGCTGCGGATCGGCCTGATTGGGTACGGCTACGACCCGTTCGGCGCGGAGAACGGCTTCATGCAGGTCTACATCGACCTGACGGACGACCTGGACGGGGTCTACGGGCAGCTCATGAAGCTGACCACGGACGGCTCCACGGAGCTCGTCGGGCAGGTGATGGCGACTGCGATGGACCGGCTGCACTGGAACACGTCGCCGGACGCCCTCAAGATCATGTTCGTGGTCGGGAACGAGAGCGCGGACCAGGACCAGGACAAGGAGCGGTTCGGGTTCGAGCTGGTCGCGAAGCGCTCGATCCAGAGCGGGATCGTGGTGAACACGATCTACGGCGGGGACGTCGACCTGGCCCAAGCGGAGCCCCAGTGGCAGCGGATCGCGAAGCTGACGGACGGCCACTACTCGCGGATCGACCTGTCGGGCGGCGTGGTCTCGTTCGCGACGCCGTACGACGACGAGCTGGCGAAGCTGAACGGGGAGCTGAACAAGACGTACGTCGCATTCGGCCGCGAGGGTCGCGAGAAGCAGCGGTACATGGAGGAGCAGGACAAGGCGGCCGAGGGCGCGGGACCCGCGGCGGCGCCGCAGGATGCGCTCGCGCAGCGCGCCGAGTGCAAGGCGGGGAAGTTCTACGACACCGACGACTGGGACCTCGTGGAGGCGAGCAAGGCCGAGGGATTCAAGCTCGAGGACGTGAAGGACGAGGACCTGCCCGAGGCGATGCGCGGGATGACGCTGGACCAGAAGAAGGAGCACCTGGCGAAGATGGGCGCGGAGCGCGGGCGGGTGAAGGCGCGGATCCAGGAGCTGGCGGCGCAGCGCGACGGGTTCATCAAGCAGGAGATCGCGAAGAACGCGCTGGACGCGGAGGCGGGGTTCGACGCGGTGGTGAAGAAGGCCGTGCGCGCCGAGGCGGAGAAGAAGGGGTTTACGTTCGAGCAGAAGTAGAGCCTTGGCGAAGGCCCAAGACTCAATGAGCAAGTGTCAAGGGACTCTCAAATCAGAAGGTCCAAGGCGTCAAGCAAGCGCCTTGGACCTTTCGATTTGAGAGTCCCTTGATACTTGCTCATTGAGTCTTGGGCCTTCTGTGTGTCTACTTCCTTGCCTCCAGGGTCACCTCGATCTCCATCTCCTTCCCCTCGCGCACCACCTTCATCTTCAGCTTGTCGCCCGGCTTGCTCTCCCCGATCAGCTTCAAGAGGTCGGTGGAGGCCTTCATCTCCTTGCCGTCGACCTGGAGGATGATGTCGCCTGTCTTCACACCCGCCTTGGCAGCGGGGCTGCCCTCGCGCGCGTCATTGACGCGGAGACCACCCTCTTCCACGGCCTCCGGTACCACACCCAGGTAGGCCTTCTCCCTGAGCTTCTCCTCCGTGTCGATCGCCGTGAGCTTCACCTTGATCTCCGTCGTCTCCTCGCCCCGTCGGACCTTGCAGGACAGGGTCTCGCCTGACGGCCAGGTCCAGACCACGCCCCAGAACCGCGCCGCGGTCGGCGTCGGCATCCCCTGGACCTCCAGGACGACGTCCCCCTTCTTGAACCCCGCCTTCTCCGACTCCGTCCCCGCCCTCACGCTCCCGACGACCGCCTCGTTCGACGTGCCCCCCTGCAGGAGCCTGAGCCCGTCCGGGACGCCGTGGCAGTTCCCCTTTCCCTCCTTCAGCCGCGGGATGAACCGGCGGATCTGGTTCGAGGGGATCGCGTACCCGATCCCCGTGTTCACGCGGTTTCCGAAGCGCGGGGCGATGCTGCCGTTGATCCCGACCAACTCGCCCTTCATGTTGAAGAGCGGGCCCCCCGAGTTTCCCGGGTTGACCGAGGCGTCCGTCTGGATGCAGTCCAGGTACCCCTGCAGGTTCTTTGGGTTCGAATAGTCCCCCTCGCAGCGGTGGTTTGCCGACACGATGCCGAACGTCACCGTCGGACGGCAGTCCGGACGCCCGAGGAGGAACGGGTTCCCTACCGCAACGACGTACTCGCCCGTCTCCAGCGCATCGGAGTCGCCCAGGTCGACGTGCGGGCGATCCTCCGCGCCCTTCATCTTCAGGAGGGCGATGTCCCCGCGGCGATCCGTGCCGATCAGGTCGGCCAGGAACGTCTGCCCGTCCTGCGTCTTCACGCGCCAGCGCTTGCTGTCGCCTGCGACGTGGTTGTTCGTCAGGAAGTAGCCGTCCTCGGAGATGCAGACTCCGCTTCCGCCCCCGATGAAGACGAACGCGGGGACCACCTGGTCCACGACGCGGACGACGTCGGTCTCCAGCTCCCGCGCCTTCGCGGTCGCGTCATCGGCCCACGCCGCCGCGCACGCCGCGAGGGACAGGGCCGCGCAAAGGGCTCTCGTGTTTCGCATCCCGGGCCTCCTACTTTCGCTCGCCGAGCACGGCCGTGATCTCGATGTCCACGCCGTCCCGCTTGATGATCATCTTGACCTCGTCCCCGACCTTGCACGCGCGGATGAGCTTGGACAGGTCCTCCCACTCCGCGATCTTCTGCCCCTGGAACTCCGTGATGACGTCCTTCGGACGGAGGCCTGCCTTCTCGGCGGCGCTGTTCTGGACGACCTGGTCGATCGCGGCGCCCTCCACGTCGAGGGCCCCCTCCGCGGCCTGCACGCCCAGGAACGGGGAAGGCGGCTTCGTGACGATCTTCCCTTCCTTCAGGTCCGCCATCGCGTGCGCGACGCAGTCCCACCTCGTCACGAACCCGATCCCGCTGTTCAGGCCGAACTCGATCGTGGAGAGCTGCGCGGCGATGCCGACCAGGCGCCCCTCGAGGTCGACGGCCGCGCCGCCGAGGTTGCCGTAGTCGATCTCCGCGTCGGTCTGCACGCACGTGTTTCCGTTCCGCCCGTCCGCGCTCACGATCCCCGCCGTCACGGTGGGATGCTCGGGGGAGGGCGATCGTCCCACGACGAGGAGGAATTGCCCGACGCGGATCTTCGACGGGTCGGCCGGCTCCAGCGTCGGGAGGCCCTCCGCGTCGACCTTCACGAGCGCGAGGTCGAGGTTCTGGTCCCGCCCCAGCAGCTCCCCCTCGAGCGTCCGTCCGTCCGACAGGTGGACCTGGATCCCGTGGACCTCTCCGTCGACGGCGTAGTAGGTCGTCAGGATGTAGCCGTCCTCGCTCACGATCACGCCCGAGACGAGCCCCTCGGGGCGGGCGTAGTAATCCTTGAGCTGCTGCGGCGTCAGGCGGTCCTGGAGGCGCTGGGCGCGGCTCTTGGGCTTCTCCACCACCTCGAGGTCGATCTCGAGGCTGACGACGGCGGGGGCGACCTTGCGGACGACCTCCGCGAAGGCCTGCTGCACGGCGGCGCCGTCGGGCGACCCGGTGTCGGCCCAGACGGGCAGCGCGAGGAGACAGGCGACGGCGGCGAGTGTTCTCATGGCTTCCCCTACAGAGGCTCGCGGTCGAGCGTCACGGTCGTGTCCTGAGTCCCGCTCTCGGTCTTCAACTTCAGGCGGACCTGCGTGCCCGCCTTCAGGGCGCGGATGACCTTCTCCAGCTCCTGCGCCGAGTGGACGGCCTTGCCGTCCACCTCGAGGATCCGGTCCCCGGCGACGATCCCGACCCGGTCGGCGGCCGACCCGGGGTTGACCTCCAGGACGGGGATGCCCGTCCCGGGCTCCTCCTCGTCCGCGGTCACCACGCCGAGGAAGCCGGGGCCTTCGCCGTGGTCCGTCCTCGCGGGCGGGGCGCCGAAGGCCTCCGGGGCGAGTCCCTGGAGGTACGGACGGATCACGTCGATCGGGACCGCGACGCCGAGCCAGCGCATTCTCGAGTAGCTCAGACTGAGGATCCCGATGACCTTCCCCGAGACGTCGAGCAGAGGTCCGCCGTCGACCCCCGGGTTGACCGCGGCGCTCGTCTCGATGACCTCTCCCTTGTAGCTCGCCCCCTCCATCGCCTCGGTGAGCTCGTAGATCCCGCTCACGATGCCGTGCGACATGGCGACCTCGTTGTCCGCCGTGATGCTGTTGAGGACGTTGCCGAGCGTGTAGGTCACCTGGCCGGGCTCGACGTCCGCCGAGGTCCCCAGCTCGACGTGCGGCCAGTCCTTCCCGTCGAGCTGGATGAGGGAGGCCTCCTTGTCGGCGTTCGCGCCGATGAGCTTCGCTTCATGCTTCTTGCCGTCCGGCGTGATCACCTCGATTCGCGAGACCCCGGGCGGAACCACCGTGGTGGAGGTGAGGATGTAGCCGTCGGCGTGGACGATCGTCCCCGTCCCGAACCAGCTATTCCGCCCCCTGCTGCTGTTGATCCCCACGATGGCGGGGCTCGCCTGGCGGTAGATCTCGGTATGACCGCGTTTCCGGTCTTCGGCGACGGAGGGCAGGCAGAGAAGCAGACCGACGAGGAGAAGCAGGGGGCGGGGCATGGACCCTCCGGCGTGATGGGGTTCCTTGGAGCGTATAGTGAACTACGGCGCGGGTCGAGACTTTGTTTGGAGGGGGCCGAACGCCGATGCTATGATCAGTAGAAGGGCTCCTGGAAGGAAAGGCCGATGTCCCCGGACAAGATCGAGTTGAATTGCGCCAAGTGCGGGACTCGGCTGAAGTTCTCTACCAAGTTCATAGGCCGCATGGGGATGTGCATCGCCTGCGGTGAGCAGTTCCTCATCAAGCCCGAGAAGCCGCCCGACCCGCCGAAGAAGCCCTCCACGAAGTCGCCCGGGAAGGCCTCCACGAAGTTCAACTTCAAGATCTCCACGTACTTCAAGAAACCGCCCAAGCAGTGACGGGCTAGAGGTTCGGGTAGACCGTCTGCTCGACGGCGAGCGAGTTGGCGAAGCGGTTCGCGAAGTTGAAGATCCCCACGACGGCGGCGATCTCGACGATCTGGGCCTCGGACCAGTGTTCCCTGAGGTCGTCGAAAATCACCTGGGCGACCGCCTCGGGGCGCTGCGTCGACTCGATCGCGAACGTGACGGCGGCCCACTCCGCCGGGGAGAGGGGAGGGGAGGAGGGGGCGGTGGTGGCGGCGATCTTCTCTTCGGAGAGTCCCATCCGCCTTGCCAAGGCGGTATGCGAGGCGTTTCAGTAGTCGCTGTGGTTCTCGCGCGACACGGCGAGCGCGACGAGCTCCTTGGTCTTCAGGTCGACGGCGCCCTCCGCCATGATGGCCTGGAAGCACTTCCCGAAGGCGTCGAGCGTCTTCGGCACGTGCGCGAGAATGCGGAACAGGTTCGGCACGGCGCCACGCTGCGCCATGAACACGTCGAAAACGGGCCTGAGCGTCGGATCGGTCGTTTCCTGCGAGACCATGGAGAGGCGTGCCATCGCGGGTCCTCCTTGGAAGGGCCGCATTCTACGGCCCTTCCCGCGCCGCGTCGAGCCCATCGCTGCTCCGTGCGCTTGAAGCCGCGGTCGGCTTCGAGTAGTCTGGTCCGGACCATGCGCGCATTCCTCCTCCTTCTCGTCGCGTCCCTCGCCTCCGCTGAGGGGATGACCGCCGAGGAGGTGTACGAGCTCGACAAGGCCGGCGTCCCCGCGTCGTTCCTCGTTGCATGGGTCCGCGGCGACGGAGCGGAGGGAATCGACACGGGGCACATCCTCGACATGCAGGAGCTGGGGACCTCCGACGCCGTCGTCGAGGAGCTCATGGTCCTCGACTCCGCCCGCCACGACCCGAATCCGCCCGAGCGGGCCGTCCTCGTCGTCGCCAACCGCACCGGGGCGCCTCTTGGGCTCCGCGTGGAAGAGCGGCAGGTCCGCCTCGAGACGAAACCGGGGGAGGGGAGCCCGACCATTGCGGACGGCGCGGAGGCCAGGGTCCCGGTCGACGCCGTCCGCCACGAGGTTCGTCTGGACGGCCGCCCCACCGGACTCCGCGTCGCCCCCCTCGCCGACGACGTGCGGCTGGATGTGCTGCCGAAGCTGGAGGGCGGCCACGGGCCGCGGGCCCGGGTAATGTGCGGGCACGTCGGCCTCTTCGAGGGGCCCCTCGTCCAGCCCCCGCGGGAGCCGGCGGAATTCACGGGCGCGAACCCCGCGGAGGTGTGGTCGTGCCAGGTCCACGGGGACGTGAAGAAGGCGAAGCGCGGGGTCTGCCCGGTCTGCCGGAGGATCCTGGTCCTCCGGCGCGACCCGAACGTCCCGCCCTCGATCCCTCCGTTCATCGGGGGACCCGACCCGCAGGATTGGGACCCCGCGTCCGCGCCGATCTTCGTCTGCCCGGGCCACCCCGAGGTCTGGTCCCGTTCCCCCGGCGTCTGCCCGATGTGCGGCGTCGAGATGCAGCTCATCAAGTAGGAGG
Source organism: uncultured Planctomycetia bacterium (assembly GCA_964649705.1). Taxonomy (GTDB): domain Bacteria; phylum Planctomycetota; class MHYJ01; order WSZJ01; family CAZYRM01; genus CAZYRM01. The sequence continues at coordinate 14,558 of CAZYRM010000070.1, forward strand.
TCGTACCGCGATGACCAGGTCGTTCTTCTCGTTCTGCGCCGCCGCCGTGCTGGCGGCGGGCCTTGCCCTGACCGGGTGCCACGGCGGCTCCACGCACGACGACACCATCGACCCCGCGACGGGCGAGCGCCTCTCCGTCCGCCACTTCTGCCCGCAGCACCCGCAGGTGACCTCGATGGGTCCCGACAAGTGCCGCGTCTGCGGGAACCTGCTCGTCCCCGAGAGGTGAGTGGTAGCATCGCCACCAGGACAGCGTCAGGACGACCGACCATGCGCATCGCAAGCCTCCTGCTCGTCGCTGCCATTGCATCTGGGGCCACCGTCTCGGAGGTGGACTCCCCCGCCTCGAAGGGCAGCGCCGAGCCGTCGCTTGCCCAGGGCGCGGATGGTTGCGTCTACCTCTCCTGGATCGAAGCGAAACGCGGCGGCACCTACGTGCTCAAGTTCGCGTCATGGGAAGAGAAGGGGTGGTCGGAGCCGAGGACCATCGCCGAGGGCAAGGACTGGTTCGTCAACTGGGCCGACTTTCCCTCGATGGCGGCCCTCGCGGACGGGACGCTCGCCGCGCACTGGCTCCAGACGCTTGGGCAGGGGGGAGTGGCCTACGGCGTGCGCGTGGCGATCTCGAAGGACGGCGGCAAGACCTGGGGTGCCCCGTTCTGGCTCCACCGCGACGAGAGCGCCACGGAGCACGGCTTCGCCACGCTCGTCCCGCTCGGGGACCGGTTCGGGGCCGTATGGCTGGACGGACGCGGCATGGCGAACGGCGGCCCGATGACGCTGCGATCGACGACCTTTGACGTGGAGGGGAGCCTCGGCGAGGAGGTCCTCGTCGACGGACGCGTTTGCGAGTGCTGCTGCACGGGGGCCGCGGCCCTCGAAGGCGGCCCGTGCGTCGTCTGGCGCGGGCGGAGCGGCGAGGAGGTCCGCGACGTGCTCTTCGCCCGGAGTGAGGGCGGGAAGTGGACCACGCCGCTGGCCGTGCGCGACGACGGGTGGAAGCGGCCGGGTTGACCCGTGAACGGCCCCCGCGTGGTCTCGCGCGGGAAGGAAGTCTCCGTGGCGTGGCACACGGAGGCGGGCGGGAAGCCGCGTGTGCAGCTCGCGACGTCCGCGGACCGCGGCGCGACGTTCCGTGAGTCCATCCTGATCGATGAGGACGGACCTGTGGGGCGCGCAGACGTGGCGCTCCTGGACGGAGGGCGGACCGCAGTCTGCTGGCTTGGCCGCCTGGACGCGAAGCGCGCGGAGGTCCGCGTCCGCTCCATCGGTGCGGACGGGAAGCCGGGGGATGCCATCCCGGTCGGCGAGGTCCCCGCGGACCGATCCAGCGGCTTTCCGCGGATGGCCTCGACCGGCTCCTCACTGATCGTCGCCTGGACCGACCCGACGAACGGCTTCCGTGTGCGCACGGCCGTGGTAACTGATCCATGAGCGCCAGGCACACGCTCCGCTATCGGTTGATCGCCGCCTTCTCGCTGGTCGTCCTGGCGTTCAGCGCGACCGTCGCCTTCGTGTTCGACGCCCTGGGGCGCACGCAGGACGCCATGATGGAGGTCACGCACCGCGAGGAGGCCGTCCGCTACGGCCTGACGCTCGCAAGCTGCGGACGGGACCAGTACATCCACACCGCCCATCTTCTGATCACGCACGAGGAGGCGCACATCGAGGAGGTCCGCCAGGTCGTCGAGAAGATGGGGAACTGCCAGGAGCACGTGCGGATGGCCGTCGAGGGGCCCGAGGAGACCGCCGCGCTCGAAGACCTCGACGCCGCCGCGGAGGAGTTCCGCCGCGTCTTCTTCGAGGGGATCGTCCCCGCCGTCCGTGAGCACCGCGCCGGGGACGCGCTCGAACTGCACGAGCGGTCCGAGGACCTGCTGTCGCGGATCATCGCCGACAACGACCGCCTGAGCGCCTCGTTCCGCCGCAAGATCGACCTCGCCAGCGAGCGCGCGCATGCGCTGGCCCACCGCGCCTTGATCGTGACGCTCGCCGCCGTCTTGATCTCGATCGGGTCCGCCGCCGCCGTCGGACTCCTACTCGGCCGCTCGATCCTGGGACCGGTCCACGACCTCCTCGAGGGGACCGAAGCTGTTGCAAGGGGGGAGCGCACTCTCTCCATCCCGCCGACCTCCATCCGCGAGCTCGACACCCTCCGCGTCAGCTTCGAGCGCATGACGCTCAGGCTCGGGCAGCGGGAGCAGGAGCTGCTCGAGGCCGAGAAGAAGGCCTCCCTCGGCTTCCTGGCCGCCGGCGTTGCCCACCAGATCAACAACCCAATCGGCGTGATCCTCGGCTACGCGAGGCTCCTTCAGGAGGGGAAGGTTCCCGATCAGAAGGCGGCCTACGGCGTCATCCACGACGAGGCCACCGAGGCGAAGATGATCGTGGAGACGCTCCTCGCACTCGCGCGGCCCGGGCGGATCTCCCTCGTCGAGATCGAGGCCAGGGACCTCCTGGAGGAGACCGTCGCGCGGGTGCAGCGGTACCGTCAGGCGGGCTCGCGGATCGTCGTGGAACCCGTCGTCGAGGGGCTCCGCCTCCGGACCGACGCGAAGAAGCTCCAGCAGGCCCTGATCAACCTGATCGTGAACGGCCTGGAGGCCATGCCCTCGGAGGGGACGCTCGGCGTCCGCGCCGCAAGACGCGACGACGGCGTGGTGTTCGAGGTCGCGGACGAGGGGAAGGGGCTGTCGACCGAGGAGATGTCGAGGCTGTTCGACCCGTACTTCACGACGAAGAAGACCGGCACCGGCCTCGGCCTCGCGATCACGAACGAGGTCGTGAAGGCCCTGGGCGGGCGCGTGGAGGTCCGGGCGCGCCAGCCCAGGGGGTCAATCTTCTCCGTGGTCGTGCCGGTGTCCGGGGAGGCGCAGGGATGAGCCGGCATCGCGTCGTGGTGCTCGACGACAAGCGGAACATGATCGACCTCCTCAGGACGCTCCTCGAGGGGGAGTACGAGGTTTTCGCGACGGTGGACCCACGCGCCGCGCTCGATCAGGTCGCCCAGGGAGGGGCCGACGCCGTGATCACCGACATGCGCATGCCGGCGATGGACGGCATGCAGGTCCTGCGCGAGGTCAAGCGCGTCAGCCCGGCGACCGAGGTCATCCTGATGACCGCCTATGGCACGGTGAAGGAGGCGGTCGAGGCGATCAAGCTCGGCGGGTACGACTACATCACGAAGCCGTTCGAACCCGACGAGATGGAGATGCTGGTCGCGCGCGCCGTGGAGCGGAAGCGCCTGCTCGAGCGGACGCGCTACCTCGAGGAGGAGGTGGGGCAGCGGTTCGGCTTCAAGGGGATCGTCGGGGGCGGGCCGAAGATGCGGCAGGTGTTCGACCTGCTGCGCAAGGTCGTGAATACCGATGCGACGGTCCTCGTCGTGGGGGAGAGCGGGACCGGGAAGGAGGTCGTCGCGCGCGCGCTTCACTTCGGCGGCATCCGCAAGTCAGGCCGATTCGTCGTCGTGCACTGTGCGGGACTCCCGCGCGATCTCGCGGAGTCCGAGGTCTTCGGCCACGCCAAGGGGGCGTTCTCGGGAGCCGTGGCGGCGAAGCGGGGGCTGGCGCTGGAGGCGGACGGCGGGACGCTCTTCCTTGACGACGTGGACCAGATCTCGCTCGACGTGCAGGCGAAGCTGAACCGCCTGATCCAGGAGAAGGAGATCCGCGCCGTGGGCGAAAACGACTGGCGCAAGGTGGACGCGCGGATCGTCGCGGCGACGAACCAGGACCTGAAGACGCTTGTCGCGCAGGGGAAGTTCCGGGAGGACCTCTACTACCGCTTGAACGTGTTCCAGGTGGCGCTCCCGCCGCTGCGGGAGCGGAGGGAGGACATCCCGTCGCTCGCGGCGCACTTCCTCGCGAAGCACGCGGAGCGGCTCGGGCGGGCCGCAGCGCCGCTCACGCCCGCGGCGCTCGGCGCGCTGGAGTCCTACTCCTGGCCGGGGAACGTGCGGGAGCTCGAGAACGCCCTCGAGAGGGCGATGCTCCTGTCCGAGGGGAACCCGATCGAGCCGGAGCACCTGCCGTCATCCTCGGGCGTCGCGTCCACGGGCTCGGCGTCCGTGGTCCCGCTCGACCTGCCGTACGCGGAAGCCGTGGAACAGGCGACGTCCGCGGCGACGCGCGAGTACCTGAGCGGGGTCCTCAAGCTCTGCGGAGGCAATGTTACGAAGGCCGCTGAGCACGCGGGCATCGAGCGGCAGAGCTTTCACCGCCTGATGAAGAAGCACGGCGTCCGCTCGCAGGACGTCGAGGAACCCGAGGAGTAGCCCCGACGGGCGGCGCTCCACGGGCCCTGTCAGCGACTCGCCTGCTCGGCACGCCACGATGACGTTGAGCGGGGCGGCGAGAGCCTGCCCTCCTACCGCTCGCCGAGCCTCGTGGGACAGACGAGGAGGAACTCGCCGCGTGCCTCGGCGATCTCGGCGGCGAGGTCCACGCCGGCGCGACGCTCGGCCACGAGGGAGAGGTACTTCGATCGCAGGGCCGCGCCGTCGAGGGGGAGACCGGGGAACAGCGGCGGCAGGTGCCCTCCCGCGAGCACGGCCTCCGCCTTCTTCGCCGTCTCGGGCAGGAAGCAGGACAGGAGCGGCAGGGCGCCGGCGGCGAGCGTCGGCCTCACGTCCCCGTGCAGGAGCCTGAGCAGGAGGCCGAACGCCCAGCCGGGCCGGAGGGCGTCGAGCGCGTCACGGACGACCCGGAGCTCCGCGGCGCCGAGCTCGGGCTCGGGCTGCCTGCCCTCGAGCGGGGCGTACACGGCCTCGATCCTCGCCAGGTCGCGGTTGGCCGCCGCCGCGAAGGAGTCCCAGCGGAAATCGAGGTCCGCCGCTCCCTCAGTGGAGCCCGAAAGCGCCGCGCGCGCCTCCGCCTCGAAGATGACGAACCGCCACAGGTCGCCGGGCAGGAGCGAGAGCGCCTCGGGGAGCGAGATCCCGTTACGGCCGGACTTCGAGCAGACGCCCCCTTCGTAGATCAGCACGTCATTCGTCACGATCCGCCACGCGCCGATGTCGTAGCCGTCTCCGGCGGCCATGAGGAGCGCCGGGAAGAGCACGCCGTAGAACGACACGCCGTCCGCCCCGAGGAAGAAGAGCTTCTCGACGCCAGGCTCGCGCCACAGGGCGCCTTCCCGACTCGCCGGGTCGGCGAAGGACACCTTTCCCAGCAGGGAGTCGACCCAGCTATAGACGGTCCGATCGGGGAGCGCGGCGCGATTGGGGAGCGGGACGCCCCAGGATCCGTCCCGCGTCAGCGCGGCCCCCTGCGAGCCGGCGAGCCCCGCGAGCGCGCGCTCGCGGATCGCCGGCGCCTCCGCGTACGAGGTCTCGATGTGGCGGAGCAGGGCGTCCGAGTACTCGGCGAACGGCAGGAAGAGGTGCTCGCGGGCGCGCATCTCGAACGCGCCGCCGCACACGGCGCAATGCCCGTCCTTGAGCTCCGACGGCTCCAGCAGGACCCCGCACTTGCGCTTGTCGTTGCACTGGTTGCCGAAGGCCGGGCCGCCGCAGTGCGGACAGGCGCCCTGCGTGAAGCGGTCGGGGATGTGCCGGTCGCACGTGGGGCAGAACGCCACGGGGACCTCGCGCCGCTCGATTGCGCCCCGCTCGAGAAGGCGATCGACGAACGACGCCACGAACTGCTTGTGCCGGGGGTCGCTCGTGCGGCCCCAGACGTCGAACGACATCCCCAGCTCCGCGAGGAGGGGCATCGTCGCCGCGACCTTCGCGTCCACGAGCGCCTGCGGGGACGTACCAAGGCCTTCCGACACGAATTCCACGCGCGAGCCGTGCTCGTCCGCCCCCGTGACGAACGTCACCTTCTCGCCCAGCAGGCGCCGGTAGCGCGCCACCGAGTCGGCGAAGAGCATCGGGATGCAGTTGTGGAGCCCGGGGATCTCGTACAGGTAGGGCCACCCGGCGCTGACGAACGTCTTCCGCGTCATCGAACCCCCGCCTTGCTGCGCCCCGCGACGGCGATCTCCTCAATCGCCTCCACCGCGGCGGCGATGTCCTCGTCCGTCGTGAACGGGCCGATCCCGAACCGGACCGTGCCGCCCGTGACCGCCGTCCCCAGGACCTTGTGGGCGAGCGGCGAGCAGTGGAGGCCCGTGCGGACCGCGATCCCGAACCTCTCCCAGAGCAGTCGGCCGACCACCTCCGGCGCGATCCTCCTCACGCCGATGGAGACGATCCCGACCTTCCGCTCCGCGTCCCTCGGCCCGTAGACCGTGACCCCGTCGACCGATCGCAGGCCGTTCGCGAGGATCTCGGCGTGCCGCGCCTCGCGTTCGTGCACCAGGGAAAGCCCCTCGACGAGGAGCGACTCCGCGCCCGCCAGGAGCCCGGCGAGCCCCCATGAGTTCGGCGTGCCCGCCTCCAGCCGCGCGGGCATTTCCTCCGGCGGGTCGAGGTCCTCCGAGTGGCTGCCCGTCCCGCCCTCCTTCCACGTCTCGAGGTTCAGGCCGGGGCGGACGTAGAGGCCTCCCGTGCCCGGCGGACCGAGGAGCGACTTGTGGCCGGTAAAGGCGTAGAGGTCGATCCCGTGGGCCTCCAGCGCGAGCGGGAGCGCCCCCGCCGTCTGGGAGCCGTCGACGAGGAGCGGCACGCCGTGCCTGTGGGCGACGAGGGCGATCTCCTCGATGGGCTGGATCGTCCCGAGGACGTTCGAGGCATGCACGACGCAGACGACGCGGGTGGAGGGGCCGATCGCATCCTCCACGTCGGCGGGATCGACAAACCCCTCCTCGTCGCTCCGGACCACGCTCCAGCGAATCCCCCGAGTCCGCTCCATGGCGCGGATGGGGCGGAGGACGGCGTTGTGCTCGAGCGCTGTGACGACGGCGTGGTCGCCGGGCAGAAGGAGCGTTCCCTTGAGCGCCCAGTTGAGGGCCTCGGTGGAGCTCGACGCGAAGGCGACCCTCGACGCGTCGCGGACTCCGAGGGCGCGAGCGACCGTGGCGCGGCAACGGGAGATCTTCTCCTCCGCCGCAAGGGCGCGCGCGTACGAGCCGCGTCCGGGGCTCGCGCCGCAGGAGCGGGCGAAGGCGTGGATCGCGTGGTAGACCACGTCGGGCTTCGGGCACGACGTGGAGGCGTTGTCGAGGTAGATCTCGCGTCGAATGCACGAGGTCGCCATGTCGGGCCTCCTCGTGGCGGGGGGAGAAACGAGGCAACCCGCCTGCCACGCCCGAATCGCCTTCGTGCGCGCGTCGAGCGTCGGGGATTCGACATGAAATCGTCTCAAGGGTCAGCGCCGGCCTCGCGATGGTCTCGGCGAGGACGAATCGGAGGACACCCATCCCGGTGGACCGCGACCGGTCACGCGCTTGGTGACACCGACGCCGGCCGGGTGACGTGCGCGATGTGCGCTCACCCCTCTTCGCCTCGATCCGGGGCGATCCCGTTGCGGCAGAGGGCTTGCAGGGAGACTTCCCCCCGCCGCCCGGTGCCGACCCATGTCCGTCTCTCTTGCCCTCCTCGCCCTTGGCTGGTTCCTCTTCGGCACCCTCCACAGCCTGCTCGTCGAACGGCGCGTCCAATCCCGACTGCGGCTCCCTGCGCCACTCCTTCGCGCCTACCGGCTCGCCTACAACCTGCTGACCGCCGCGGCGATCGCGGGCCTCATCGTGTTCGCCTCGCGGATGGGATCGCCCGTCGTGTACGAGGCCGAGGGCGCGCTCCGCATCCCCTTCCACGTCCTCCGCGCGGTTGGCGCGGTCGTCGGGGTCGGCTCGGCCTGGCAACTCGGCATGCTTGAGTTCCTCGGCGTGGCACAACTCCTCGGTCGCGTCCCAGCGTCAGGCAGGGGGTTGAGAATCGACGGCCTCTATGCCATCTGCCGCCACCCGATGGGCCTCGGGTTCTTGCTGATGCTCTGGTGCACGCCGTGGATGTCGGCGGCGTACCTCGTCACCGCCGTCGCGCTGACCGCCTACCTGCTGGTCGGGTCCTGGTTCGAGGAGAGGGACCTTCGCCGTGACTTTCCCGTGGAGTATGCCGCGTACAGCGCGCGTGTGCCGACGCTGATCCCCGCGATCTGGAGGTTGGGCCGCCCGGCCGCACCTGTCACCCCCGCGGTGCCCGTGGAACGCGCCAGGTGACAAATCCGAGCCCCGTGTCGATCCTGCCTCCTGCATAAGTGCTTGCAGACAAAGATGGTCCGAAATTCCGCTTGGAGCACGGTGCTTGCAACGGCATGCAGCCAGGGGATCACTACTCAGGAGGTCGTCATGTTGAAGAGCATTCTGGCTGCAACCGTCGTCGGGCTGATTTCGGCCGCGCTCGTGGGGTGCGGAAAGGAGAGCGCTCCGCCCAGCCCTGCGGGCTCCTCAGCGAGCACCGCGTCGCCGTCGGGCGCGGCGCCGAGCGCGGGCGAGGTTGCGGATCCCATCGTGGAGGGCAAGGCACGCGACGTCGTCTGCGGGATGATCATCGATGCGAGCGGGTCGCGTGAGTTCGTGTACCGGAATACGCGCTTCCGCTTCTGCAGCGACGACTGCCTGGCGAAGTTCAAGGCCGACCCGTCCAAGATGACGACCGGACTCACCGGCGAGACGTGCATCTGCAAGACGGGCGGGATGAGCAACTGCAAGTGCGGCCACTGCAAGGGCAAGGAGGAGCGGTGCCCGTGCAACGACCCGGAGCCGAAGAAGGAGCCCTCGGACGGGCATGAGGGACACGATCACGACCACTAATCCTGGATGGAGGGTGTGATGAAGAGGACGATGCTCGCTTGTGCGCTGCTGCTCACGGCCGCGGGGCTGTTCCTCGCGACCGGGTGCAGCGGCGAGGCGCCCCGCACGCAGGTCGTGTACACCTGCCCGATGCACCCGAACGTCATCGGGATGGAGGGCGCGAAGTGCTCGTCGTGCGGGATGCCGCTCGATCGTCGAGAGGTCCGCGCGGCGAACGAGGAGCGCGGCGGCAGCGGGGCTGCGCCGGCCCACGACCACAGCAGCCACGGTCACTAGACCGATTCTCGGAAGCAGTATGGAAGACACCAGAGAACCGCTTCGGCGAAACCTCGTCGCGGGCCTCCTCCTGATCGCGGCCGGCCTGCTGTTCGGCGCGTTCATGGCGGCGGCCCGCGATGTCGACTTCGTGGAGAAGTGGTTCCGATCGCCGCCGATGCGGTCGAACCAGGTCATGTACGCGCACGCGCACTTCGGCGTCATCGGTCTCGCCAACATCGCCATCGGCCTGGTGCTCCCCCTCGCCCGGCTCGGCGCTCGAGTACGCTGGGCCTTCTCCTGGGCCGCCGTCGCCTCCGGGGTCCTCGTCCCCGCCGGCATGATGCTCGCGCTCCTCCCCGAGCCGTGGGACCGGTTCGTCTACCTGCAGGCCGGCGGATTCGGCCTGCTTCTCTGCGCCACGGTCGGCACGGCATGGGCCCTCCTCCGCCGCTGACCGCCGCGCGACTCCCGGTTCCACTGTCACTCCGCAGGTGTCATCGCCACATGGAACCCGGAGTGCGCGTGCTCACAACTGCCATGCAATGAACGGGTTCTGGCCTGACTGTGAATCCGGATGCCCGGCCTGCTCGTTGCAGAGGTACCTGGGGCCGCAGGGGGAATGACACAGGAGACGATCATGCGGTACGCCATCACGATCCTCGCGGGCCTTGCGCTGCTCGCGACGTCGGCCTACGCCGACGACGGTTGCGCCCCATCGGGCTACACGTGGACCTCGCCCGACGGACACCACAGTGGCACGCACTACGGCTACAGCGAAGGGCGTCACAGTGGCTTTCACTACGGCGACTACACGAACCCGTACACCGGGAACCACCAGTACGGGTCCCACTGGGGCTCGCACTCCGGCGGGAACTACGGCTTTCACGGCGGCCACCACTACGGGGCGACGGGGGAGCATCACGACCCGTACGGCTACTCATACCCTCGGCGGTGGAGGTAGGCCCCTGACCAGGCGCGCGTCCAGGAGGCCCGCGGTGGGCCTCCGGGCGCGCCGATTTTCGCATGGACTCGGACCTGTTCGGGACATGGTTCCCGTGAGGATCTTCTTGTAGGAGGAATCGATGAGAACCCTGCTCGCTTTGTTCTCCGCCGCGGCGTTGGCCGCGATCGTTGGCTTTGCGGAGGAGCCGGCGAAGCCGCCGCGTCTCCTCGCCCTTCCCATCAATGGCGCGAACGCCGGCTGTTGCGTCGCCGCAGTGAAGGAGGCCCTCGAGGGAATGCCCGGCGTCGCCTCGGTGCGGATGGAGTCCGCCGACGGCGCCAAGCTCGCCATCGTGACTCTCGACGAGAAGGCCGAGCTTAGGCTGTCGGAGGTCGTCCGCGTCCTCGACGAGGCGGCCAAGGATATGGCGGCGATGATGGGCGGCGGGATCCGCTACGTCGTGGATCGCGACCGTCTGTCGGTCGGTGAGGGAGCACTCCTCGTCGTCGGCGAGGGCGCCGACCCGAAGCTCGTGACGGGCGTCCCCGGGGTCGCCCGCGCAGACGTGGAGACCGTGGGCGACGTCGCCGTCCTGCGCCTCCACCTCCAGCCGAAGGCCGTGGTGAAGCTGAACCCGCTCGCCGCGGCGGTGGCGAAGTCGGGCGGAGAGGTCTCCGACCTGGTCCTCGCTCCGAACTACGACCCGTCCTCGGTGGCGAAGCCGCAGCAGAAGCCCCCCGCGAACAACCCTCCCAAGGGCGGCGGCGGTGGCGGCTGATGCGGGAAGTAGCCTGACGCGGGACCGTCGGTCCCGTACGGATGCTCGAATGGTTGCCGGGATAGGGAGAGAGTTCAATGATCTGGAAGTCGAGTCTGGCCGTGCTGATCCTCGCCGTCGGCCTATGGGCCGTCGGCTGCAGCAGCGGGCCGGCGGGTGCGCCCGGTTGCGGAAGCGGTGGCTGAGGCGGATCGTCAGCCGCCCCGGGGGGGCGGGCGACGCCCGTGAGCAGCTACTACTGTCCGATGCACTCGGAAGTGACCTCGGCCGGCCCGGACAAGTGCCGCATCTGCGGGATGCAGCTCGTCGAGAGGAAGTGAAAGCGCCGCCGTGGCGCGGGTCTTCGCCCCGGCGCGATTCGAGACTTTGACCCACCAGAGACCCGCTTCCCGGAGAGGGGGCTGGTCCGGACGGCCTCCACGCCCCTGGCGCGGGGGCCGTCTTCGTGAGCCGCGGCACGCGGGAGCGCGATGGCCCATCGGCGCCTCAACAGGGGGAGAAGAGGAACACTCATGAGAAGCAAACGGGTATGGCTCGCACTCCTCGCCGTATCGGCGATGGCGCTCGCCGAAGACGCGCGAGACGGCAGCGAGCGGGTCCTCATCCTCCCCCTGTGCGACCTGCAGGGGGCCTGCTGCGACGCGGCCGTGGAAAAGGCCCTCGCGGCGTTGAAGGAGGTCGAGTCGGTCCGCATCCTCGCGCTGGGAGATGCAAGGGATGCCGCACTCACGCTGAAGGGAGGCTCGACCCTCCGCCTCTCCGACGTCTCCAAGGCTCTCGACCGCGCATCGGAGGGGATGAAGGCGGAGGGCATGGACGTCCACTACCAGCTCGCCGGCGAGCGGTTCTCCCTCGACATGCGCTCCGACGTGCTCGTCGCCAACGTCCAGGACGAGACGGGGCTGAGGACTGCGCTGTTCAAGGGCGTCCAGCGACTTGACGGCGCCTTCGTGACTCGCGAGGAGGACCTGGTGCACGTCCGCCTCCGTCCCGCGGGGAGCGCCGTGTCGTTCATCGAGCTGGTCGATGCCGTGCGAGCCATGGACGGCGAGGTCGTGGACGTGATCGTCGCCGCTCCCGCCGCCGCCGGTGCTGCCCCGCCCGCGGACTCGACGCTGTACCGTTGCACGATGGACGGCGGGGAGCGGGCGACGCCCGGCCCATGCCCGAAGTGCGGAATGGCGTTGGGCGAAGAACATCGAGTCGTCGCTGGCGCGCCCCGTGAGGCGGCAAATCACCCCTCGCCTCCTCGCGGGGGCGCCGGCCCCAACGTCTCGTACACCTGTCCGATGTGCGGGGGGGCGTACGGCGAGCCCGGAACGTGTCCCCGGTGCGACATGCCGCTGGTCCGCGCGAACCCGAATCGTGTTCCTGGGCGCGAACCCACGCCGCCCGCGGGCGGCGGCTGCTGAGGAGGCGGCCGGTAGGACGGGACCGTCGGTCCCGGCAGGCCTTGGCTGGAAACACGCCTGGCGCCCCCTGGGGCTGCCCCAGGGGGCGCCTTGCTGGAACGCTTGAATCAGGTGCGGTATGGACCTAGAATCGCGATCGAACGACCATGATCTTCGCACGCTACATCGTTGCGTTCGTGGCGGCCCTGCTGATGCTCACGCCGGGCGTCTGCATGTGCGGCTGCCCGTGCGAGATGCTGCTTGCGGGCGACGCGAAGCCCTCCGACGCGGGCCAGGCGCCCACGCCCTCCTGCTGCCATCCTGCGGCCCCCGCGAGCGGTCCCATCGTCACGGCGCCGCAGGACTGCTGCTGCGATGCGCAGAGGCCGCAGGCCGCCGAGGATGCGCAGACCGCGCTCTCCTCCGTCGACATGGGCATGCCGCTCCTCGCGGCCATCGAGACGGCCTCCGAGCCGTTCGTTGTCCCGGTCCAGGTCCGCACCGGGCACGACCCGCCGTCGGAAGAGCCCGTGCCGTCCTCCACGTCCCTCCACGTCGTGCTGCGGAGCTAGCCCGCCCGGGGTCCGCCTCGCCCGACGTTCGCCCACCGTTCGACCCCATCCAGGAGATCAGCATGCGTCCCGCCATCGTCGCCCTACTCCTCGGCCTCCTTGCCGGCTGCAGTACGGCGCCGCCCCCGGACGAGCGCGTCGAGCGACGCTGGGGCGAGGCGCTCGCGAAGGCGCCCGAGTCCGGTTCGCCCGCGATCACGCCCGACCTGGGCGCGCCCGGGACGCCGCTCCCGCTGGAAAGGGTCCTCGACGCGGCCCGCGTCGGCCACCCCGGCCTGCGTGCCGCACGCGCCCGCTGGACCGCCGCCGCCCAGCGCCCCGACGTCGAGCGCTCGCCCATGGATCCCATGGTCGAGATGCAGGCCGACAACTTCGAGAAGGGGACGCTCGACCTGGGTCGTGCCATGGAGAGGACCGTCATGCTCTCCCAGACCTTCAAGTGGTGGGGGAAGCTCTCGCTGCGCGGACTCAAGGCGGAGCAGGAGGCCGCCATCTCCGGGACCGAGGCCGCGGAGATGGAGCTCGAGGTCGTCGGCATGGCAGCCCAGGCCTACGCGGAGCTCGCCTACGCGAAGGGCGCGGTCGCCCTCGCGAACGAGAACCTGGAGGCGCTGAAGGCCCTCGAGCAGATCACTCAGGTTCAGTACCAGGCCGGCCGCGTCCCGCAGAAGGACGTCCTCCAGGCCCAGGTCGAGGTCGCCCGCTTCGGGAATGAAATCCTCGAGCTGGAGCAGATGGGGGTCTCCTCGGCGGCCGAGTTGAACCGCCTGGTCGGCCGCGCGCCGGACGCGCCGCTCGGCGAGCCGGGCCTCGTCGACGTCCCGGAGCAGCCTGCCGATCTGGGGCCCCTGTACGAACAGGCTCGGAAGGGCCGGCCCGGCATCGCGGGCAAGGACCTCGAGGTCGAGAAGGCGCGCACCGACCTCGCGATCGCTGAGAAGGAGTACTTCCCCGACGTCACGGTCGGCGGGGGCTTCAAGGACAACCTCGGCGAGGAAGAGGATGCCTGGATGGCCGCCGTGTCGGTCAACCTGCCGATCTGGTTCGGTCCCCGCCGCGCCGCGGAGAGGGCCGCCGCAGCCGAGGTCCGAGCCGCGCGCAACGAAGTCGACGACGCCGTCACCCGCGTGCTGTTCGAGGTCCGCGACGCTCACAACCGCCTCGAGACCGCGCGCAAGCTCGTGCGGACCTACGAATCGAGCGTCGTTCCCCAGGCGGAGCAGAACTTGAGGGCCCTCGAGGAGGCCTACCGCAACGGGCGGATCGGGTTCCTCGACGTGATCGACGGGCGGCGCACGCTGTACGACGTCCGACTCGCTCACCTGCGGGCCCGCGCCGACTACGCGCAGGCCCTCGCGAAGCTCTCCCGCGCGGTGGGCGCGGGGGGCGGGAGGTAACCATGGAACAGCCCAAGCACGTCTCGATCCTCTCGGTCATCATGGTCCGTCTTCGGTTCGTGATGCTCTTCGTCGTCGTCGGATTCGTCGTCGCGAGGTGGGAGTGGATCATGGCCCACGTCAACCGCGCGACGCGTCCCGCGAAGGCCGAAGATGCGGTCCAGGGGGAGTTCGAGTTCTACTGCCCGATGCACCCCAGTGTCGTCCGCTCCGAGATGGGCAACTGCCCGATCTGCGGGATGGGGCTCTCGAAGCGGAAGCGGGGGGATAAGGAGACGCTGCCCGAGGGCGTTCTCGCGCGCCTCCAGCTCTCGCCCTTCCGGATCCGCCAGGCAGGCGTCGCGACGGTCGAGGCGAAGTTCCGCGCGCTGGTCCGCGAGATCCGCGCCATCGGCTTCATCGAGTACGACGAGAGGCGCATCGCCCACCTCTCGGCGCGCATCGCAGGCCGCGCCGACGAGCTGTTCATCAATTACACCGGCACCCCGGTGAAGAAGGGCGATCCCGTCTACAGCCTCTACAGCCCCGAGCTGATTTCGACGCAAGGCGAATACCTGTTCGCGCGGCGCACGCTCGATGAGCTCAAGGCCGTGCCGAAGCCCGACCCGGAGGCCGTCAAGCGCGCGCAGGGCCTCGTGGACTCCACGCGGGAGAGGATGACCCTGTGGGGGATCACGGACGACCAGATTGAGGAGGCCGTCCGGACCGGGAAGCCCCTGGACCACGTGACGATCCACTCGCCGATCTCCGGGGTCGTGATCGAGAAGGACATCCACCAGGGGCACTACGTCGAGGTGGGGGAGGACCCCTACACGATCGCCGACAACTCCGTCATCTGGATGCAGGCCGAGGTCTTCGAGCGGGACATGGGGGCGATCGCCGAGGGGCAGGAGGTCGCCGTCACGACGGAGGCCTGGCCCGGCGAGGTGTTTGTAGGGAGCGTGGCCTTCATCTATCCGACGCTGGCCACCGACACGCGCACGGTCAAGGTGCGCGTCGAGGTCCCCAACCGCGACGGGCGCCTGAGGCCCGGGATGTACGCTACCGCGACGATCCGCCTCCCCGCCGGCAAGCACGGCGAGGTCTTCTACACCTGCTGCGAGGGGTGCGGGACGAGCTCCGAGATGGAGGGGAAGTGCCCCCAGTGCTCGAAGGCGATGGTCAAGCGGGGCGGGATCGCCGACGGCGCGGCCCCCGCGGTCCCCGAGAAGCCCTACGTCTGTCCGATGCACCCCGAGGTCGTGAGCGACGTCCCCGGGAAGTGTCCGAAGTGCGGCATGGACCTCGTGGAGCGCAAGGTGTCCTCCGCGGTCGCGAAGAAGGTCTACGTCTGCGACGGCCACCCCGAATGGGTTTCCGACGTGCCGGCGAAGTGCCCCAAGTGCGCGGACATGTGGATGGACGAGAAGGCCGTCCCGGCGGGCAACAAGCTCGTCTATCGCTGCCCCGACCATCCCGTGCAGCAGTCCGACGCGCCGGGCAAGTGCACCGACTGCGGGAAGGACCTCGCGTACGCCATCGTCGCGGCGGGCGGGA
Source organism: uncultured Planctomycetia bacterium (assembly GCA_964649705.1). Classification (GTDB taxonomy): domain Bacteria; phylum Planctomycetota; class MHYJ01; order WSZJ01; family CAZYRM01; genus CAZYRM01. The sequence goes on from CAZYRM010000070.1 coordinate 30,133, forward strand.
AGCTCGTGGAGGCATGGGTCTGCCCGCTTGACCCCAT
>CAZYRM010000071.1:0-30156 GCA_964649705.1 uncultured Planctomycetia bacterium
GGTGGGGGCGGGTTGTTGTCCCCGCTGATGGGGGGCCACGGCCGGCCGTGGGCTTGAGGACGGGAGGGCGCGCGGCCAGCGCCGCGCGCCTCCCCGATCGCCAGGCCTCCTCGTCAGCGGGCCCTGCCGCCGATTCGGCCTGGGCTGGGTGCCGAGGGTCCCGCGCGGCAACACGCGGGCCCCTCCCGACCGTCTACGCCACCGCGCCCTTCGGCGGCGTCCCGTTGGACGGGGTCTTCGCTTCGTCCTTCCGCTTGCGCGGGGAGGCCTTCACGGAGATCCCGTAGTCCTCGACGACGCGGTCCTTGTCCGTGTACATGGCGTACACCGACCGACGGGCCGCGGCCATCGCCTTGTTCGCCTCACCGAGCGCCGCTTCCTGCGACTGTGTGGCCTCGTGGGCGCCTGCCTTCGCCGCTTGCGAGCGGGCGAGCGCGGCCTCGAGACTCGACAGCGTCTTGTCCAGACGCGCGCGAATCGACGGGGGCAAAGGGGAGTCCTCGGCGTGCCGAAGGTCACCCTCTTGCATCCGCTTCAGGACCTGCACGAGGGTCGAGGCACGCTTGTTCGTTCCACTTGCCATGGCCATTCCTCCTTTCTCGCGCGGCGGACGGCGGGGGGTTGGCGGCGCGCCTTCCTGGAACCCCGTGTGCGTCTCCACGCGAGCGACGCACGTGGATCGGATGATGCGACGCGCGTGCCAGGAACGGGGGCTTCCCTTGGATTGCGCGTAACGGCTTGCGCGCACGAGGGCTCCGTTGGATCCCGCTCGCAGAGCGACCGGAGGCCCGCGTGCCCGTTGCGCACACCGGGCCGAGAGGGCGTGCCCGATGCGCACACGAAGAGCCCCCCGGGCGACGCGGAGAACTCGGCGGACGATGCGGAGAACTCCGCGGATCACCCGGAGAGCGCCGCGCATGGCCCGGAGAACTCCGCGGATCATCCGGAGAACTCTGCGGATCACCCGGAGAACTCCGCGGATCGTCCGGAGGACTCCGCGGATGCCCCGGAAAACTCCGCGGACCCTTCGGGGGACGCTGCGGATGACCCGGAGAACTCCGCGGATCGTCGAGAGAACTCCGCGCACGTCGCCGAGAGCTCTCGCTGCCGTGTGAAGTGTTCCCCGCGGGCACACGGGCGTTCCCCGCACGCTCCGCGGAGTTCGCCGGGTCATGCGCGGAGTCCTCCGAATGATCCGCGGAGTTCTCCGGGTCATCCGCGGAGATTCGCGGACGATTCGCGGGACGGACCGGGCGGTCCGTCAGGCGACCTCTTCCGTCGGAGGCGCCTCAAGCCCCGCCAGCGCATTGTAGAGCTTGTGGGGGGAGACACCGAGCGCCCTGGCGGCCTCTCGCTTGTTGCCGCCGCACGCCGCGATTGCGCGCAGCACCTCCTCGCGGACCGTGATCGAGATGGGCCTCAGGCTGCGTGCCGCGATGGGCGTCTGGCCCAGGCGCGGGAGGTGCTCGGGGAGGAGCGTGTCCCCCGCGCACCGGGGAAGGGCGGCCTCGATGACGGAGCGGAGCTCGCGGAGGTTGAACTTCCACTCGCGCTCCGCGAGGGCGCGGAGGGTGGAGGGGGCGATGTCGGGCACGCGTTTGCGCTTGTCGCGAAGCGAGGTGTCGTGGACGTACTCGCGCGCGAGGCGCGGCAGGTCCTCGATCCGCTCCCTGAGGGGCGGGACGAAGAAGATGCAGTACCCCATCCGCGAGAGGAGGTCGGGGCGCCAGCGCCTGGGGCGCGAGGAGACCTCCTTCCACGTCCGGTTCGATGCGAAGACGAATCGGCAGTCGACGTGGACGGCCTTGTTGGAGCCGACCGGTACGATCTCGCGGGTCTCGAAGGCGCGGAGGAAGTGGCCCTGCATCCGTCGGCTCATCTCGAAGCACTCGTCGAGGAAGAGCGTCCCGCGGTGGGCCTCCTCGAAGGCGCCCGTGTGGTCGGCGGTGGCGCCCGTGAAGGCGCCCTTTGTGTGGCCGAACCACTCGGACCGGAGCAGGCGTGGGTCGGAGTCGGCGACGTTTCGTCGGACGAACGGGCCCTTCGCGCGCGGGGAGGCGTTGTGGATGGCCTGGGCGAGCATCGACTTCCCGACGCCGGGCTCCCCGAACAGGATGAGGTGCCGTTCGACGTCGAGGAACGGAGCGAGGTCATCGAGGAAGGCCCTCATGACGGGGGAATCGGTCTGGAAGTGCTTCGCCAGGTCGACCCGTCCCTCCCGCAAAAGGCGGGTGTGGCTCTCGTTGAGGTTGATCTCCATGTCATCCCTCCTTCATGGTGTCCCGGAGATCTTCTGTAAGAAGAATTCTCCCTGGAAACCCAAGGAATCCGGAATATGGTGGGGCAGTGCACCGTCGGCTTGGCGTGGCCTCCTGTCGATTGCCCTTCCGCCCGGCGGCTGAGGCTCAGGATGCGCGGGCGCGCGTGCTGGCGGTGGCTGTCGAGGCGCGGGATGAGTCGGAGCGAGGCCGCGCGAAGGTGGGCGTCGCATCCACGACTCTGGCGAGCGGCTTCGTCCTGGCGGTTTACCCGTGCGAGTCGGCCTCGGCGGCGACCACGGTCATGGTCCTGCGCGGCCTCTTCCGCTTCTGGGGGGCGCCGCTGGTCCTGAAGACCGACAACGGCGGCCACTTCACGGTGGAGGAGGTGGGGGCGCTGCTGGAGGCGTTCGGCGTCGTTCAGCTCTTGTCACCGCCGGGACTGCCGCCATACAATGGCGCTGTCGAGGCTGGTGGCGGCTCTTTGAAAACGAGGGCATTCTGCGCGGCGGCGAGGAACGACCGCCCCGGCGAGTGGAGCTTCGACGATGTCGAGGTGGCCCGCTGCTCGGCGAACCTCTTCGGCAGCCCTCGCGGCCTGGATGGGCCGTCCCCCCAGGATGCCTGGCAGGCGCGCGGCGACATCACGCTCGACGAGCGCGTGGCCTTCCTGGCCCTGGTCGAGCGATGCGAGGCGGAGATCCGCGTCGAGGGAGGATACCTCCCCGACCCGTGCCTCTCGCTCAAGGAGCGCGCCACCCTCCGTCGCGAGGCCATCACCCGCGCCCTGACCGCGCACGATCTTCTGTTGGTTCGGAGGAGGAAGGTTTCCCCACCCGATACCTGGGCTCAGGGGAAGAAGATTTCGTAGGGGGCACACCCCCAGGATCGTGCGGGGGCGTCAACTTGGATCCGGAGGTCTGGGCTTTCAGACTCAAGCAATAGTAGAATCGTGACCCTTCGGTAGGCTTCAAGGACGGAGGTCTTGCGTAAGTGATCGTGTCAGAGGGGAGCGATACGCTCATTCTCGCAAGTCCACGCTTACACCTGACATGCCCCCGCCGTAGCTCGGAGAGTTGACACATGAATGGCGGTGTAGATGCTGTTGATGCCTTCAGGAGAATCGAGGATGCCATCCAGCGGTACAAGGTCGGAAGTCGCACGCCGTCGGCGGCCCAATTGGCTTGGTTCATGCACAATGGCCTCCGGATGGAGGATCCCGAGCTAAGCGATGAGGTAACTCAGTCAATCTGTGATGGCGGCGGTGATTGGGGAGTTGATGGAATCGTTGTAGGCGATCAGGCTCGGGAGGTCTTACTTCTCCAGTCGAAGCACAAAGATACTCCGGATCACACTGAGGGCAACAAGGATCTCGCGGCTCTCGTCGGCGCAAGGGCGTTGTTTGCGTCCAAGACCACTGTTGACGGTCTGCACCAGTCCAGAGCAAGCGCCGCGTTCAAGGCGCTCTTGACCCGGGTCAGCGTTGCTCAGAAGATCGCCGACGGATACACAGTGCGGTTGATCTTCGTCACGAACTCCCCGCTTAACAAGGATGCCCGCGACTATTTGCTGCCGGTGGAACAAGAGTCTCCCGGACTGTTGGAAGTGTGGGATCGGGAGCGACTTTCCGGGCTAGAAGCCCGAACACGTTCTCCTGGCTTGTTGCCGCAGCCCGCCCGACTCCCCATTCCGGATGGAAGCGTCTCCGTGGAGCTATCGGACGGGACGCGCATAGCTCTCGCGCCGGTTGCCGCCAAAGCTCTGATCGCGCTGCCTGGAATTGCCGATCTGAGCCTATTCTCTCTCAATGTCCGTTTTGGGGCTGGCAACACAAGGATTAACCGCGAGTTAGACGACGCTGTACAGGAGAAGAGCGAGCACGAGCACTTTCTCGCCTTTCACAACGGCATTACGCTCCTGACAAACTCGTTCAGCATAGACGAGTCGACCCAGTCGCTTGAGTTGGAAGGGCTCGCGGTGGTCAACGGGTGCCAGTCTCTTCTGGCATTCTCCCGACGACCGGCTGATGTCTCGGCGGGCTTGAGACTCCCGGTTCGTGTTGTTGCGATTGGAAAGAACAGGACGCTGGCCGAGGCAATCACTTACAAATCGAACAACCAGAACCCGATTGACATGCGCGACCAATGCTCCAATGACCCGATACAGCGTGACCTTCAGGCACAATTCAGGTCGACATATGGTGGAATTGCGTGGTACCAAATCAAGGTCGGGGAGAAAGCACCCACCACTGCAGGTGAGCCCATTGACAATGCCCATGCCGCCCAGCTCATCATGGCATTTTGGCTTGGCAGGCCGTGGGAAGCGGTTCGAAGAGTCAAGCTCTTTGATGAGAGCTACTACGCGGTGTTTCATCGCGGCATCTCCGCCCATCATGTGTTTCTGGCACATCTTGCGGGAGTGGCAGTCGAAGGCTGCAGAGGCCAGCTCTCTGAGGCACTTCAGGCGAGCTTTTCGTCGGTGCGATACGCGATCGTGTACCTTGTCAAGAAACTCGTCGAGGAAGGCGAGGCAGGGAAGCGTCTTCTCGCTGGCCCGGAGTCGCTATTGCCCGCGCGGCGCGCAGAGGTGGCAAGAGAGTTGGGGGCCCTAGCCGCCGAAGCAGTGGAGTCGACGAAGTTCTTTCTTGAGGAGAAAGGGAGGGCAGCTGCTGACGCCTTTGACCCGAAGACTGTCTTTAAGTCTCAGTCGGGCATCCGTGACTTGGAGGGCGAGTGCATTCTTCACTTCCGCAGGGGGGTGCGCCGCGACCCAGGAATCGTCTTTGACCCTGACCGTAAGTGATATGGTCGGGTTCGCCCGGGGGCGCACCCGAAGACCTCTCGCGCGCCCGGAGCGCCCTGGGATTCTCCGACTAATCCTCTCTCGCGAACGAAGGCCCTGAAGGCCGTGATCCGGCGTCGTGCGGAGGGGTTGCGGCGAGTCACCGACGTGCGTGAAGTGCGACTGCACGCAGGCGGGGCGGATGGCGCGGGGAGGAAGGCGCGGAGAGTGCGAACCGAAGGCCTCCTCGTGGTCGGAGGCCCCTGTTCGAGGGCCCAGGAGCGCGATCGAGACGCAGTGTCTCTGTCGCGTCATCGATGGGGCTTCGCGAAGCTGACATGCCGACTACGACGAGTCCGGCGCCTGTTCGCCGGCCGCGAACGGGGACACAACCTCCTCGAAGACGACGTGGATCACGTCCCCTGGGGCGGGCGCGTTCCGCGACTGGAACTTGAACCGCCTCCGCGGCGCGTTGAGGACTGCTTGCCGCGCACGCTTCGCAGCCTCCTCGCCCGCCCACTCGCCAACCGCGATCGTCCTGCGCCAGCCCGTCTTGTCAATCACGTCCGGGTGCTCCTGGATCGCCTCCCGCGCCACCTCGACGCCTTCCTCCCGCCAGCGCGGGTCCGCGTACATCTCCCGGCACAGCGCCTTTATCGCCTCCCAGCGCACCTCCGGGTCCCGGGCCAGGAACAGCCCGATCGCCGCGGTCGCCACCCCGTCGGGCCTCCCGCGGAAGTAAAGCCCACCCGACGTGTTCATGTCGTCAAAGCCCCCGTCGATGCCGTGCTTCGCCGGGTGCTCCAGGATGTACGCGAGCGACTGGAGCGCCTGCTCCGCACTGGCCCTCCTGCGCGAGTAGTAGACTCGCTCCCAAAACCGACCTTGGGAGGAGCACGCGGCATTCGCGTAGCGCGCGACCGAGCTGAGCACGTTTCTCATGAAGGGGAAAATGCCGCGCTGTGGTCGTTCCGCTGCTGACGCAGCGCGCGCGGTTCGCGTGCCCCGGGGCACTGCTGGAATCGACGACGGTCCACCCGGGCGCTGCTGGAAAACGCCCCACCTCCCCGATTCGCGCGATGGCTGGGCACGGAGCTCGGGGCTCTGCCCGGGGGGCTGGGAGCGTTCGATACGCTATCAGGCTTGATTCAGCGGCCCGACAGATTGATTCTCCGCACTGCAGGTGCTAGCTTATCACCATGAGCGATACGCGGACGCCCGGCCTGATGCTTCCCCCCCATGCCGTTTTCGGACGTCTCGATCCAGACGCGCCTGGTCCCACCACGGCGGAGGTCTTCGAGCGCTGGGAGATCGACGAAGAACACCCCATCGAGCTGATCGGAGGATGGGTACTCCCGATGTCGCCGGGAAACTACCGTACGGGAAAGACGTGGGGAGACCTCTACGCCCTCCTCGCCCCGCTCGTTCGAGCCAGGGCATGGGACCTCTCCGTCGATGCCAGGCACATGCTCCCACTTCCGCCCGAGACCGTCGTCTTCCCTGACATCGCCGTCCACGCGATTTCCAAGGTGGATTACCTGCCCGGAACGGAGACGATCGGCCGTGTCCCCGACCTCATCGTGGAGATCCTCGGACGGAAGACCTACGAGCGCGACATGGCCCCCTCGGGTGCGAAGTTCCTTGCCTACCAGATGAGCGGGGTACGCGAGTACTACTACACCTGGCCGGACGGCCGCGACGCCGCGGGGTTCGCGCTGCGGGAGGGCGTGTACAAGCCGCTCGCCATGGACGCGGAAGGGTTCATCACGAGCCCGCTGCTGGGGCAGTCGCTCCGACTCGTGCCCCCCGGGGTGCGGGCGACGTAACCTCCGGGAATGCTCCACCTCCCCGGCCAATCGACGCAGACCGTATCCCACGAGCCCTCCTGGCCCCTCCCCACGCCTTTCAGTAGAATGACGCGGACCGCTTCGGAGCCGTCCGTATGTCCAGACTCTGGGTCCGGATCCTCCTCTTCCTCGTCGGCGCGACGGCGATCGCCCTCCTCCTCGACTGGCTCATCGAGACCGACCGCGAGAAGATCGAGAAGCTGATCGAGACCTGCCGCGAGGCCGCCCTCCTGGGGGACGCCGACGGCGTCATGTCCCAGGTCGACCCCGCCTACTCGCATCGCGGCCGCGACTTCGCCGCGATCCGCGAGCAGGTGGCGAACGGGCTTCGCCGGTTCAAGGCCGAGAAGGTCCTCATCCTCGACCCGCGGCTGGAACTCCACGAGGACGGCACGGCGCGGATCAACCTCGTCGTCAGGATGTTCCTCCCCCAGCAGACCCCGCCTGTCATCGACCTCGAGGTCTCCCTCGGGCTGGTGAAGAAGGACAAGCGCTGGTTCATCTCCTCCGTGGACGAGGGGGAGTGATGCGGACCGGCCGGATCCTCATCCTCCGCCTCTCCGCGATCGGAGACGTCCTGAACGCCCTCCCCGCGGCCTGGGCGCTGAGGGCCGCGCACCCGCGGGCCCACATCGCCTGGCTCGTGGAGGACAAGGCCCGAGACGCCGTGGAGGGGCAGCCGGGGATCGACGAGGTGATCGTCTTCGAACGCCGCCGCTGGACGCGCGGCGGGCCGTCGGGGTGGGCCGAGGCCCTCGCGTGGGCCCGCGCGCTGCGCGCAAGGCGGTTCGACGTCTCCGTCGACCTGCAGGGGAACCTCAAGAGCGCCGTGATGGCCCTCCTCGCCGGGGCGCCCGTCAGGGTCTCCGCGTGCCCAGGCTCCACCCGCGACCTCGCCTGGATCGCGGCCAACGTCCACGCCTCGCTGCGGGCCCGGAGGCAGGGTCGCGTGTGGCACCACGTCGACCTTCTCGCCCCGCTCGGCGTCACGCGCGAGGCGGCGGCGGGCGCCTTCCACATCGCTGCGACGTCGCTCGCCCGGATGGAGGCGGCCCTCGCGGGAGTCCGTCGGCCCCGCGTCCTCCTCCACCCCGGCACCAGCCGCTTCGGCGCCTTCAAGCGCTGGCCCGCGCGGCACTTCTCCGACCTGGCCGGGAGGCTCCAGTCGACGCTCCGCGCCGAGGTCCTCGTCGGCTGGGGGCCCGGGGAGGAGGACCTCGCCCACGCCGTCGTCTCCGGAGCCCCCTACGGCGCGCGCGTCGCCCCCGCGACCGGCTCGCTCGGAGACCTCGCCGCGCTCCTCCGCTGCGTGGACGTCTTCGTCGGGGCCGACTCCGCCCCGCTCCACCTCGCCGGGCTCGTCGGGACGCCCGCCGTCGGCCTCTTCGGCCCCAAGGACCCCGCGATCTACGCCCCCGTCCTCGGGGCGAACGAGGTCCTCGTCCAGGACCTCCCGTGCCGCCCCTGCGGCCTCCGACGGTGCCTGTGGACCGCCGGGTCCGACGAGCCGTCGCCCTGCATGGACCGCCTCTCGCCCGCTCGCGTGCTGGACGCCGTGTCGCGCCTTCTTAAGGTCGCCGGACGTTGACGCTCTCCGCCCTCCGGCGGTACCATAGCGCGTTCCGTACGAAAGCGGCACGCGCATGACCGTCACGGTCGTCATCCCGGCCCGCTACGGCGCCGTCCGCCTGCCTGGGAAGCCCCTCCTCCGTGAAACGGGCAAGTACCTGGTCCAGCATGTCTGGGAGCAAGTCCGCCGCGCCCGCGGCGTCGACCGCGTCCTCGTGGCCACCGACGACGAGCGGATCAGCTCGGCCGTTAAGGGGTTCGGCGGGGAGGCCGTCATGACGTCCCCCTCCTGCCCGAGCGGGACGGACCGCGTCGCCGAGGTCGCATCCAAAGTCCCGAGCGACGTCTACCTCAACGTGCAGGGGGACGAGCCCGAGATCGACCCCGGGCACGTCGAGCGGCTCGTCGAGGCGATGGCCGGCGCACGGATGGGGACGCTCGCCTGCCCGTTCGAGTCGCTGTCCGAGGTCGGCTCGACGTCGCGCGTCAAGGTCGTCGTCGACCGCAACGGCGACGCGCTCTACTTCTCGCGAAGCGCGATCCCGTGCTTCCGGGACGGCGCGAGGCCCGAGGACGCCCGCGCGTACCTCTTGCACCTGGGGATCTACGGCTACTGCAGGGACCTGCTCGCGGAGTACGCGTCCTGGGCGCCCACGCCGCTGGAGCAGGCCGAGAAGCTCGAGCAGCTCCGCGCCCTGGAGCACGGCGTCCGGATCCGCGTCGGCGTCGTGGATCGCCCCAGCACGGGAATTGACACGGTGGAGGACTACCGGCGTTTCGTCGAGCGCTGGCGTTCCAGATAGGAGAGCATGGCCAAGCACATCTTCGTCACGGGCGGCGTGGTCTCCTCCCTCGGGAAGGGGCTGACGTCGGGGTCGATCGGCCTGCTCCTGGAGGGCAGGGGCCTCAGGATCGGGATGCAGAAGATGGACCCGTACATCAACGTCGACCCCGGGACGATGAGCCCGTACGAGCACGGCGAGGTCTACGTCACGGTGGACGGCGCGGAGACGGACCTCGACCTGGGGCACTACGAGAGGTTCACGAACGCCCGGATCCGCCGCGATTCGAACTACACGACCGGGCGGATCTACAGCTCTGTGATCGAGAAGGAGCGGCAGGGGAAGTACCTGGGGAAGACCGTGCAGGTGGTGCCCCACATCACGAACGAGATCAAGGAGGCGATCAAGGGGGCCGGGACCGGCGTCGACGTCCTGATCACCGAGATCGGCGGCACGGTCGGGGACATCGAGAGTCTTCCGTTCCTGGAGGCGATCCGAGAGCTGGCCCTCGAGGTGGGGCGGGAGAACGTGCTCTTCGTCCACCTCACGCTCCTTCCGTACCTGCACGCGAGCGGGGAGATCAAGACGAAGCCGACCCAGCATGGCGTCGGGAAGCTGCGCGAGATCGGAATCCTCCCCGACATCCTCGTCTGCCGGACCGAGAAGCCGCTCGACGAGGAGCTGAAGGCGAAGATCTCGCTGTTCTGCAACGTCCCGCGCGAGGCGGTCATCGAGGAGAAGGACGTCGACTTCTCGATCTACGAGGTCCCGCTCATCCTGCAGGAGCAGAAGATGGACGACCTGGTCGTCCGGAAGCTCGGCTTGAGCGCGGGGACGGCGAACATCGACCGCTGGAAGGCTATCGTGGAGGTGCTCAGGAATCCGCGGCACGTCGTGGAGATCGCGGTCGTCGGGAAGTACCTCGAGCACGGCGACGCCTACAAGAGCGTCTTCGAGTCGATGACGCACGGCGGGATCGCGAACCAGGCGAAGGTGAAGCTACGGAAGGTGAACGCGGAGGACGTGGAGGAGAAGGGGGCTGAGGTGCTCCTGCGAGGGGCGCAGGGGCTGCTCGTCCCAGGAGGGTTCGGGATCCGTGGGACCGAGGGGAAGGTCGAGGCGATCGAGTGGGCCCGGACGAACCGCGTGCCGTTCTTCGGCCTGTGTCTCGGCATGCAGTGCGCCTCGATCGAATTCGCGCGCAAGGTGCTGGGGCTGAAGGGGGCGAACAGCTCGGAGTTCGACGACGCGACCCCGGACCCGGTGATCGACCTGATGGAGGGGCAGCGCGGGGTGCACCGGAAGGGCGGCACGATGCGGCTGGGGGCGTACCCGTGCCGCATCAAGCCCGGGACGCGGGCCTACGCGGCCTACGGCAAGGAGTTCGTGACCGAGCGCCACCGACACCGCTTCGAGTTCAACAACAAGTACCGGGACGAGTACGCCCGGCACGGGTTCGTGTTCTCGGGGATCAACCCGGACGCGGACCTGGTGGAGATCATCGAGCTGGCGGACCACCCGTGGTTCGTGGCGACGCAGTTCCACCCGGAGTTCCAGTCGAAGCCGACGGACGCGCACCCGCTGTTCCGGGCGTTCGTCCAGGCGGCTCTGGCCCACAAGCCCTAGCAAGGAGTGGCGCCCGTCAGGGCGCCAGAGAAGGACATGGCCGACGAGATCAAGAAGAAGGTCGACGAGGACTGGAAGCGCCGCGCCGACGAGGAGCGCCAGCAGACGGCGAAGAAGGCCGAGGGCGCGAAGCCGAAGCAGCAGGTCTACCCGGACGCCTCGTTCGGGAACATCGTGGCCTGGATCGCCGCGCAGGCGCTCATCTGCCTGGGCGAGGCGGAGGACCCGGTCACGAAGAAGAAGGAGCCCGACCTGGCGCAGGCGAGGTACCTCGTCGACACGCTCATGGTGCTCAAGCAGAAGTCGAAGGGGAATCTCACGCCCGACGAGGAGAAGCAGCTCGAGGCCATCCTGTACGACATCCAGATGGCGTTCGTGCGGGTGGCCGAGCAGTCGAGGGGATAGGGAACAATCTCAGGAATCTGTGAGCAGGTCTCAAGAGGCACTTGAGCCCTGTCGTGGGGGATGGAATGCAGGACCTGAAGGCGCTCGTCAAGCGGATCGACCAGCTTCCGACGCTTCCGGCGATCGCGACGCGGATCATGCAAATCGTCGAGGATCCGGACAGCTCCGCGAAGGACCTGGAGCGGATCATCTCGAACGACGTCTCGCTCGCGAGCCGAATCCTGCGGCTCGTGAACTCCGCCTACTTCGGCGTGAGCCGGCGCGTGACCGACCTGGGACAGGCCGTCGCGATGGCGGGGTTCGCGCTGGTGAAGAGCGTGGCGATGGGGATCAGCATCTTCGACACGCTGGGGTTCGGGACGGAGAGCCGGAAGTACCGCCGCGAGGGGTTCTGGAAGCACTGCGTGGCGACGGGGGCGGTGGCGAGGTTCATGGCGCGCGAGCGGCGCGACCCGGACCCCGAAGGCGCCTTCACGGTGGGGCTGCTGCACGACGTCGGGAAGCTGGTCCTCGATCGGCACGCGAACTTCGAGTTCCAGCGGATCCTCGCGACGACGGAGCTGGAGAGCGTCTCGTTCCGCGACGCGGAGAAGCAGGTGCTCGGCGAGGTCGGGCACGCCGAGATCGGGGGGTGGCTGCTCGAGCAGTGGCGCTTCCCGGCGGAGATCGCCATCCCCGTGGCGAACCACCACGCCTATGCGCGCGCGAAGGAGCATCGGCGGCTCGCGCTGGTCTGCGCCTGCGCGGACTCGCTCGTCGTCGAGCGCGGGGTCGGATACGGCGGCGGGTCCGTCGCGCCCGCGCTCCCGCCGGGGACGTGGGAGGAGCTCGGGATCCGCAAGGAGTCGCTCGCGACCTTCCTCGACGGCGTGGAGAAGGACACGACGCTCATGGAGCTGTTCGGCGGATCGTAGCGCCTGCGGGAGATCCAGATCCCAAATCCCAGATCCCAACGAAATCCCAAATCCCAACAGGTGCTGCCAGCACGTGTTGGGATCCAGGATCTGGGACTCCGTTGGGAACTGGGATTGGGGATCTGGGTTTCCCGCGCCGCACTCTTCCCCCTGCGATCCTACCGGACTCTTCGGTCGACCTGATGCCATCCCGTATCGTGTTTCCGATCGCGGGCATGACCTGCGCGTCCTGCGCCGCGCGCATCGAGGGGGCCCTCGCCGGCGTGGACGGAGTCTCACGGGCCTCCGTGAACTACGCCGCCGCCCGCGCCACCGTCGAGTACGACCCCGTGCGGGTCGCCCCTTCAGCCCTGCTCGAACGCGTCCGCTCGATCGGCTATGACGCCGTCACGGCGAAGGCCGCGTTCCTCGTGGACGATCCCGCCACGGACATCGAATCGCTGCTTCGAGCCCGGGGGGGCGTCACATCCGCCCGCGTCGAGGGAGCCTCCATCGAGGTCTCCTTTCTTCCCACGGTGACCTCGGCGGGGGAACTCCGCCGGGCCATCGAAGCGACCGGCACGCGCGTCTCGCGCGAGGCCCCTCGGGCGGCCGGCGAGGACGAGGAGCCCAGCGAGACGTTGCTCGCCCGCGCGGCGGCAGCCATCGCGGTCGGCGCCGTGGCCATGGTCCTTCCGATGGCGTGGAAGGGGAGGGGCGCGGAACTCGTCCTCCTCGCCCTTGCGACACCCATCCAGCTCTGGTGCGGCGCGCCGTTCTACGTCCGTGCGTGGAAGGCCGTTCGGCACGGCTTCGCGGAGATGAACACGCTCGTCGCGGTGGGGACGACGGCGTCGTTCCTCTACAGCGCAGTGATCGCGATCCTCCCGGGCGTCGTGTCGGGCTCCCTGGTCGGCGGTGGGACTTACTTCGACTCGGGGGCGATGATCCTCGGCTTCCTGCTCGTCGGACGGTCGCTGGAGGCCCGTGCGCGCCACCGGACAGGGGAGGCGGTCCGCGCCCTCCTCGCGCTGTCTCCCGACACGGCCCGCGTCGTGCGCGAAGGGGGAGAGTACAACGTCCAGCTCGACGAGGTTCGCCTGGGCGACCTGGTGCGCGTCCGGCCTGGGGAACGGATCGCCGTGGACGGCGTGGTCCGCGAGGGCGCCTCGGCCGTCGACGAGTCGATGATGACCGGAGAGAGCACCCCGGTCGAGAAGGGGACCGGTGCCCAGGTCGTGGGGGGCTCCATGAACGGCCACGGGACGCTCCTCTTCGAGGCGACCGCCGTCGGGGAGGGGACCGCGCTCGCGCGGATCGTGCGGCTTGTCGAGGAGGCGCAGGGCTCGAAGGCGCCGGCACAGCGGCTGGCCGATCGGGTGGCCGGGGTGTTCGTCCCGTGCGTCATCGTGCTGGCGCTGCTGACGCTCGCGGGGTGGTGGGCCTTCGGCCCGCAGCCGCGGCTGACGAACGGCCTGATCAACGCGATCGCGGTCCTGATCGTGGCCTGTCCCTGCGCATTGGGGCTTGCGACGCCGACGGCGATCGTCGTCGGCACGGGGCGCGGGGCGAGGATGGGGATCCTGTTCCGCTCGGCGGAGGCGATCGAGGTCGCCGAACGCGTCACGGACGTCGTCTTTGACAAGACGGGGACGCTGACGGAGGGGAAGCCCGCCGTGCGCGGCGTTCGTGGGATCGGCCTCGCCGAAGGGGAGGTCGTACGCCTCGCGGCGGCCGTGGAGGGCCCGAGCGAGCATCCGTACGCCCGTGCGATCGTCGCGGCGGCGCGCGAGCGAGGACTCGCGGTGGCCTCCGTCGAGGGGTTCGGTGCTTTGCCGGGGGCGGGTGTCCGCGGGCGTGTGGAGGGGAAGGACGTCCTCGTGGAGAGCGAGGGGGCCGTGCGGGACGACGGCCTGCTGTCGGAGGCGGCCGAGGCGTGGGGCGGCGAGGCGGCCTCGCGCGGCGAAACGCCGCTCTTCGTCGTCGTGGACGGCAGCCTGGCGGGGGGGATCGCGGTGGCGGACCGGGCGAGGGCAACCTCGGCCGCGGCCGTCAGGGACCTGCGGGCGCTGGGCGTGCGCGTGTGGATGCTTACGGGGGACCATCGGCGCGTCGCGGAGGCCGTGGCCCGCGAGGTCGGGATCGCGGATGTAATGTCCGAGGTCGCCCCGTTCGAGAAATCTGCCCGAGTCAAGGAGCTGGCCGCGAAGGGCGTGGTGGCCATGGTCGGCGACGGCGTGAACGACGCGCCGGCGCTCGCGGCGGCGCAGCTCTCGATCGCGATTGGGAGCGGGACGGACGTGGCGAAGGAGGCCTCGCTCGTGACGCTCGTGGGTGGAGACCCGCTCGGCGTCCCGCGGGCGATCGCGCTCGGCCGTCGAACGGGCCGGGTCCTGCGCCAAAACCTGTTCTGGGCATTCTTCTATAACGTGCTGATGATCCCGCTCGCGATGGGCGTGCTCTACCCGCTCTTTCGCCTCGGCGGGCCGATCGGCCCGATCGGCGACTGGCAGGGCTCGCTCCATCCGATGATCGCGGCGGCGGCGATGGCACTGTCGAGCGTCACGGTCGTGACGAACTCGCTCAGACTCCGTACGATGCCCCTGTCGGCGCAGCCCGTGGAGTCGCAGCCGTAATGCTGCGCGCGAGCGGCCACCCCCGCGAAGGGGCGGCCGCGAGCCCCCGCCCTTCTCAAGAGGACCCGCCATGCCCGCCCCTCCGCTCCTCATTCGCCAGCTCAAGCTCGGGGAGTTGGACAACTTCGTCTACCTGATCGGCGACCCCGTTTCGTGCGAGGCGGCGGTCGTCGACCCGGCGTGGGATGTGGAGGCGATCCTCGCCGAGGCTCGTCGCGATTCGCTCCGCATCACCTCGGTCCTGATCACGCACCACCACCACGACCACACGAACGGCGTGAAGGGGCTGCTTGAGAAGGTCCGCGCCCGAGTCTACGTGAATCGGGGCGATACGCCGCACGTGAAGCTCTCGAAGACGGACACCATCGTCGTGGGTGCGCGTCACGAGATGCGGCTGGGGGAGCGTGTGGTCCGCTTCCTCGACACCCCGGGGCACACGCCGGGCTCGCAGTGCTTCCTGACGGAGGGGCACCTTTTCACGGGGGACACGCTGTTCATCGGGGCGTGCGGCCGCGTTGACTTCGGCGAGTCGTCGCCTCGCCAGATGCTGAAGTCGCTGCGGGAGGTCCTGCTACCGCTTCCTGATGACACGCTCGTCTGGCCCGGCCACGACTACGACGACGTGCCCTGCGCGCGGCTCGGGGACGTGAAGCGCCGCAACCGCGCCGTGCAGATCGAGGACCCCGCCGAGTTCGAGCGCTACGTCACGGGCCCGCGCTGGCCCGACGAGGAGTAGGGGATTGTCGGCACGAGGATTGGGAGATACGATGGGTTCATGAGGGCAAGCAAGCCATCTCCGCGAAACCTCTCGTCACGACCACCGGCGCGAGGACGGATGACGCCACCGCGCCCGCGCGTGCCAAACCTGGGGGCGCTTGCCGTACTGGACGAGCTGGCCGACGCCGTATCGTTCCTCCGGTCCTTCCGACCGCTGAAGCGGGGACGCGGCCGATAACTCAATCGGAGCGGTTGCTGAGGCCTGGTGGGCTCTGTAGGATGGTGGTATGAGAGTGCGCGACTCGCGAAAGCTGATTCGACGCCTACCGGATCGGGGCCCTCGATCCACCCTGCACCCGCCGAGGCGTACTCCGGACGCGAGTGGGCTTGACGTTCTGCGCGAGCTGGAAGAAGTTGTGACCCATCTCCGCGAGGGACTGCCTGCCATGGCGAGGGCGCGGACACGATGGGCGTCTCGATAACCGAGCTGCTGGGTCTTGTCGCAGGCGCCCTGGATCGCGAACGCATCGACTTCCTCCTCATCGGCGGAATGGCGATGTCCGTCTGGGTCGAGCCCAGGCTCACGAAGGACTGCGACATCGTGGTCAAAGTGAGGAAGACCGACCAGGCGCGTCTCAAGGTCGGCCTTGTGGCCGCAGGCGCGCGCGCGACTTCACTGGAGATGCGGCTCCTCTTCGAGAGGCCCTTCATCCGCTTCAAGACGACCGGCGGGCCGATCCTGGACGTTCACCGCTGTCTGACGGCACACGACCGCAGCGCCTTCGACCACTCCGTCAAGCTCGAGAAGTGGGGGCACACCTTTCGAGTGGCGACCCCCGAAGACCTGGTCCTCTACAAGCTCCAGGCGTGGCGCCCCCAAGATCGGATCGATATCCAGTCACTGCTCTCGCAGGTCAGGGATCTGGACCGAACCTACATCGAGTCCTGGCTCGACCGCATCCGCGAGTCGACCAACGAGCCGATGTGGGATCGCTGGAGCGACTCCTTGCGGGGCCTGTAGCGGTCGCAGGGGCTTCGCAGCAGAACAGGAATCCTCAGCGCCCCCTCTTGAACGGCCAAGACGCCAGATCGCCAAGCTCCACAGCCGCATTTCTTGGTTGCGCGCAACTTGGCGCCTCTTGGCGCACTTGGCGGTGAAGAAGGACAGGTGAAACCCGTCTTCTACTGCGCCGACGCCATGTGCGGGGATGGGCCGCCTACTCGACCGTGACGCTCTTGGCCAGGTTTCGGGGCATGTCGACGTCGCAGGCGCGCGCCACCGCCATGTGATAGGCGAGGAGCTGGAGCGGCACCACGGTCAGGATCGGGGAGAACATCTCCTCCGTGTGCGGGACCTCGATCACCATGTCCGCCAGCGACCGGATGTGGTGGTCCCCCTCCGTCGCAATCGCGATGATCTGGCCGTAGCGCGCGCGGATCTCCTGGATGTTCGAGAGCATCTTGTCGTAGACCTTCCCCTGGACCGCGATCGCCACGGTCGGGAAGGTGCTCTCGACGAGCGCGATCGGCCCGTGCTTCATCTCCCCCGCGCCGTACCCCTCCGCGTGGATGTACGAGATCTCCTTCAGCTTCAGCGCCCCCTCGAAGGCGTTCGGGAAGTTGTAGCGGCGCCCGATGTACATGTAGTTGTAGGCGGTCCGGTAGCGGGCCACGACCTTCCGCACCGCGGCGTCCGTCTCGAGGGTCCGCTTCAGCTTCCCGGGGATCGTCTGGGCCTCCGCCAGGAGGTTCGCCAGCCGCTCGTGCGGCGTCGCGTCCCTGAGCCGCGCCAGGTGGATCGCCAGCAGCGAGAGCGCCATGAGCTGCGTCGTGTACGCCTTCGTCGACGCCACCCCGATCTCCGGTCCCGCGTGGGTGTAGATCACGCCGTCCGACGCCCTCGGGATCGAGCTCCCCACGACGTTGCAGACCGTCAGGACCGTCGCCCCGCACTCCTTCGCGTGCAGCACCCCGGCGAGCGTGTCCACCGTCTCCCCCGACTGTGTGACCGCGATGACGAGCGTCCGGTCGTCCAGTGCGGGGTCTCCATAGCGGAACTCGCTTGAGACGCAGACGTCCACGGGGAGGCGCGCCAGCTCCTCGATCGCGTACTTCGCGACCAGGCCGGCGTGCCATGCCGTTCCGCAGGCGATGATCACGGCGCGCTTCATCTTCTTCAGGACCCGCCCGGGAATCGCCAGGTCCTTGAAGCGGACGTCCCCCGTCTCCAGGACGCGACCCGCGAGCGTCGCCGCGACCGCGCGCGGCTGCTCGTGGATCTCCTTCAGCATGAAGTGGGGATACCCCTCTTTCTCCGCCGCCTTGATGTCCCAGTCGATCGTCTGCGGGTGCTTCGGGCGCGGCTGGCCGTCGGGGCCGACGACCTCGACGTGGTCGCGGCGCAGGATCGCGATCTCCCCCTCGTCGAGGTAGAGGACGCTCCTCGTGTACGGCAGGATCGCCGGGACGTCGCTCGCCAAGAAGTTCCGCCCCTTGTCCAGGCCGACGACGAGCGGGTTGTGCATCTTCGTGCCGATGATCACGTCCGGCGCGTCCTGGAACGCCACGACGATCGAGTAGCTCCCCCGGAGCTGCGCCACGGCCGCGCGGACCGCCGCGAGCGGGTCGCCCTTCCACTCGTCCTCGATGAGGTGGACCACGACCTCCGTGTCCGTCTCGCTGCGGAACGTGTGCCCCTTCGCCTTCAGTCGCGAGCGCAGCTCGTCGTGGTTCTCGACGATCCCGTTGTGGATCAGGGCGATCCGGTGGTTGCAGGAGAAGTGGGGGTGCGCGTTCTCGCGCGTCGGCGGGCCGTGCGTCGCCCACCTCGTGTGGCCGATGCCGAGCGTCCCCGTGAACGGCTTGCCGTTCAGCGAGTCGACGAGGCCCTGGAGCTTCCCCGGGAGCTTGTCCCAGCGGAAGCCGTCGGGCTCGAGGACCGCGACGCCGGCGGAGTCGTAGCCGCGGTACTCGAGCCGCTTGAGCCCGTCCAGCAGGAAGGGGAGGGCGGGCTCAGGGCCGATGTACCCGATGATTCCGCACATAAGGCGCTACTGCGGGAGGACCCTCTTCTTGAGGTAGGTGCCGCAGGCCTTGTTCGTCTCGCCGTCGTGCGGGCAGAGCTTCGGCTTGCCGGGCTCCACCTCGAAGGTCTTCTGCGTGCCGGGGCACCAGTAGACCTGCGCGCACTTCAGCTTCGAGAGGTTCTTCTTGAGCCAGTCCTTCCAGCCCTTGTAGGTGACCTCGCTGCCGCCGGTGCAGTTCCCGAGGGCGTTCTTTGCGGGGTCGAAGACGGCCTCGAGGTCGCGGTCGCGCTCGACCTGTCCGCCGCCGCCCCCGCCGCCCCCGCCCATGTCGGTCTTCGTCCGCTCCATCTCCCCCTTGTGCAGGGCGTCGAGGAGCGGGTCGGCGGAGAGGGGCGAGGCGATCTTCCCGGCGGCGTTGATCGCCGCGACGGCGACCTCGTCCTTGTACTCGTCGAACATCTTGTGGAGCGCCGGCAGCGCCTTCTCGCTGTCGGTCGCACCGAGGGCCGAGAGGATCGCCTTCTGGACCTCGGGCATCTTCTTGTTCGCCGCGAGGGAAGCGGAGAGCCCCTGGATCGCCGCGTCGTCGGCCACGCGGCCGAGCCCGTTGGCCGCGGCGATCCGCACGGCTTCCACGTCCTTGGCGAGCAGCCCCACGAGCATCCGCGTGACCGTGGGGTGGAGGACCGGCGCGAGGGTCTCGACCGCCGACACGCGCGCGGCCTCGTCCCGGTTCGCGTAGGCCTGGTTGAAGGCGTCGACCTTCGCCTTCGCCTCCTCCTCGGTCTCGCTCCCCGCCCGCGCGACGGCGAGCAGGGAGAGGACGAGGCAGGCGGCGATCGTCTTGCTGCGAAGCATGCGTGGATCCTCCTGAAAACTACGCCTGGGGCGCCGGGGCCTCGGGAGCATCGGGAGCATCGGGCGCATCGGGGACGGCCGCCGGCTCCTCCTTCGGAGGCTCCTCCGGCGGGTGTGAGATGTCGCCCTGGATCGGTCCCGTGGGCGGCGCCTTCTTCTTCTGGCTCTCGATCATCCTGACCATCGACAGCCCGATCTTCCCCTCGCTCGGCTCCAGGCGGATCACCTGCACCTCGACGACGTCCCCCTGCGAGAGGACCTGCTCGGGAGACTGCACGTCTCCCGTCAGCTTCGACACGTGGAGGAGCCCCTCGAGGTTCGCCTCCAGCTCCACGAACGCGCCGAAGTTCGTCAGCTTCGTGACCTTCCCGACCACCGTCGTGCCGACCCGGTACTTGTCCGGGATGCGGCTCTCCCACGGGTTGTCCTCGAGCTGCTTCGTGCCGAGGGCGACCCGCTTCTTCTCGGCGTCCACCGTGAGGACCTTCGCCTTCACGCTGTCGCCCTTCTTCAGCATCTCGCTCGGGTGGACGACCTTCTTCGTCCAGCTCATGTCGGAGACGTGCAGCAGGCCGTCGATCCCCTCCTCGATCTCGACGAACGCGCCGTAGTTCGTGAGGTTCCGGACCTTGCCCTCGATCAGCGTCCCGACGGGGTACTTCTGCTCCACGAGGCTCCAGGGGTTCACCTCGGTCTGCTTCATGCCGAGGCTGATCTCCTGCTTCTCGCGGTTGATGTTCAGGACCTGGACGTCGACGATGTCGCCGATCGAGACGACCTCGCTCGGGTGGTTGACGCGCTTCGTCCAGGACATCTCGCTGATGTGGACGAGGCCCTCGACGCCCGGCTCCATCTCGACGAAGGCGCCGTACGGGAGGATGTTGACCGTGCGCCCCTTGCACTTCGTGCCGACGGGGTACTTGTTCTCGACCTTGGCCCACGGGTTCTCGGTGAGCTGCTTCAGGCCCAGAGCGATGCGCTCCGTGGTCTTGTCGATCTTGAGGACCTTCACCTGCAGCGTCTGGTCGATGTGGACCATGTCGCTCGGGTGGTTGACGCGGCCCCAGCTCATGTCCGTGATGTGAAGGAGGCCGTCGATCCCGCCCAGGTCGACGAACACGCCGAAGTCGGCGATGTTCTTCACGACGCCCGTGACGATGTCGGCGACCTTCAGGTCCTCGAGGACCTTCTTCTTCATCTCCTCGCGCTGCTCCTCGAGCAGGCGGCGGCGGGAGACGATGATGTTCATCCGCTTCTCGTCGATCTTGATGATCTTGCACTCGACCTCGCGGCCGACGAACTCGCCGATGTCCTCGACGCGGCGGACGTTGACCTGGCTGGCGGGGAGGAAGACCGGCACGCCGATGTCGACGAGGAGGCCTCCCTTGATCTTGCGGATGACGCGTCCGCGGACGACGTCGCCCTCCTTGTTGGAGGAGATGATCCGCTCCCAGCCCCGGATGCGGTCGGCCTTGGACTTGGAGATCGAGATCAGGCCCGCGTCGTCCTCGACGGAGTCGAGGAAGACCTCGATCTCCTTGCCGATGACGATCTCGGCGGGGTTCAGGAACTCGTTCCGGGAGACCACGCCCTCGGACTTGTAGCCGACGTCGAGGATGACGTCGTCGCCCTGCGTGCCGATGATGCGGCCCTTCAGGATCGTGTCGGCCTCGAAGTCCTTGATCGACTCCTCGTAGGCCTTCTTGAGCGTCTCCTCGGCGCCTTCGCCGAGGGTCTCCTCGACCTCCTTGTTGATCGACTCTTCCTTGATTCCAAGGTCCTTCAGCAGATCCGGGTTGGGCATGTAAGCGCTCCTAGCCTGAAAAAACACCGACCACGACAAACTTGTCAGCGGGACGACCCGCCGGCCCGCTCGCTGGCCTCCCACAGGTCCCGGACGGCGCGCTCCACGCGCTCGCCGAGCTCCCGGGGGCCTTCCCCGTCCCGCGGCGTGACGACGTCGCCGTAGTGCACGCGGATCGGGAAGAACGGCCTCGGCAGCGGGCTCCACCGGGGCCAGGCGTCGAACGCGCCGCGGATCACGCACGGCACGATGACGGCCCTTCCGCGCCGCGCGAGCATCGAGACACCGGGTCGAAAGGCGCCCAGGGTCCCGTCGCGCGACCTCGTCCCCTCGGGGAAGACGAGCAGGACGCCACCGTCCTGGAGGGAGTCGACGGCCTCCCTGAGTCCGCCCAGCTCGGGTGAGTCGCGGTCCATCGGGATCGCCCCGAGGCGACGCATGGCCCACCCTAACGGGCCTACGAACAGGGTCTTCCGGGCGAGGAACCGCGTATTCCGCGGGCACGTCGCTCCAAGGAAGGGAGGATCGAGGAAGCTCTGGTGGTTGGACGCCAGGACGACCGCGCCCTGCCTCGGCATCCGGTGCCACCCGTACAGCCGGAAGCCGAACATGGCGGCTGCCAGCGGGACGAAGAAGATCCGTGCCAGGAGGTAGAACGCAGCCTCGAACCGATCCCTCACGACGGTCCCCCGAGGCCGTTCGGAACACGTAAGTATAGGGCCGGATGGCGCAGGTTCAAGGGATTCCTTGGGGGCGGGAGGGCCCGGTGGGTCTTTCGGGAGGGGCGACGACATCTGATATCTGAGAGCTGACATCTGATATCAGATATGGCCAGCTCAACACATCGGAGCCCAGGCATATCTGATATCAGACATCAGCTCTCAGATATCAGATATCGTCGCCCGGTGTCCGGAACCGGCCGCCCCCACGCCGGCCACGCCAGAAGACCCTGATCGCCCGGCCACGAACCGTCCTCCGCATCCGCCGTTGACAGCCCTCCCGCGACGCGGGTAGCATCTGGTTCCCGCCTCCCGAGAGCCCGCCATGGACCTCACCGCGCTCCAGATCGCCGACCCCGAGGCGCTTCTCAACGACCTCGCCCCCCAAATCCGCCAGGGCGGCTCGATCGAGCAGGTCTCGACACTTCTCTGCCAGACCCTGCACGACCGCTGCCTGAAGGGCGCCGAGCGCTCCCTCGTCCTCTCCCGCGTCTACCTGTCGCTTCCGTACTCCTCGCTCGACAGCGGCGGCGCGCAGTTCGCCCGCGAGACCTTCGGGATCGACCCGAAGCCCGCCGACCTCTTCCTCTGCCTCGTCGGGACGTGGGGGGACCAGGAGGAGTGGAAGGACCTGCGCCGCTCGAAGGGGCACCGCGCCATCCCCCTGAACCGCGAGACCGTCACGACGGTGCCGATGCTGGCCCGCTGCTTCCAGCAGATCGGGTTCGACCTCGAGGTCGTCCTCGCGGGCGAGAAGGGGATCCGCCTGGAGGGCGTCTCGCGCTCGTTCGGCCTCTTCCACGTCGAGGACGCCCAGGGGAGCCCGTACATCCCGGCGCAGGACGGGTTCGTAAAGCCCCTCGGCGTCCGATCGGCCCTCGGCTGCGGCACGATGCTCCCGAACGGCGCGGTCTCCATCTGGATCGGCTTTTCGCGGCACACCGTGACGGCCTCCTCGGCGCTCGCTCTCGTTCCCATGATGCCCGCCTTCTGGATGCACGCGAGCCCCCTCTACCGGAAGAAGGCCCTCTATGCCCGATGAGAGCGAGGAGGTCCGCGGCCTGAGGGAGGAGATGGCGCGGCTCGAGGACCGCCTCTGGGAGCAGCAGGCGGCGCTGTCGAAGGCCTACTCCGACCTCGCCGTGCGGAACCAGGCGCTCACCGGGGCGAACGACGCCCTCCACCAGCGCGAGAAGGAGCTGTCCGACGTCAACCGCAGCCTGGAGCAGAAGGTGGCCGAGCAGCTCCAGCAGATCGAGCGGACCAACCGGCTCAGGCGCTACTTCTCCCCCGACGTGGCGAACACGATCGTCTCCGTCGAGGGGGCGGACCTCTCGACGCACAAGCGGCTCCTCACGATCTTCTTCGCCGACATCTCCTCGTTCGACGAGCTGATGGGCGAGATGGAGTCGGAGGAGATCATCGAGGTCCTCTCGTGCTACCACCGCGAGATGACGGGGGTCCTCTTCCGCCACGGGGGGACGCTGGACAAGTTCATCACCGCCCGCATCATGGGCTTCTTCGGCGACCCGGTGCCGCAGGCGGACCACGCCGCGCGGGCGGTGCGGGCCGCGATCGAAATGCGGGAGCGCCTCCGGGACCTGCGGGGGAAGTGGTTCGCGGGCGCCGAGTCGGTCGAGCTGCAGGTCGGGATCCACACGGGGTACGCCACCGTCGGGAACGTCGGATCGGAGCACCGCTTCGACTACACGGCGATCGGGAAGAACGTCTCGATGGCGTCGTCGCTGGAGCTGGAGGCGCGGCCGGGGCAGGTCCTCCTCTCGGCGAAGACCTGGGAGGTCGTGAAGGAGTCGTTCGACGTCGAGCTTCAGACGGTCTCGCTCAAGGGGCTCTCCCGCCCCATGACCGCGTATGCCGTGATCGGCGAGAGGTCGACCACGGCCGCGCCGACGGCCTCGGCGGCCGCGACGATCAAGCCGGTACACATCGGGGCCTCCCGCGACGCCATCGGCAAGCGGCTTGGGGCCTACCTCGTGCAGGAGGTCCTCGGGCAGGGCGGGATGGGGATCGTCTACAAGGCTCTCGACGAGCGCCTGCAGCGCGTCGTGGCGCTCAAGGTCCTCCCCTCGGAGCTCTCCCGCGACGAGACCTTCGCGGCGCGGTTCAAGCGTGAGGCGCGCGCCCTCGCGAGCCTGAACTCGCCGAACGTCGCGCAGATCTACGCCATCAGCGACCAGGAGGTCCCGCCCTTCTTCGCGATGGAGTACGTGGAGGGGGGGACGCTCCGCCAGCTCCTCGCGGAGGGGGGAAAGCTCCCGCTCCGTCGCGCGCTCGACCTGGCCACGCAGATGGCGCGCGGCCTCCAGGCCGCCGCGGAGAAGGGGGTCATCCACCGCGACGTGAAGCCGGACAACGTGATGCTCACCGCGAGGGGACAGGTGAAGCTGACCGACTTCGGCCTCGTGAAGACGCACCAGGACCCGGGCCTGACCACGCAGGGCGTGGTCATGGGGACGCCGCTCTACATGTCCCCCGAGCAGGCGGAGGGGAAGGAGGTGGACTTCCGTTCCGACATCTACTCGCTCGGCGCGACGCTCTTCCACATGCTCGCCGGCCACCCGCCGTTCCGGGGCGAGAGCGCGCTGGTCCTCATGCGCGCGCACGCGGAGGCGCCGCTGCCGCCGCTCTCCTCCCTGCCGGGATCGGTCTCGGCCAACGTGTACGCGGTGATCCAGCGGATGATGACGAAGGACCGGAACGACCGCTACCCGACGTACGACGCGTTGATCGAGGCGCTGGACGCCTGCTAGGCGCTACTTCGCGCGCTCGATGGTGAGGTGGTCGAGGAGGGCCTTGCCCTCGTGGGCCCCGCCGCCGCCCTCGATGAGGATCGACACGTCGTCCCGCGAGCCGTCCGTGGCGGGGACGTTGCCGATCTCCTGGTCGTCGAGGAAGCACTTCATCTTCGCGTCCTCGAAGACGAGGCGCACCAGGTACCAGTGCGCCGGGTCGTGCGTGAAGTACCTCGGGTTCATCCCCTTCTTCCCCTGGAGCGTGAGCTTCGGCGGCTTGTTCGAGGGGAGGAACTGCGCCCTGAAGTCGCCGATCGACACCGTCAGCCGCGACTTCGCGTCGGGAATCTGCACCATCACCGAGAGCGCGTCGACGCCCTTCGCCTCGATCGACAGCGCCCCCTTCTTTCCGCCCGCCGTGAGGACCCCGTCGCTCGTCCAGGTCCCGCCGTCCTGCTTCCACGCCGACAGGTCGCCGGCCGCCGAGAAGCCGTGGTAGTCGCCCCCCGCGGCGGCCTCCCGGAAGACCTCCTCGGTCAGCTTCGAGATCTCCGCCTCGTGCTCGCGGGTGTAGGTCCTCCCGCCGAACTCGTTCTTCAGGCGCAGGGCGCACCGCAGCGCGTCCTTCGGCTTCTTCCCCTTCTGGAAGGTCTTCACGTCGCCCAGGCACTTCTCCGCCTCTCGCGAGAACGCCTCGTCGATGCGCGTCAGGTACAGGTCGACGTTCTTCCCCTGGTCGCGCGCCGCGAAGAACTCCCTCTCGGACTCCGCGAGCGCCAGAGTCCGCAGGAGCATCAGGCCGAGCGCCAGGTGGTGATCGCCCGTGCCGTTCTGCATCGCGGGCCCCGCAATCTTCTCGTAGAAGTCCTTGAGCGGAAGGTCCTTCCACGCCTTCCGGATCGTGCGTCCGTCCTTGTCCTTCAGGTCGATGAGCTCCGTCCCCATGTTGATGACGCGGTACTCGCCCTGCTCGAGCGTCAGGAGCGGCCTCGTGTCCGCCTCCCACAGAGGGTCGCCCGCCGTCGTGAGGATCGGGTTCCAGTAGTCCAGCACCTGCTGGCGGAGCGCGCGGAACGACTCCAGGTCCTCCTGGACCTTCCTGAGGTCCGCCTGGTGCTTGTCGACGAGGTTGGCCATCTCCTGGTTGCACGTCTCGACCGCCTTGTCGATGTCCCAGGCCTTGGCCAGGTCGTCGACCTGCTTGATGACCTCGTCGAGGTGCTTCTTCGAGTCCTCTTCCAGCTTCTTCGCCGCGTCCGCCTTCTGGCGCTGCTTCTCCTCCTCGATCCACTTATCGAGGGCGCGGACGTCCTCGTCGATCTGCGCGGAGTACTCGGGGACGCGGTTCCGCAGGTCGGCGAACTTCGCCTGGGCCCCCTCGGGGTCCTTCTTCTCCTTCGCCAGGGCCCAGGCCGCGGTCCTCGAATCCTCGTAGATCTTCTTCGCCAGGTCCTTGAGAAGCGCTTTCAGGGCCTCCACCTGCGGCTCGTACTTCTGCTGGAGAAGGACCGGCGGGATCCGCGCGGAGTCCAGGTATCCCTGCGCCGCGGGAATCCCCTCCGCCTGCGCGGTGCGAATGATGTCGTTGCGGAGCTGCTCCAGCGCCCGCTCCGCCGCGCCGACCTTCGCCTCCTCGGCGGCTGCGATGCGGTCCGCAACCTCGGACGCCTTGGGGCTCTCCGGGTGGCTCGTGCGGTACTCCTCCCACTTGACGATGATCGCCTCGTAGTTCTCCGCGGCCTCGAGGGCGCGGCAGTCGTCGACGACCCTCTGGAAGTCCAGGTCCGCCGTGTCCGAGGCGCTCTGGTTGAAGAACAGGAAGAACGCCGCGATCAAGACCACCGCCCCGGCTCCGATCCAGACGAAGATCGGCGTGCCCGACTTCGTGGGGATCGACTGGATGTCGCCCGAGTCGGTGCGGATCACCGTCGTCGTCCGTCTCTTGAGGCTCGGGTCGTCCGCGCCCGCCGGGGCCGCGGAGGCCTCCGTGCCGCCGATCGCCATGAGCTGCACGGTCGTCTTGCGGCCCTTGGAGGGCCGCTCACCCAGGAGCATGCTCGCGTCGACGTCCGAGCTGACCTCCTCGATCTTCGAGAGGTCGTGGATCAGGTCGTCGTAGGAGGCGTACCGCTCGTCGGGCTCCACCGCGAGCATCTTCTCCACGACGATGCAGACCGCGTCGGGGATCGTCGCGTCGAAGAACTTGAGCGGCGCCACGCGCTCCTCGGTCAGGCGCACGAGGACCTCGAACGGCGACTGCCCCTGGTACGGCGGCCGCCCCGCCACCATGTGGTAGAGCGTCGCGCCCAGGGAGTAAATGTCGCTCCTGCAGTCGATCGCGCGGTCCTCCGTGACGAGCTCGGGGGCCAGGTAGAACGGCGCGAGCTGGCCGCTCTTCGCGATCGTCAGGATGTTCTCCGCGGTCTTCGTCGCGAGGCCGAGGTTGGAGAGCATCACCTCGCCGGTCTTGAGGACGAGGATGTTCGAGGGGCGGATGTCGCCGTGGATGATCTTCCCCGTGTCCCAGGCGTACTTCAGCGCCTCGGCGATCTTCTTCCCGATCCGCAGCGCCTGCGTGTGGTGGACGCGCGTCTGCTTCGTGAGGATCGCGTGGACGCTCTCGCCTTCGACGTACTCCATCGCCATGTAGGCGCGGTTGTCGACCTGGCCGATGGCGTAGATCTTCTTGATGTTCGGGTGGACGAGGCCGGCGACCTTGCGGGCCTCGTCGGTGAACCGCTTCGAGAAGGCGGCGTCCTGCATGACCGCCTGGTTCATGAGCTTGACGACGACCGTGCGGGCCTTGGAGACCTGCTGCGCCTTGTACAGCGTCCCGGTCGAGTCCTGCCCGAGCTTCGACTGGATCGTGAAGTCGCCGAAGACCGTGGGGCTCTTGGAGACCTGCGAGGGGCGCGTCGTGACCGAGGTCCCCGGCCGCGGCGACGGGGCGGCGGCGGGCGGCGCGCCGCTCCCTACCGGGAGCATCTGCCGCGACTCCGTCGGGCGACGGGTCACCTGAGGGAGCGGATCCTCTTCCTGCGGGAGGACCGCGTCCAGCTCGCCGAACTGGTTGCGCTGCAGGATGAGGACGGAGGAGCACTGCCCGCACCGGAGCTTCTGCCCCTCGCCGTAGGTGCCGATGTTCAGTCCCGCGCCGCAGGACTTGCACTGGATGATCTTCTTGCTCTGCTCCCCGAGGATCACCTGGACCTGGTGCTCCTTGATGTAGCCCATCGCGACGAGGATCTCGCCGATCTTCGGGACCGGCCCCCCCTCGCGCGCCGACTTCAGGAAGTCGCGGTAGGCGATCAGCGCCTGGCCGAAGAGCGGGACCGAGTCCATCGGGCTCTTGAGGAAGCGCTGCACGTCGAGGGCCGTCTGGAGCTGCTCGAGCGTGATGAAGTGGAAGGCGATCGCGATCTCGCCGAAGAGCCTCCGCTGCATCGACGCCATCGTCTCGAGGACGCTGCGGATCTGCTGCTTGGTGAGGTATCCCTTCTGCTCGAGGATCTCGCCGAGGCGGGGCGGCTGCTCGCCCGCTGCCTCGAGGCGGCGCTGCTCCTGGAGGCACTCCTCGAGCTGGCCGTCGGTGATGAACCGCGTGCTCACCGCGAGCTTGCCGAAGAGGACGTTTTGGATGCGGGCCATGCGGATCCTGTCGACAAATACGCCCCGGCGGGCGCCTTGGGGCGCTCGTATCCTTTCCGGGAGGGACGCAGCGGGCAGATCGCCCCGGCGGGGCTCGACGCAACACCCGTTGCCCGGGCGCATTATAGCAGCGGCCAAAGACCGGTCAACCGCGATTTCCCAAGCTCGGGAGCGCGAGTGAGTGAGGATGACCTTCTGTCCGCGCGCCGAAGCGGCTATGATGGGTGTATGGCCCGACCGGAACTGCACATCGAGGTCCTCGACGCGCCGTCCGACCCGGACGCGGCCTTCCGCGTCGCGGCGGGGCCGGGCTGCGCCTTCCTGGACGGCCGCCGCGGGGCGCCCGCGCTCGCGCGCCACTCGTTCCTCTGCATCGAGCCTCTCGCCACCCTCGAGACGAAGGGGGAGGACCAGCGCCTCACGATGGAGGGGAAGCCGCTCCTGGCGAAGGGCGCCCCTTTTGAGGCCCTCCGCTCGCTCTTGCGCACGTGGCAGGCCGCGCCCCAGCCGACGCCGTTCCCGTTCGTCGGCGGGGCGGTCGGGTACCTGGGGTACGACCTCGGGCAGTTCGTGGAGAGGCTGCCTCGTCGCGCCGCGGACGACGTCGCGGTGCCGGACCTGTGGCTCTCCGCGTATGATTCCTGCCTGGTGTACGACGCGGCCGACCCGGTCGTGAGGCTCGTCCGCTGGACCGGGCTCCAGGGCCAGGACGCCGACCGCGCGGCCGCGCGCGTCGCGCGGCTGAAGCGGGCCGCCCTGGGGGCCCCCGCTCGCGGCGCGGCCCTCCCCGAGGGCGGGACGGCCTCCTCCTCATTCACGCGCGAGGCCTACCTCGCCGCGGTCCGTCGCGCGAAGGAGTACATCGCCGCGGGGGACATCTACCAAGTGAACCTTTCCCAGCGGCTGTCGATCCGGACGAAGGCCTCGGCGCCCGACCTCTTCCTGCGGCTCGGCGAGAGCTCGCCGGCGCCGTTCTCGGCGTACCTGGACACCGGTCCGTTCCAGGTCCTCTCGGCGTCGCCCGAGCGATTCCTGAGGGTGGACGGGGGGCACGTCGAGACCAGGCCGATCAAGGGGACCCGCCCGCGGGGGAAGACGCCTGCGGAGGACCGTCGGCTCGCCGACGAGCTGGTCCGCTCCGAGAAGGATAACGCGGAGCTGGCGATGATCGTCGACCTCGAGCGGAACGACCTGGGGCGCGTCTGTCAGTACGGCACCGTTCGCGTCTCGCGGGCGCGAGGGCTGGAGACCTTTCCGACGGTCCATCACCTCGTCGCGACGGTCGAGGGGGAGCTGGACGCCGGGCGCGACGTGGTCGAGCTGCTCCAGGCGGCGTTTCCGGGCGGATCGATCACGGGCTGCCCGAAGATCCGGGCGATGGAGATCATCGACGAGCTGGAGCCGGTGCGGCGCGGGGTGTACACGGGGGCCATCGGGTACTTCGGATTCGACGGGAGGGTCGACCTCTCGATCGCGATCCGCCTCGCGATGCTGAGGGACGGCGTAGCGTACGTCCCCGTCGGAGGGGGCATCGTCGCCGATAGCGACCCGGAGGCTGAGTACGAGGAGACGATGGCCAAGGCCGCGGGCTGGATCGACGTCCTGGGGGGCAAGGAGCGATGACCGTGGAAAGCGTGCCGTCCGGACATGTCAGACCAGGGAGTGGCGGGTTCGGACGGACCGGCGTTTCTCTTACCACGGAGGCACGGAGGCACGGAGGACGCACGGAGGTGCCGTCGGGCACAAGGACGGGGTTCGTACAACTCGGCGGCCGCTGCGCCCGAGGAGAAGGGCCGCGCGCGCCGCGGCGCGCGCGGCGAGCGGTGGGGCTGAG
>CAZYRM010000072.1:0-29920 GCA_964649705.1 uncultured Planctomycetia bacterium
AGGTGAACGTCCTCGCCGTCGCGAGCCAGGCCACCCTCCAGCTCGGCTCCGCGGCCGCCAGCACCGCCTTCGTGACCTCCGCCGGCGGATCGGCGGTGACCATCCGCATCCGCGGCCCCGTCGGCGCCGAAGAGGTGACCCTGGCCCCCGGCATCGTCGTCAGCCAGTTCGCGCGCACGATCAACGCCCTCCGCGACTCCCTCGGCATCTACGCCTCCGCCGACGGCTCGATGTACTCGGAGGAGTTCGGCGCCGAGACCCTGATCTCAATCGAGGTCGTCCGCGGCGCCGGGACTTTCTTCGGCGGGATCGGGCCGGCGCCCGCGCCGCTCACGCTCGGGGACCGGGTCACCGACTTCGGCGTGGACGCGGTGGCGAACCTGGGCGGCGCCCAGGTCTCGGCTCGCGGCAACCGCCTGGCATTCACCGACTCGTTCTTCAGCGGGGAGATCACCCTCAACGCCGCGACGAACCAGCTCACGCCGCCCGGGCCGGGCTCCGTGGGGACGTTCGAATTCCGGATCCAGCGTTCGGGCCTGACCTTCCAGTTCGGAGGCCTCGCGACGGCGCAGGACTCCGAGACGATCGGGATGCCGAACCTGAACCCGAGCTTCCTCGGCCTCGCCTCGCAGCAGATCGGCGGCAAGGAGACCGGCGGGCAGCTCACGGAGCTGATTGCGGGCGGGAGGTTCGACCTGTTCGGCAGCATCGAGGACCTGCGGAACGCGGTGCGGATCGTCGACGCCGCCCTGAACGACATCACCGACTCGCGCCAGTTCCTCGGCGCGTTCGTCGCCCAGACCGTGGAGACGAACATCCGCGCGAACGAGGTCGCGATCGAGAACCTGTCCGCCTCGGAGTCGAGCATCCGGGACCTCGACTTCGCCTCGGAGGTGACGAACCTGACGAAGACGCAGATCCTGTTCCAGTCGGGCATCTCCGTGCTGGCGCAGGCGAACCTGATCCCGCAGTCGGTGATCCAGTTGCTGCAGGGGTAGGGCAGGACGAGGTGTTCGGCCGTATCGGCGAGGGGCGCCCCATCGGGGCGCCCCTACACGTTTAATCTCGCCCCTTCAGTCCCCAGGGCCTTTCGGCCGACAATCCCTGACGGTTTCTCGAGGAGATTCTCCATGGACTAACGGGCTTGGATCCCGCCCCGAAGCGGATCCCGACCCCAGGCGGGGTACCCGGACATGGATGTCCGGGGAGTGTTTGGTGTCAAGGAGGATGCCATGGGACTCAGGATCAATACCAATGTCACCGCGATCCGGGCGCTCCGGAACCTACGCATCAACGACCGGAACCAGTC
This sequence comes from uncultured Planctomycetia bacterium, assembly GCA_964649705.1. GTDB lineage: Bacteria > Planctomycetota > MHYJ01 > WSZJ01 > CAZYRM01 > CAZYRM01. The sequence continues at coordinate 1,310 of CAZYRM010000072.1, forward strand.
CCGATCGCTCGAACGCCTCTCTACGGGGCTCCGCATCGTGCGGGCCTCCGACGACCCCTCGGGGCTCGTCATCTCCGAACAGCTTCGTGTCCAGATCTCCAGCCTCAACCAGGCCGTGGAGAACAGCCAGAGCGCGTCGAACCTGATCGCGACGGCGGACGCCGCCCTCGGGGAGCTGTCCGACCTCCTGATCTCGATCCGCGACGCGGTCACGTTCGCGCTCAACACGGGGCCGTCGTCCCCCCAGCAGGTCGAGGCCGAGCAGGACGCCGTGGACCAGGCGATCGCGGCGATCGACCGGCTGGCCAACACCACGCGCTTCGCGGACAGCTCGCTCCTGAACGGCAATCGGGCGATCCAGGTGCTGGCGAACTCGAACGAGATCAACGACCTCAACGTCCGTAGCGTGAGCTTCGCCCCGGGCGCGACCTCGGCGACCTACTCGGTCGTGGTCAACGTCTCCGGGCAGTTCGCGCTGCTCTCGCTCGACGGGTTCGACGTCCCCGCCGGAAGCTCCGTGACGCTCAGGATCACGGGACCGCGCGGGACGGCGGACATCACCGTGGGGACCTCCGCGACGGACGCGACCAGCCAGGTCGTCGCGGTCGCGAGCGCGGTCAACCGCATCGCGGGGTTCACCGGGGTCTTCGCGAGCAACCAGGGCGGGGATACGGTCCGCCTCCGCTCCGAGGACGTCGGCGCCGACCAGGCGATCTCGATCGAGGTGATCGACGGCGACGGCGTGACCGACAACATCGGCGCGCTGCCGGTCGGCGCCCGCCGCTTCGACATCGGGACGAACTACGAGCTGAACATCAACGGCGTCCAGTTCGAAGGGACCGGCCGCCGCTTCAGCCTCGTCAGCCAGTTCCTGGATGCCGAATTCGCGCTGGAGCCGCTCACGGCGCTCGGGACCTATTCGTTCCGGATCCGGAACAGCGGGATGTTCTTCCAGCTCAACACCGAGCCGCTGCCGACGGACGGGATCCAGGTGGGCGTGCGCCCGATGAACGCGGCGACGCTCGGGTTCGAGGAGCTCGCCGACGAGATCGCAAGGCACAGCGGCGGGCTGGCGACCGAGACGCAGGGCGGCTTCCTGACGAGCCTCCGGACCGGCTCCGCCAACGACCTCGTCAACGACCCGGGGAACGCGACTCGCATCGTGACGGAGTCGCTCAACTCGGTCAACGCCCTCCGCGGGTACCTGGGGGCCCTGCAGGCCCAGACCCTGGAGCCGAACATCGACGCGCTGGGCGTCGCGATCGAGAACCTGCAGGCCTCGGAGTCGAGCATCCGGGACCTGGACTTCGCGGAGGAGACCTCGACCTTCACGCGGAACCAGATCCTGTTCCAGGCGGGCACGGCCGTCCTCGCGTCGGCCAACCTGATCCCGCAGACGGTGCTCACCCTCCTCAGATAGCGCGCATTCGGACCGGGGGAGGGCGACCTCCCCCGGGCCCGACCCCTCCCGCCGACCCCCTCCCTTGCAGTCTCCCCATCTGTAACTCCATCTCCACCAGTCTGTAGCGACGATCTCATTTTCTTGGCGGAATTCCGCTCAAGGATTCAGGTCGGACCGGCCGATGATTCGATTAGTGGGTAAGTCTTCGCTTTTTCATGGAGGCGCTCGATGACGTAGAGGGCGTGGGTCCCGCCCTGAAGCGGACCTGACCCCGAATGGGGTACCCCGGACATGGATGTCTGGGGGATTGATGGTGTCAAGGAGGATACCAATGGGACTCAGGATCAACACCAACGTCACTGCGGTCCGCGCCCTGCGTAACCTGCGCATCAACGACAGGAACCAGGCCGGGTCGCTCGAACGCCTGTCGACGGGGCTCCGCATCGTGCGGGCCTCCGACGACCCCTCCGGCCTCGTCATCTCCGAGCAGTTGCGGGCGCAGGTCTCGAGCCTCAACCAGGCTGTCGACAACAGCCAGGCTGCGGCGAACCTGATCTCGACCGCGGACTCGGCGCTCGGGGAGCTCTCCGACCTCCTGATCCAGATCCGCGACTCTGTCACGTTCGCGCTCAACACGGGACCGTCGTCCCCCGAGCAGATCGAGGCGGAGCAGGACGCCGTGGACCAGGCCATCTCCGCGATCGACCGGATCGCCAACACCACGCGGTTCGCGGACAGCGCGCTGCTGAACGGGAACCGCGCGATCGAGGTGCTGGCGAACTCGAGCGAGCTGAACGACCTGAACGTGCGGAGCGTCTCCTTCGCCGCGGGAGCGACGTCGGCGACCTACAACGTGCAGGTGACCAGGATCGGGAGCGCCGCGACGCTCAGCATGACCAGCTTCGGCGTCCCGACGGGGAGCTCGATCAGCCTGCGGATCACGGGGCCGCGGGGGACGGCGGACATCACGGTGGCCGGCTCCACCGGTGACGAGTCGCTGCGCCTCCAGAGCGCCGTGAACAGGGTGGCCGGCTTCACGGGCATCATCGCGAGCGCCGTGGGCGGTACGGTGACCCGTCTTCGGTCCGCCGAGCCGGGGGACGATCAGGTGATCTCCCTGCAGGTGATCGACGACAGCGTTACTGCCACGAGCACGAACATCAACGGCACCGCTGTCGCGGACCTCGCGAACGGCCAGCAGTTCCGTGACGAGGGCACGAACTACGAGGTCAGCGTCAACGGAGTGGCCTTCGAGGGGAGGGGCCGGCAGTTCAGCATCGTGAACCAGTTCCTCGACGCCGAGTTCAGCCTGGAACCGGGGGCCGCGGCGGCCACCTACACGTTCCGCGTCCGTAATAGCGGGATGTTCTTCCAGCTCAACAGCGAACCGCTGCCGACGGACGGGATCCAGGTGGGAGTCCGTCCGATGAATACGGCGACCCTCGGCTTCGAGGAGATCGCGGACATCGTCTCGCGCTTCAGCGGCGGGGAAGCGACCGCCAATGCGGGCGGGTTCCTGAGCTCCCTCCGCACCGGCGCCGACAACGACCTCGTCAACGACCCGACCAACGCCGCGCTCATCGTGGGCGAGGCGTTGAACTCCGTCAACGCGACCCGCGGGTTCCTCGGGGCCATCCAGGCCCAGACGCTCGAGCCGAACATCGACGCGCTCGGCGTGGCGATCGAGAACCTGCAGGCCTCGGAGTCGAGCATCCGGGACCTGGACTTCGCGGAGGAGACCTCCACCTTCACGAGGAACCAGATCCTGTTCCAGGCGGGCACGGCCGTCCTGGCGTCTGCGAATCTGATCCCGCAGACGGTGCTCACCCTCCTGAGGTAACGAACCGCGCACGACCCGGGGGGGGCGGAGTCCCCCCCGGGTGTCCATCTGTAGCGTGCAGGTAAGGGCGGCTGCGGGGGATGCGGGGCCCCGGAATACGGCCTCGAATAGGTAAAGATTCCTCCCCTTCCGGCCGATACAACGAAAGGGGGAGATCGACAATGGCTGAGATGACCCTCAATCCGACGAGTCCGATCCCAGATACGGCAGTCGCGCCGCCGCCCGAGGAGGCATTCCTCCACCTGCCGGAGGCGTCCCAGAGCCCTGAGCCCGCAACGCGGCAGGAGGAGCAGCCGCCGCTGGAGATCGAGGACCTGCATCAGGCGGCCGACGAGATGAACACCGCGATGGAGGCCTTCAACCAGCGGTACAGGTTCGGCATCTACCAGGACACCGACCAGTTCTACGTGCAGGTGCTCGACTCGAGCTCGGGCAGGACCCTGAGGACGAGACCCGTCCAGGACCTCCTCGAGCTGCGCCGCCGCCTGCAGGACATGGTCGGACTGGTCGTGGACGAGGAACTGTAGGAGTTCACCCCGAGCGAGCGCCCCGCCGCAGCGAGGCGCGAGTCGAGGGGAGGAGCTGTAGCCCGCAGGGGAGGGGCCCCGGGGCGTTTGCGAGGAACGGAATGGCCGGCCCGATCCGATTCGACGGCCTGGTCTCGGGAATCGACTTCACCAGCATCGTGGAGAAGATGGTGGCGCTCCAGAAGCGCCCGATCACCTTCCTCCAGGACCAGGTGAAGACCGAAACCGCCCGGAAGGCCGGCCTCCTCACCATCTCCGCGCGCCTCATCTCCCTCAAGGGGATCATCGGGCAGCTCGGGAAGACGACGTTCTTCGACCGCACGGTCGTGTCGTCCTCGAACGAGTCGATCCTCAAGGCGAGCGGATCGAACGTCCAGTCGACCGGCGCCTTCAGCTTCACGGTCCGGAAGCTGGCCCAGGCGCACCAGCTCGTCTCGACGGGGCTTTCGAGCAAGTCGACCGCGCTCGGCGGCGGGGAGATCTCGGTCGAGTTCGGCGACGGGTTCGTGGACCGGAAGACCTCAGTCGACTTCCTGAACGGGCAGACGGGCATCGACCGCGGCGTCCTGCGCCTGCGCACGTCCGCGGGCCAGAGCGTGAACGTCGACATGACCGACGCGATCACGGTGCAGGACGTCGTGGACCGCCTGAACAACAACGGCGTCCTGAGCATCACGGCGACCGTCGACAACGACTCCCTCGCGATCGCGAACGGGACCGGCTCCACGCTCTTCGTGGAGGACGTGGACGCCGACACGACCGCGACGAGCCTGGGGATCAACGGGAGCGTCGGCATCGGCCTGACGCTGCGCGGGTCGAGGATCAACACGATCACGGGGTCGACGGAGACGCGGCTCCTGAACGACGGCCTCGGCGTGCGGTCGGCCTCCGGGAACGACCTGCAGGTGACGACGCGCGACGGGTCGACGTTCTTCGTCGACTTCGACGCGACCGACGCGCGCGTGCAGGACGTCCTCGACGCCGTGAACAACGCGACCGGGAACGGCGGGAGGGTCGTCGCGCGGGTGAACGCGCAGGGGAACGCAATCGAGCTCCTCGACACGACCGCCGGGGCGGGAAACCTCGCCGTGGCGTCGCAGGGCAGCTCGAACGCCGCCATCGACCTCGGATTCGTCGGCGTGACCTCGGAGCTGAACGGCGTGCCCGGGGCGGCGGGTTCGAACTACCTCCTCGGGAAGCGTGTCATCCCGTCGCTCAACTCGATCCTCAAGAGGACGCTGAACGGCGGGTCGTCCGAGTTCCGCCCGATCGACGGGGTGGACCCCGACGGGATCCCCAACGGGACGATCACGATTCGCGGTCGGAACGGGACGACGACGCCGGTCGACGTATCCACGAGAACGCCGACCACGCTTGCGACGGCGCCGGTGTATGACGGTCTTTCGGACACGACGAGCTTCAACGTCGCCTTGACCGATGGGCTGGCCGTCGGGAACGAGATCCGCCTCGTGAACGGCGCGGGACTCCAGGAGACGCGCACCATCACGGGGATCTCCGGGCCCACGGTGACCGTTGCGGGGGCACTGTCGAATCCATATGTCATCGGCGACAGCGCGCTCTCGAGCAACCAGACCCTCCAGGACCTGATCAACGCCATCGACAACGCCGCGGGCCAGAACCTCGCGGTCTCGTTCAACAACGCCGGCAACGGCCTCCTGATCCGCGACACAACGGCAGGTCCGATCCGCGCTCTCATGATCACCGGGACGCCGGCGGAGTCGCTCGGGATCGACACGAAGACGACGGGGCTGAAGGGGGACAGCCTCGGGACGCTGACGACGCTCGTCGACGCGAACCTCGTCGGGTATGGTGCGGATTACTTCAAGGGCGCGACCGTCACGGTCACCGCGGGGACGAACACCGGATACTCGCAGGTCGTGGACTCGTTCGACGGGACGACCGGGACCCTCACCTTCCTCCTGCCGGCAGGGGCGGCCTTCGACGCGACGAGCGAGTACGAGATCAACGCCGTCCTCGGGGACCGCGAGGTCGGGACCGACCTGGACCCGCAGTACATCGGCGACAACACCCTCCTCTCGACCTTGAACCAGGGGAAGGGCGTGTTCGCCGGGCGCTTCACGGTCACCGACTCGAACGGCCTCGGGTTCACCGTGGACCTCCGCCAGTCCGACGACGACGCGATCGGAGCCGTCCTCGAGGAAATCAACGGCGCGGCCTCGGCGGTCGGGAGCGACCTCCGCGCGCGCATCAACGACACCGGGGACGGGATCGTGCTGATCGACCCGACCGGGGCCGGGGCGATCCGCGTGGTCGACCTCGACGGCGGGACGACCGCGGAGGACCTGAACATCGAGGGGTCCGCGCCCGCGGCGACGCCCGGGACCCTCGACGGCACGTTCGAGCGCACCTTCACGCTCAGCGCCACGACGACGCTCGACGACCTCTCGAAGGACATCAACGCGGCCGGGCTGAACGTCGTCGCGAGCGTGATCAGCACAGGGAGCGCCGTCAACCCGTTCCGCCTGTCCCTCCTCTCGCGGACGAGCGGGCTCGGGGGGCGCCTCGTGACGAACTCGACCGTGTCCGGCCTCGACTTCTCCACGAGCGCCTCGGCACAGGACTCCGTCCTCCTGTTCGGGACCAACGGCGGCGCGGGCGACCCCGCGGTGATCACGGGCGGGACGAACACGGTGTCGAACCTCGTGCCGGGGCTGAGCCTCGACCTGAAGAGCGCGAGCTCGACGGCGGTCACGGTCACGGTGGCCCGCGACAACGACGGTATCAGCACCCAGGTCCAGCGGTTCGTGGAGGCCTACAACGCGGCGATCGACGACATCAAGGAGCTGACGACGTTCGACCCCGACGACCCCGAGCGCAAGGGGATCCTCTTCGGCGACAACACGGTCAGCGGCGTCCTGCGCACGCTCGCGAGCAACGTGACCCGCCCGGTCGACGGGATCCCCGTGAGCGACCTGAACGCGCTCTCGAAGATCGGCGTGCGGGTCGACTCCTCCGGACGGCTGTCGTTCGACGAGAGCAAGCTCACGGACAAGCTCAACACGGACTTCGACGGCGTGAAGAAGCTCTTCACGCTCCAGCGCGGGCTCGCGCCCGACATCCTCCTCGCGGACCTGAACGACGGGCGGGGCGTCAACACGGTGAACGGTGACGACTTCACGATCACCCAGCGGGACGGCTCGACCGTCACGGTCAGCCTCTCCGGCCTGACGACGGTCTCCCAGGTACTCTCCGCGATCAACAACGACACCGAGAACACGGGTCTCAAGGTCGACGCGGCGACGACCTCGGACGGCGACTCGTTCGAGCTGGTGGACAACAGCTCCGGCTTCGACGAGACGACCGACGCGTCGGGGGCGGGGACGTTTACCGATGCGGCCCTCACGGGGTTTGCCGACGACTTCTGGAAGGACCAGGAGGTGACCTTCACCTCCGGGGCGCTCGCCGGGCAGACGTTCGCCGTGACCGATTTCGTCGCCGCGACGGGGACGATCACCTTCGATGGGGCGGGGGACCCGGGAGCGGGCAGCACCTACCGTCTGGTGCACGACTTCGAGGTGACGCAGCTCAACAGCTCGCGTGGGGCGGCCGACCTGGGGATCAACATGAACGTCGGGTCGGACAACCGCCTGACCGGGCGGCGCGTGAACGTCTCGAAGGACCCGGGGGTGGGGCGTCGGTTCGAGCTGGGCGTCGGGGATCTGACGAACCTGCCGGACGGCCTGATCCCGAGCAAGACGAACGGGATCGACGACGGCATCGAGGACCTGAACGACCGGATCGAGCGGCTGGACGAGCGGGCGGAGACGCTCCGGGATCGCCTGATCCGCCGCTTCGCCGCGCTCGAGAACTTCCTGGCGCAGAGCCAGGGGGTCCAGAACCAGATTTCGAGCGTGCTGAACGGCGTCGTCTCGTCCCTGAAGAACAGCGTTTCCAGGAAGTAGGCCGGATTCGATGTAGGGGCGACGCGGTGCGTCGCCCCTCGCGCCGCGCGGCGAGCGCGCTTGACCTGGGCGAGGGGCCGGGTGGAAAATGTGACGGTCGCTGCAAGGGCAGAGGTCGGCGGACCGTCTGAGCCGATAGACGTAGGGAAACCCCTAGAGAGGCCGGATGGACGCGAGTCGGAAGTACCTCGAGACCCAGGTCCGTACCGCCAGCCAGGAACAGCTCCTGCTCATGCTGATCGACGGGGCGATCCGCTTCAGCGAGCAGGCGAAGACGAAGCTGGCGGAGAAGGACATCGAGGGGAGCCACCAGCTCCTGATCCGCGGGCAGCGGATCATGGTCGAGCTCGTCAGCTCGCTCTCGCGCCAGATCGGCGACGAGATCTACAACAACCTCGTGCGCCTCTACAACTTCGTCTATTTCCGCCTGGTGCGGGCGAACGTGCAACACGCCTCGGAGCCGATCGACGAGGCGCTCAAGATCCTCGGCATCCTGCGCGGGACGTGGGCCGAGGCGATCGAGAAGTCGAAGGACGAGCGGCGGGGCACCCTGCCGAACCCGATCGTCGCCATCGCGCCCAGCCGCATCTCCGTGCAGGGCTAGGGGCGCGGCGCCCCCTCGCACCTAGGGCGGCAGGATCGGCTTCAGGGACCAGATGTTGAAGTGCCCCTCGGCCCCGCCCGCCGACGAGGCGTAGTAGATCCGCCCGTCCTGTCCCCAGAACGGCATCGCCTCCACCCCGGCCTGGGAGGTGATCTGCATCCGCACGCGCCCGTCCGAGGAGAGCACGTGGATGTCCTCGACCTCCTCGACCGCCTCGGTCCCCTCCTTGCGCGAGACGGTGCTGAAGGCGATCCACGCCCCGTCGGGGCTCCAGCACGGCGTCACGGCGCCGAAGGTCTCCGCGGGCAGGAGCTCGGTGAGGAGGTTCCCGTCCGGGCGGGCCTTCCAGAGCCCGAACCACGGGTCGTCCCGCTGGCGGGGGCGCTGGAACACGATCCATGCCTGGTCCTTCACCGGGCCCCAGACGGGCAGGTAGCCGTCCGCGATCGGGCCCGGCGAGGTCCCGTCGACGCCCGCGCCCCAGACCTCCCAGCCGCCGAACTTCGTCGAGCGGCGGCAGAAAGCCACCCGCGCCCCGTCGGGGGACCACGACGGACGGAACTCGTCCTCGGGGAACGCGCTCACGACCCTCCAATCGGCCGAAGGGTCGGAGAGGTCGAGCACGTAGAGGTCCCACCCCCCCTTCCAGTCGCTGGCGAAGGCGATCCGCTTCCCGTCGGGCGAGAGGGCGGGGAACCGCTTGTGGCACTCGGGGTGGCGCGTCGTGAGGATGGTCATCGCCGGGCCCCGCGTGGGCTTGGCGTAGAGGTCGTAGAACCGCGAGTGGCGGTTCGACGCGAAGTAGAGTATCGCGCCGTCGGCCGAGACGCACGGGTCCACGTCGTCCGCGCCGGCGGGCGAGTTGGTGTGCTGCTGGAGGTCCTGGTACATCCTCCCCTTGACGATCGGGCCGTCGGGCTCGCCCTCGTCCCCGGACGGAACGGGCGGCTCCTGCTTCGGCGGGGGAGTGTCCTTGCAGCCGGCCGCGATGGCGGCGACGAGGAGGGAGGCGGCGATGAGGCGCATGGGAGGTTCCGCCCCGGCAGACGCGCGGATGATACGGGCGGCCCGGCCGGGGTGTCAACGATCCGCCCAACTCGCGCCGGCGCATAACCTTTGACACGCCCCGCGTCGAGGTTAGGATACGGCCACTTGCAGATGGGGGCCATCGCCGGATGGAGATCATCATCGACGGGAACAAGGACCTGGCGTACGCCGACGCCGGATCCTCCCTCGGGGAGATCATCGATCAGCTCCAGACCTGGCTTCAGCGGAACGGCCGCGCCGTCGTCACCCTGACCCTCGACGGGAAGACCCTCGCGCCCGCAGCCGTCCCCGCTGACGTTCGGAAACAAAAGGTCGACGCGTACAAGATGCTCGACCTCGTCACGCTCTGCCCCGCCGAGCTGTCGCTCCTGACGCTCTCCGAGCTCGCGAAGCACCTGCCCTCGGTGGGCTCCGCGCTCACCACGGCCGCCTCCCACTTCCAGAAGGGGAACCTCCCCACGGGGATGACCCTCCTGGGCGACGCGGTGACCGGGCTCCAGGTCACGATGGACACGCTCCTCAAGGTCGGGCAGCTTCAGGGAATCGAGCTCTCCACTCTCAAGGTCGGCGGAAAGAGCGGGCTGGACGCCATCCACCGCCTCCGCGACAAGCTGCGCGAGGTGCAGGCCGCGCTTAAGAGCAAGGACAGCGTGACGCTCGCCGACATGGCGGAGTACGAGCTGGCCCCCGCCGTCAAGGACTGGCAGGAGCTGATCGGCGGGCTCGAAGAGAAGATCAAGAGTCAGCAGCCGTAGCCGAGTGGCCCGACTCTTCCCGCTCCTCGCGGATACCAGCCCATGGACGTCGGGATCCGTCGCCGCTTCCGCAGATTGCGCCGTCTCGTCGTGGAGGTCGAGGGCGTCCTCACCGACGGCTCCGTCTACTGGGGGCCCGGCGGAGAGGCCTTCAAGCGCTTCCATCGCCCTGACTGGGTCGGGCTCTCCATCCTCCGCAAGCAGGACGCCGAGGTGATCGTCCTCGCGGAAGACGGCAGGGGGATCATCGAGGAGCACGCGCGACGGTTCGGCGTGACCGACGTCCGCGACCTTCCCCGCGACCGCCTCGCCTTCCTCGGGGAGCTGCAGGACAAGGGGTCGATCGAGCTCGACGCGACCGCGTACATGGCCGCCGACGCGGACGCCCTGGCGGTCTCGACGGGCGTGGGGCTGTTCATCGTCCCCTCGAACGCGAGCCTCGTCCTCGGCCCCCAGGCGCACTACATCACCACCGTCCCCGGAGGGAGCGGCGCCGTGCGCGAGGTCGTCGAGGTCACGCTCGGAAACCTCGCGTAGCGCTCAACGCTCCACGAAAACGGGGTTCCCCACGGCCGATCCGCCTCCATGCCGCGACACGACGGCCCGCAGGCACGAGCGGCCGCTCGGAACGTCGACGGGGAGGTCGAGGACGAGAGGCAGCGGGCCGGAGTGCTGCTTCCGGATCCGCCCGTCGAGGACCAGCGTGATCGTCGCCTCGCCGGCGTCGCCGCGCGCCTCGACGCGGGCGCGCACGGCGCCCGACGCGCGCAGGGTCCCGCCCATTCCCTCGGCCGCCCCGGTCGCCGCGTCGGAGACCGAGAAGGAGAGCGACACGCGCCGCCCGCCGGGCGCGTGCGCCGCGTAGCAGGCGCCTCGCGCGAGGGCGCCCTCCACCCCGCCTGCGCCCGGGGAGTCGACCAGGAAGACCGTCTGGTAGGTGTCCAGCGCCACGAGGCTGCCGTCGAAGTCGGCCTCGCCGATCCCCCACAGCGGCGTCGCGCGACGTCCCTCGCAGTAGTCGAGGTTGGCGCGGTCCCACTCGCGCCCCGCGCCCGCGGCCGAGTGCGTGTCGCCGTAGATCGACGGGAAGGCCGCGGCGGGGGAGAGGAGGACCCGCTCGGGGTAGGGGCGCGTCCTCACGCGGACGCCGTCAATGTCGGTCTCCGCGGCGGGGAAGAGGGCCTCCGGGTGGGCCCAGGAGGTCGAGAGCCCCGCGCGGCGGGCGGCGTCGATGGCGGCCTCCACGGGCGGTCCCCCGTCCAGCTCCATCCCCCGACGGACTGGGAACCACGCCGCCGCGACGAGGAAGGCCGCGGTCGCGGTCCAGCGCGCGCGGCCGCGGAGGAGGACGAGGGCGGCGATCGCCGCCGTGAGCGCGAGGGCGAAGCGCGCCGCGCAGCGGCTGTCCCAGTGCGGCGGGCCGTCGGTCCGCGATGGGAGCGAGGCGTACGCCTCGACCGGCGCGGTGCCGATCGCGAGGAGGTGCACGTGGAGGCCCTCCGCGCGGAGCCCGTCCGCCCAGGGCGCGCCGGACCACGCGCACACGGGGGCCAGCTCGAGGCCCGGGACGATGGCGACCTCGGGGACGGCCTTCGCGGCGGAGTCGATCTCGGCGATCCACGCCGCGAGGTCCCCGCGTCGGACGCTCGGGCGCTCGCGCGTCCAGTGGACGAGCCCCTGGAGCGGAGGGGGACCCCATCGCGCCGCCCGTTCGTAGCTGTCGGAGAGCACCACGCCCCGGAGCCCGAGGTCGTGGGCCCGTTCGGCGACCTCGCGGATCGTGAACTTCCCGCCGCTCCAGGTCGTGTGGACGTGGACGGCCGCGGGGACTTCCTCCTCGGCGCAGGCCGCGAGCGCGACGATCAGGACGAAGGCGAGCCTTCTTGCCATGCCCGGTCCGCGCTCCTACGATGGGTCGATGATCGAAATCGACGGGTCAAAAGGAGAGGGCGGCGGGCAGGTCCTCAGGACCTCGCTCACGCTCTCGCTCCTGACGGGGAAGCCGTTCCGGATCGCGCGGATCCGCGCGGGCCGCGAGGTCCCCGGCCTCAGGCCGCAGCACCTCGAGTGCGTCCGCGCCGCGGCGCGCATCTCCCGCGCGGCCGTCGAAGGGGACCGCGAGGGCTCGCAGGCGCTCTCGTTCTCGCCGGGCCCCGTGTCGCCCGGCGCGTACGAGTTCCGGATCGCCACGGCGGGCGCGCTCACGCTGGTCCTCCAAACGGTCCTGCTGCCGCTCCTCCGCGCGCGCGGCCCGTCGCTCATCACGCTAAGCGGAGGGACGCACGTCCCGTGGAGCCCGACAATCGACTACGTCGCGCGGGTCTTCCTCCCCTCGATCGAGGCCGCGGGGTACCCGCCCGTCCCGATCGAGGTGCTCTCCGCGGGCTACTACCCGAAAGGGGGAGGGGAGGTCAAGCTCGCCGTGCCGGAGTGGGACCCCGCGGGCGTCCGACCGCTCGACCGCGAGGATCGTGGGCGGGTGCTCCGGGTGCGCGGCGTGAGCAACGTGAGCTCGCTTCCGCCTCACGTCTCGGACCGCCAGGCCGGCCGCGCGGAGGCGCGCCTGGCCGCGATGGGGTGGCCGTACCAGATCGAGCGCGTCTTCACCCCGAGCTGCCAGCCGGGGACCTCGCTCCTCCTCGTCGCGGAGACGGAGGGCGGGCCGATCGGCGCCTCCGCCCTGGGGCAGAAGGGGAAGCCCGCGGAGCGGGTCGCCGACGAGGCGTGCGACGAGCTGGCGCGGCTCCTCGCCTCGGACGGCGCCGTCGACCCGCACCTGGCGGACCAGCTCGTCCTGCCGCTGGCGCTCATCGCCGAGGAATCGGCCTACACGACGACCGAGGTGACGCCGCACCTCCGGACGGTCCTCGAGGTCGTCAGGGCGTTCCTGCCGGCGGACCTGGCGGTGCAGGAGCTGCCGTCGGAGCCTGATCCGCAGGCGATGCGGGGGCGGCAGGCGGGGGCTCCGGGGCGGGTGGTGGTGCTGGGTCCGGCTCTTCCTTGATCGCCTTGACGCACTCCTCGAAGACCCGCATCGCGCGGTGGTCGATCAGCACGAACGTGACCAGCTCGAGCGTCGTCTTCCCCTCTTTCAGGTGATCGAAGACGATCTGCGTCATGGAGTCCGCGCAGCGCTCCATGCTGAAGCCCGCGACGCCCGTCCCGATCGCCGGAAAGGCGATCGTCTTCAGGCCCTTCTCGTCGGCACGCCTGAGGGAGTTCTTCGTCGCGTTCTTCAGCGAGTCCGCGGTCGCCCAGCCGCCGAGCGGCATGCTCGCCGCGTGAATGATGTGCTTGCACTTCAGCGCGCCCCCGCCCGTGACGGCCGCCTCGCCGAGCGGGATGGAGCCGATCGTGTTGCACTCGTCCTGGATCACCTGCCCGCCCTTGCGGCGGATGGCGCCCGAGACGCCGCCCCCGAGGATGAGGTCGTCGTTCGCGGCGTTGACGATGGCGTCGACCTCCGCGTCCGTGATGTCGCCCATCTTGACGGCGATCTTCGACTTGATCATCTGGCTCCCTCTTCGGCGGGCGGAGGATACCACTGGTCCCGCCAGAGGTCAACCGCGCGCGCCACCGCAGCGCGGAGTTCCCCCGCGTCGCGCGCGGGGGGCTCCACGATCGCCGCGTAGCGGCCGTCGGGGAGGAACGGCACGAACGCGGGGAGGAGCGCCGCGCCCGTCGCGGCCGCGATCCGAGCCGCCCCCGAGCCCGGCTCGGGCTCCCGGTCGACGAGCATCGCCACGCACCCGCCACCCCGGAGGACCTCGAGGATCCTCGGCGCGAGCGCGGGGTCGCCGAGGTACGTCGTCGCGACTCCGCAGCGCGCCCGCGTCTCCTCGCGCCATCGGTCGAGCGCCGGGTCGGGGGCCCGCTCGGAGACGACCGTCACGGCGAGGCCCCTCCGCGCGGCGATCGCCGCGCCCAGCTCCCAGTTCCCCAGGTGGGCCGAGACGAGGAGGAGGCCCCGCCCCGCCCGGGCCGCCTCGTCGATGCGCCCGAGGCCCTCCGCGCGCGCGACGAGGCGGTCCAGGGCCGCCGGGCCGCGTCGTAGCCGGGCGAAGTCGGTGCAGAAGCGCAGGAACCACCTGTGCTGCGCGGCCGACGCGGGCCCGGTCGCGCCGGCGATCAGGTCCGTGAGGATCCCCGCTACCCCGCGAGGCAGCGCGGCCCCGATCGACAGGGCAGGGAGGATCCAGCCTCGGTGGAGATCACCCGGACGCGCCTGCATGTTTCCATTCTCAGGACCGACCCTCTAGAATGCCAGCCTTTCGCTCCTGGAGCCTCCCCATGCGGTTCGCATGCCTCCTGCTTGTCGCGGCCTCCATCGCGTTCGCCGACAAGCCCGCGAAGGAGGCCGACCTCAAGCGCTCCATCGCCGCCGGGTTCGTCGAGCTCGCCTCGTGGTGCCAGTCCAAGGGGCTCCTCGCCGAGGGCCGTCCCTACGTCGACGAGGCCCTCTCCCTCGACCCCGAGAACGCGAAGGGGAAGGCGCTCAAGGACAAGCTCGCCGGCGACTCCACGGCCGCGGACGCCGCCCGCAAGGAGCTGGAGGCGAAGCGCGCGCAGTACGGCAAGAAGCTCGCGCAGCTCTACCGCGACCTCTCCAAGGAGAAGCACCCCCAGAAGGACGACGAGCGCTTCGACGGGTACCTCGTGCGCGCCTTCGAGCTTGACCCCAAGCAGGTCGGGCCTTATCTCGCCCAGCAGGCGAACGACGCGGCGCAGAAGCGCGAGTGGGCTCGCGCCTACCGCCTCCTCGCGGGCGCCGAGCGCGCGCAGCCCGACCCCGCGCGCGCCGCGAAGCTCCGCGAGGCCGAGCTCAAGTGCGCCGAGAAGCAGCCGATCGTCCGCAAGGCGTCCACGCACGACATGGAGTACTTCCTCGTCCTCCCGAAGGACTGGTCGCCCAAGCGGGCCTGGCCCGTGCTCGTCTACGTCGAGGGCGCGGGGTGCAACTTCCGAGGCGCGATCGAGAACTACGCCTCGCAGCGCGGCGACGACCCGTACATCCTGGTCACGCCGCAGACCTTCTCGAGCACCAACCAGCTCTCCAGGGACAAGTACACGTACACGCAGGAGCTGATCGACGCCCACCAGGGCGGGAACCGGCTCGGCTTCGACGAGGAAGGGCTCCTCGCCATCCTGGTCGACTTGCGCAGGGACTTCAACGCGGAGGAGCGGTTCTACATCAGCGGCTTCTCGGGGGGAGGGAACCTGACGTGGCGGATGGTCTTCGGCCATCCGGAGATGCTCGTCGCCGCGGCGCCCGCGTGCCCGAACTTCGCGAACGCGGGGGCGATCTCGGAGGCCCCCGAGCGCGAGACGCTGCCGGTCCACGTCTTCCAGGGCGAGGCGGACGAGTACCTGAAGACGATGCTCGACGGGCAGTGGCAGGCCGCGAAGCGCCTCCTCGACGAGCACGGCTTCAAGGCGGTCGAGCGGACGCTCGCCCCCGGCGTCGGCCACTCGGCCTTCGTCAAGGAGGTGCTCGACTTCTTCCGTCCGCACCTCGCGCCGAAGAAATAGACCGGGGCCGTGGCGAGCGAAGCTCGCCCATAGTCACCTTGACCTGGTTCAAAACAGGAGTGCGGTCGGGCGCAGAATTCTCAAGGCTCAATGAGCAATGATCAGTGAATGGAAAAGTCCCATTGCTCAAGCCGCAGAGCATGAATGCCCGGTCCGCTTGAGAGTTGAGACTTCGGCATTCGCTGAACATTGCTCATTGAGTCTTGAGAATTATGCGCCCGATTGCACCCCTGGTTTGAACCACGCCGAGATTGCTTTGGGCGAGCTTCGCTCGCCACCGCCGGTGCGGTTCTGCACCCGGGCGTGCGCTCCGGCCCCTCCCCGGGGGCGCCCCGGACCATCGGCCGATCGCCGTCCGCAACCCGCGCAGGCGCTCCGCCTTGCCGCTGTGCGCGGGTCCTCGCATTCGGCCAGGTGGCACGGGATTCGCGGGAAAGGCGTTCTCTCTTGCTGGCAATCGTCGCCCTTCCTTATATTGACTGAGCCAATCGTGCGGGGAGGTCGGACAACATGCGGCGCATGAACATCGGAACCGCGATCGCGGCGCTCCTGCTCGCCGCCCTCCCGACGCTCGACGCGGGCGACTCTTCCCACGTCGTCGTCGTCTCCATCCAGGGAGAGATCGAGGCCGGGAACTCGCACCTCGTGCGGCGCGCCGTCGAGGCGGCCCAGCAGGCCGGCGCGAAGCTCATCGTCTTCGAGCTGGACACGCCGGGCGGCCGCATCGACAACGCGCTCGAGATCTCCAAGGCGATCGAGGACGCCGGCATCCCGACGGTCGCCTACGTCACGCGCTGGGCCATGAGCGCGGGCGCCCTCATCGCACTCTCCTGCGACTCGATCGTCATGACCCCCGGCTCCTCGATCGGCGCCGCGGAGCCGATCGTCCCCGGCGACAACCAGCACCAGGAGAAGTACGTCGCGGCGATCCGCGCGGAGTTCCAGGCGCGCGCCGAGAAGAAGAGCTACCCGCGCCTCCTCGCGATGGCGATGGTCGACAAGGAGGTCGAGGTCTGGCTCGTCGAGGTCGACGGCAAAGAGGCCCTCATGCTCCCCGAGGAGATGGAGCGCGCCCGCCGCGAGGGGAAGAAGGTCAAGGAGGTCCAGACGGTCAACCCCTCGGGGAAGCTCCTCTGCCTCACGGCCGACGAGGCGGTCCGGTACGGCCTCGCGAAGCGGATCACGTCGCTCCGCACCGACCTTCTGAACCAGTACGGCCTCGCCGAGGCGACGCCCACCGAGATGAAGATCACCTGGTCCGAGCAGATGGTCCGCTTCCTCACGCGGCCGCTCTTCACGGGGCTCCTGATCCTCCTCGGGATCCTCTTCCTCCTCGCGGAGCTCAAGGCGCCGGGCCTCTCGGTGCCCGGGATCCTGGGCCTCCTCTGCTTCGCGGCGGTCTTCTTCGGCCACCACCTCGCGGGGCTCGCCGACTACGCCGAAATCATCCTGTTCGCCGTCGGCGTGCTCCTCATCGGCATCGAGATCTTCTTCATGCCCGGGAGCATGGTCGTGGGCGTGCCGGGCGTGATCATGGCGTTCGCGGGCCTCGTGTTGTCGCTGCAGGGGTTCGTCGTCCCGGACAAGGCCTGGGAGATGGACCGCCTCCGCGACAACTTCTTCGTCCTCGCCTGCTCCTTCGGCGGGGCGATGGTCGGGTTCCTCGCCGTGGCTAAGTACCTCCCGAAGTCGCCGTTGCTGAAGCGCCTCATCCTCTCCTCGGAGATCCAGGCGGAGGAGAAGTCGATGCCGCAGGAGGTGGACTCGGCGAGCCTCGTCGGGAAATACGCGGTCGCGATGACGCCGCTGCACCCGTCGGGCAAGGTCGACCTCGAGGGCAGGACGCTCGACGTCGTCTCGGAGGGGGAGCAGGTCGAGAAGGGCGCGACGGTGCAGATCGTGAAGATCGAAGGGCCGTCGATCATCGTGGCCCCGGTGGGGCGGAGTTGAGGTGAGTATGAGCACCGAGCTGATCCTGCTGCTGTACCTCGGGGGGGCAGCGCTCCTCATGTGCGAGCTGATCATGCCGAGCATGCTGATGGGGCTGGTCGGCGTCGCGGCGATGGCCACGGCGATCGTCCACGCGTACAAGACGGGCGGGTTCCTGTTCGGGACCATCCTGGCCCTCATCGGCGTGGTCGGCGCGCCCCTCGCGCTCTACCACGGCCTGAAGCGCCTGGCCCTGAAGAAATCGCTCGAGGACAAGGAAGGGTGCGTCAGCGCCGCGGAGGACCTCTCGATCCTCGTGAACGAGGAGGGGGTGGCGATCACGCCGCTCCGTCCGTCCGGGACCGCGAGGATCTCGGGGCGGCGCGTGGACGTCGTGACCGAAGGGGACATGATCGAGTCCGGGGCGCGCGTGCGCGTGATCAAGGTGGAAGGCGCGCGGGTCATCGTCAAGAAGGCATAGAAGGAGAGGATGATGTTCGAGATGTTGGCGGCTGGCGAGTCTTCGGCGGGGCAGAACTTCTGGACGGGGCTCACCGTCATCCTCTGCCTCGTCGGCCTCTTCCTCGTCATCGTGATGATGAAGTTCGGGATCCTCTACCTGCGCGCCATGCTGTCGGGCGCCTACGTCGGCCTGACCGACCTCGTCGGGATGTGGCTCCGGAAGGTCGACCCGAACGTCATCGTCCAGAACCGCATCCGGGCGAAGAAGGCCGGGATCGAGATCTCGAGCGACATGCTGGAGGCCCACTACCTCGCGGGCGGGAACGTCAACCGCGTGGTGCTCGCGCTGATCTCCGCGAACAAGGCCTCCATCCCGCTCAACTTCCAGCGCGCGACGGCGATCGATCTCGCGGGGCGCGACGTCCTCGACGCGGTGCACACGAGCGTCCTCCCCAAGGTGATCGACTGCCCGGACCCGCGGAGGGGGCGCGACACGATCGACGGCGTCGCGATGGACGGGATCCAGCTCAAGGTGAAGGCGCGCGTCACGGTCCGCACCAACCTCGACCGCCTGGTCGGGGGCGCGGGCGAGGAGACCGTCATTGCGCGCGTCGGCGAGGGCATCGTCAACACGATCGGCTCCGCGCCGAGCCACAAGCGGGTCCTGGAGAACCCCGACACGATCTCCAAGAAGGTCCTCGAGCGCGGCCTCGACGCGGGGACGGCGTTCGAGATCCTCTCGATCGACATCGCGGACATCGACGTCGGGGAGAACATCGGCGCGAAGCTCCAGGCCGACCAGGCGGAAGCGGACAAGCGGGTCGCCCAGGCGAAGGCCGAGGAGCGGCGCGCGATGGCGATCGCCCGCGAGCAGGAGATGCAGGCGGCGGTCCGCGAGAACCGCGCGCGCGTCGTGCTGGCGGAGGCGGAGATCCCGAAGGCGATCGCGCAGGCGCTCCGCGAGGGGAACCTGGGGATGATGGACTACATGTCGCTGAAGAACCTCCAGGCGGACACGGACATGAGGAAGTCCATCGCGGATAAGAGCGGCAAGGGAGAGGAGTAGCGCGTGTTCCCGGTCGACCTCCTGGCGCGGAACGACGACCTCTCGGGGCTGATCAGCTTCTGCGTCTTCGCGGGGATCGTGGTCTTCGTGATCCTGGCGAAGGTGATCTCGTCGGTCTCGCCCGAGGCGATGGCGCGGAAGATCCGCGAGATGCAGGGGCTGCGCGGCGACGTGGCGCCGGTCCGGAAGCCCATCCCGGCGTCCTTCGAGGAGCCCGTCTACGCGCAGCTCGTCTCCGAGCCGCTCGCCACTGCGCCGAAGAAGAAGCGGAAGAAGAAGAGGTTCGTCCGCCCCGAGGAGGACGGCGTCCCGAAGCGGCTGGTGGCCGACGTGCGCGCCCAGAAGACCGCGCCCGCGGCCGTCGCGGCGGAGGGGATGCCTAGCCTCCGTCAGTCGGTGATCATGGCCGAGCTCCTCTCGCCGCCGCTCTCCCTCCGCCGCGGTCGCCGAGGGCTCTTGCGCTCCGCCCCCTGGATCCGGTAAACGGAAGGCATGGCGACCCCTCCTCCGACCCTCCCGGCCGACGGATCGGCCCCCACGCCGCACGTTCCGCCCCCGGGCGCCGTGCCGCACGGCACTCCGGTCGAGGGGACGCCTACGCTCCGCGCGGGCTCGCCCGCCGTCCAGGCCGTGCTTCCGGGCGTAGGGCGGCGCCTCGGCGACTTCTCCATCGTCCGCGAGCTCGGGCGCGGAGGCATGGGCGTCGTCTTCGAGGCCGTCCAGTCCGGGCTCAACCGCCGCGTCGCCCTGAAGGTCCTCAACGCCGCGCTCCTCAACGAGGACGGAGTCGCCCGCTTCCGACGGGAGGCCGAGATCCTAGCCCGCCTCGACCACCCCAACGTCGTGCGCGTCTTCGCCGTCGGAGAGGCCGATGGCCTGCCCTATTACGCCATGGAATACATCGACGGCACCCCCCTCGACGTCGTCCTTCGCATGGGCCGCATGCGCCTGGCCCAGGCCGTCGACGTCGCCGCCCAGGCCGCCTCCGGGCTCGCGGGCGCCCACGCCGCCGGCGTCGTCCACCGCGACGTGAAGCCCTCCAACCTCCTCGTCGCCAAGGACGGCAGGATCGTCCTCACCGACTTCGGCCTCGCCCGCGGCGAGGAGGGCTCCCAACTCACCGCGACGGGCCAGGTCATCGGAACGCCCATGTACATGGCCCCCGAGCAGGCCCGCGGTCACGGGCGCCTCGCCGACGCCCGCTCCGACGTCTTCTCCCTCGGCGCCACTCTGTACGAGGTGATCGCCGGCCGCCCGCCGTTCCAGGGCGACGACGTCACCATCGTCCTCCAGCGCGTCGCCAACGAGGAGCCCTCCACGCTGAGGACGCTCGACCGCGGCGTGCCCAGGGACCTCAACGCCATCGTCATGACCTGCCTCGCGAAGGACCCGGGCTCGCGCTACGCCAGCGCCGCCGATCTGAAGGAGGACCTCGACCGCTTCCGACGAGGCGAGCCCGTCCACGCGCGCCTTCCCGGGCCGCTGGCGCGCCTCGGCAAGTGGGTCCGCCGCCACCGCATCGCCTCCGCCGCCGCGCTCGTCGTGGTCGTCGCTGGCGCCGTCTCGGCGGCGTACGCCTGGAGCGTCAAGACGCGCGAGGAGGCCCTCCGCGCCGCCATCGTCTCCTCCGCAGCCCGCGAGCGGGAGGGGCGGCCGTCCGAGGCGCTCGGCGTGCTCGAGGACGCCTCCAAGGCGCTCGGCGCCGATCCGTCGCTCGACACCGCGCTCGCGCGCATCCACCTCCGGTTCCACAGGCCCGAGGACGCCCTCGCCGACCTGGACCGCGGC
Source organism: uncultured Planctomycetia bacterium (assembly GCA_964649705.1). Taxonomy (GTDB): domain Bacteria; phylum Planctomycetota; class MHYJ01; order WSZJ01; family CAZYRM01; genus CAZYRM01. The sequence continues at coordinate 22,203 of CAZYRM010000072.1, forward strand.
GCCGCCGCGGGGGCGCTCCCCGCCGACGCCGCCGTGCTCCGCGCGAGAGCGGAGCTCGCCCTCGGGCGCGCCGACCGAGCCCTCGCCGCCCTCTCGAACGCCCCCGCCGTGGCCGAGACGGCTCGCGTCCGTGCCTCCGCGCTCGTCGCGCTCGACCGCGCCGAGGAGGCCCTCGCCGTCCTCGACGACGCCTTCGACCAGGCCGCCTCGTCCGAGGCCGACGCGCGGGAGATCGCCGGAGACGCCGCGGAGCTCCTCCTCGCGCTCGGCCGCGAGGCGGAGGCCCTGGAGCGGATCGAGGCCGTCCGACGCGACAGCGTCAGGGTCCTGTTCCTCTGGTCCGAGGCCCAGGTCCGCGTGGGGCTAGCCGGTGAGGCCGCGGAGGCCGTCGAAGAGGCCCTCGACCGGATCCAGACCCTCCCGCGCGAGTCGGCGATCGACGAGGCCAGGGTGTTCGTCGCGCGCTGGCGAGCCCACAAGCCGATCGACGCGACGGACCGGGACCCGCTTCGCACCGGCCTCCTCGCCCCGCCCATCGATTCCGCGGCGGCCCTGCTCTACGCCCGCACGGAGGAGCAGGCGTGGAGGGAGAGGCTCACCGAGGCGGTCCTCGGCACCGACCGGGTGTGCGCGGAGGCGCAGCTCCTCCACGGCGTGGCGCTCCTTGATCGCGAGTCCGGGGAGAAGCGACACAAGGCCCGGAACTACATCGAGAGGGCCCTCCAGATGGACCCGAAGTCAATCGAGGCCAGGTTCGCCCTCGGGAGGCTCCTGCTCGAGGACGGCGCCGTCGGCGAGGCGCTCCCGAACCTGGAGGCGGTCGCGAAGCAGAGGCCGGGCGACCCCTCCGCGCTCCAGGCGCTCGGGCGCGCGCGGATCACCGCCGGGGACGCCTCCGGGCGCGAGCTCCTCGCGCGCGCGGTCCGCGAGCTGCGCACGAAGGGGTGGGGGGCGTTCCTGCACGGCCGCGGACTCAGCCAGCTCCGCGAGGCCTTCGGTCCCGGCGACGGCTTCGCCTCCGACCACGTGATCTGGGAGGCCCGCGAGGGGTTCACGAGGGCCCTCCAGGCCGACCCCGAGTTCGGTCCGGCGAGTGCCGACATCGGCAGGGCGATCTTCGCCCAGGCGCCCCTCGATGCGACGCAGAACGCCGCGGCGCTCGCCTTCGTCGGTCGTGCGCTCGCGCTCAATCCGCTCGACCCCGACGCCCTCCTGCTGCGCGTCCTCGTCCTGCGCGAGGGGGCGGAGCCGCGAGACCTGACACGCGCCCTGACCGCGGCCGACGACGCGGTCGCGGCGATCGAGGGCAACGCCGAGCGCCTGCCGCGGGCCCGCGTGGAGCGCGCGCTCGTGCGGATCGAGCGGAGGGAGTGGTCCGAGGCCCTCGCCGACCTCGACGCGGCCGGCGCGACGTTCCCGATGGCCCTCCATGCGCGCCGGGTCGCCCTCGAGGCGCTCGGCCGCGCCGACGAGGCGCGCTCGGCGGCCCTCGCCTGGGCGGCCCAGGCCGCCACCCGCGACGCCGAGGAGGCCGCCGACCTCTACCTCGTCGCCGCGCGGCGCGGCTCGAAGAGGAAGACGGACCTGCGCCGCGCCCTCGGGCTCATCGAGCGCGCGCGCCAGGAGGCGCCCCGCTACTCGCCCGTCTACGACCAGCTCGCCGAGGTCCAGAAGTCGCTCGGCCTGCACGTGGAGGCCCTCTCGAGCTACGCGAAGGCCCTCCGCCTCGACGAGGCGCGGTATGCGACGCGCTTCTACGCGAAGGCGTACCAGTTCCGCGTCTTCATGCTCTCGGAGGAGGCCCTCGCGAAGGTCCGCGGCCAGGCGGCCTCCGCGCCGCCGGGCGACGTGTCGCTCCACCTCGCCCTCGCGTTCGTCTGCTCGCTCAGGGCCCGCGAGGAGGCCGACGCGCGCCGCGAGGGACTCGCCGCCGTCGACCGCGTCCTCGACGCCGAGCCGCGCTTCGCGACGGCCCGGGGGCTGCGAGGGCTCCTCCTCGGCTGGGACGGCCGGGTCGAGGAGGGCCTGGACGAGATCGCCGCCGCCCGGGGCGCCGCGCCCGGCCTCGGGCTCCTCCCGTACTTCCAGGCGCGTGTGCTCGCCGCCGCGGGCCGGACCGAGGAGGCGAGGTCCGCGCTCGCCGAGGCCCTGAACCGAGACCCGGGCGTCGGGGCGCTCGTCGCCCAGGACGCCGACACCGAGGAGATCCGATGACCGTCCCGCGCATTCCCAGGAAGCTGCCGACCCTCGCCGATGTCCCGAAGCTGCCGGGGCTCCGCGCGGAGGCGATCCTCGGCGCGGGCGCCGTGGGGATCGTCGTGCGCTGCTTCCAGGAGTCGACCGGCGCGCGCGTCGCCGTGAAGCTCCTCAACGCGCGGTCCGCGAAGGACTCCCTCAGGCGCAAGGAGTTCCTGCGCGAGGCGCAGCTCCTCAAGGAGCTGGACCACCCCAACCTCGTGAAGGGGTTCGGCTGGGCGGAGGCGGGCGGGGTGCCGTACTCGATCATCGAGCTGATCGACGGGCCGATGCTCCGCAAGGTGGTCTTCGATCGAGGGTGGCTGCCCGAGAAGGAGGTCCTCGGGATCTCCTGCCAGGTGGCCGACGTGCTCGGCTACCTGGAGGAGCACGCGCTCGTGCACGGCGACCTCAAGCCCGAGAACCTCCTCGTCGCGAAGGACGGCGTGATCAAACTGTGCGACCTCGGGATGATCGAGCCGATGCGGTTCGACCCCGACGTCGTGGGCGCGCACGGGGTGCCGGTCGGGACGCGGACGTTCATGTCGCCGGAGAAGTGGAGGGGGGAGCGCGCCCTCGACATCCGCAGCGACGTCTACTCGCTCGGCCTCGCGATGTACTACTGCGCCACGGGGGAGCAGATCGTCCCGTCGGGGACGGAGATGTCGCTCGTGCCCGACTACCTGAAGACCGCGCGCGCCCTCGTCGTGTCGACGGAGGGCCTCTCGACCGGCTTCCGCTACGTCGTGTTCAACATGCTGGCCTACGACCGGAAGGACCGGTACTGGAACCCGAAGCTCCTCCACAAGGACCTTCGGACGGTGCTGGTCGGGGGGAGGACGTTCGAGCGCGAGATGCGGGAGATCGGGAAGACGTGGAAGATCGTGGACGGGAGGGCAATCGCGGAGGAGTAGGGGCGACCCGTTGGGTCGCCCCTCGCTTGAACCCTGCTCTACCTGACGGTGTCGATGACGCCGTCGAAGAACTTGTCGATCGTCTCTCCGGCCTTCGAGGCGGCCTTGGCGGCCCCCTGGACCCCCGCCTTCGCGGGGTTGACGGCGCTGTCGACGAGCGTCGGGTCCGCGGCCTCCTCGATCGGCCCGCCGGGGAGGGTCACCTCCTCGCGGCGCGTGGATAGCCTGACGGCGAGGTCCCCGCTGTCCGTGTCGAAGCGCTTGGTGAGGTCGTTGAGCGCGAGCTTGAGGGCCTCGTTCGCGTAGCCGGGGGCGGTGCCGGTGAAGTAGGCGGTCTCCTCGAAGTCGCCGAACGCCTCGCCGTGCCAGATGGTGAACCCGTCGGTCGTGCGGAGGAGCATGAGCGGGCGGAAGACGACGAGCCCGCCGGCGCGGTGTCCGAGCGCGAGGTTCGCGGCGGTGCCGATCGGCCCGCCGAGCGCGAACACGCCTCCGCGGGTGAGGTCCCAGCGGCGCGTGCCCGTGAAGTGCTCGATCGTGGCGACCATCGCGGCGTCGTATCCCTGCGCGTGGAGCTCGGCGAGCGCGGCGGCGTCCGGGGCGCCCGTGATGTGCGGGACGTAGGTGACGCTGGCGAAGATCCCGCTCGCGTCGAGGTGCTTGGCGGCCTGAAGCGAGATGGCGCCGGCCAGATCCTCGTGGTCCCAGTCCTCGTCCTCGGTCTTGTCCCACCAGGACATGAACTCGCCGTCGGTGGCGATCTGCTCCTGGGGGCGCGCGTCGGCCATGCGGAGCACGGCGACCTTGATGGGCAGGCGATGGGCGGAGAGGTCGACGTTCTCGGGGTTGGTCTCGTACCCGACGGTGCTCGTGCAGCCGATGGCCGCGAGGCCCAGGAGCGCCGCGGCGAGGGCGCGGCACGTGAACCGGGCGAGTCGGTGGCGGTTGGATGCGCTGACGGGCACGTCGTCTCCCTCCTTAGGGGATATCGGCAAGCGGGGCACTGTATCCGCAGGCCTGAGGGGCGTCAATGGCGTTTCCGCGGGGCTTGCGGAACGGGGGAGGCGCGGGTATCCTCCGAGGCGAGTTGCCGGAGTGGCGGAACTGGCAGACGCGACGGATTCAAAATCCGTTTCTCGCAAGGGAGTGGGGGTTCAACTCCCCCCTCCGGCATTCATGCGTGGTTGCGCGGAGGCGCCTTGTTCGCAGCCGCTCAGGCCGGGGCGCGCAGGGCATATCAGATATCAGCTCTCAGATATCAGATATCTGATATCTGAGAGCTGACATCTGATATGCGCTGACGCGCCCGAAGCGCCGCTCTCTTGCGCGGCGTGCCCTCAGCGCGAGAGACCTCCTCGTCGGCTCGATCAACGTGAACCCCTGGATCCTCTCCACCCTCGTCGTCGTCGCCGTCGTGGTCTACGTCCTCTACCGAGCCCGCGGCTTCGACCGCCCTCTCGCCGCGTTTCAGCCGCCCGAGGCGACTGGCAAGGCCAGCTTGCTGGGCCAGGACGCCCCGTGGCGCGCGGACCCCGCGCTGAGGCCGCTGTTCATCGAGGGCCTGCCGGACGACGTGCCCGCCGACTTCCAGGACCCCGGGCAGGCGCGGCAGGCCGAGCGGATGTGGGTGCGGCTGGACCGAAGGGTCGCCGACGGGGCGTACGAGGGGACCCTCCTGAACGTCCCCAAGGCGCTGCGTTCCGTGCGCAAGGGCGACCGCGTGAGCGTGCGGGTCGTCCCGGGTGGCCCGGCCCCGATCGGGGCGCCGGCGGGCCCATAGGGGCCGCGGAGCCCCCCGTCGCGCCCGCCAGGATCGCTCACTTCTCCCCGGGACGCGCACGCCAGTTCTTGATCCCCACCTGCCGCTGTGGTATGAACTCCGCCCCCGCAGGTCTGGGAAACGCCGGTCACGCTTTCGCCAAGGGTGCTTGCATGGAACGTCTCCTCAGCCGCTACCATCTGCCGCTGGCCGCACTCCTCTTCCTGCTCGCAGGCGCCGGCATGGCCTTCGCAGGCGAGGCGGACCTCGCGATTCCGGACCTCCACAAGGGCACATTCCATATCGCCGGAACCGACGTATCCGCATGGAACCTGCTGTTCTACGGCGCGCTCGTGATCACCGGCACGCTCGGGATCAGCCTGTGGCTGCGGCGGCAGATTCACATGCTACCGTGCCACAAGTCGATGCTCAACATCGCGGAGATCATCTTTCAGACCTGCAAGACCTACCTGATCCAGCAGGGGAAGTTCCTCCTCATGCTGTTCGTCCTGATCGCGAGCGCGATGTCGTACTACTTCATGGGGTTGCAGGACCAGACCGTGGGGACGTTGGCGCTGGTGCTGCTCTTCAGCGTCGTCGGCATGGCGGGGTCGTACGCGGTGGCGTGGTACGGGATCCGCGTCAACACCTACGCAAATTGCCGCACCGCGTTCGCCGCGCTGCGCTGCCAGCCCTGGGACGTGGTCAACATCCCCCTGCGCGCGGGCATGTCGGTCGGGCTGTACCTCATCTCGCTCGAACTCGTGATGATGGTCATCATCCTCCTGTTCGTGCCCCGCACGATCGTCGGCTACTGCTTCCTCGGCTTCGCGATCGGCGAGTCGCTCGGCGCCTCGGCGCTGCGCATCGCGGGCGGCATCTTCACCAAGATCGCCGACATCGGCTCCGACCTCATGAAGATCGTCTTCAAGGTAAAGGAGGACGACCCGCGCAACCCCGGTGTCATCGCCGACTGCACGGGAGACAACGCAGGCGACTCCGTCGGTCCGACCGCCGACGGCTTCGAGACGTACGGCGTGACCGGCGTGGCGCTCATTTCGTTCATCACGCTGGCGCTCACGGACAAGATCGCCCACAACTACGAGAGCCTGCAGGTGAAGCTCATCGTGTGGATCTTCGCGATGCGCTTCCTCATGGACTTCATGTCCGGCTGCTCGTACTTCATCAACCAGGCGATCTCCAAGGCCAAGTACGCCGGGCTCAAGGAGTTCGACTTCGAGCAGCCGCTGACGCGCCTGATCTGGATCGCCGCCATCCTGTGCATCACGACCTCGTTCGGCATGAGCTGGCTCCTGATGGGCGACATCGCCGTGATCCAGATGCGCGACATCGCCGTGATCCTGCCGGGCGGCATCGCCGGGATCCAGCGCATTGCCGTGGAGACGCCCATGCCGGCGCTCTGGTGGCAACTCGCGGCCATCATCAGTTGCGGCACGCTCGCGGCCGTGCTCATCCCGGAGTTCACGAAGGTCTTCACGAGCTCCCACTCCAAGCACGTTCACGAGATCGTGACCGCGTCGCGGGAGGGGGGCGCCTCCCTCACGATCCTGTCCGGCCTCGTGGCGGGCAACTTCAGCGCCTTCTGGAAGGGCATGCTGATCATGGGGCTCATGTCGATCGCCTTCTTCGTGAGCCAGTTCGGGCTGCACGAGGTCCTCGGGCCGTACGGCGCCACCTTCGCGTTCGGCCTGGTGGCGTTCGGGTTCCTGTGCATGGGCCCGGTCAACATCGCGGTCGACAGCTACGGCCCGGTGACCGACAACGCGCAGTCGGTCTTCGAGCTGGCGCAGACCGAGCACATCCCCGGGATCAAGGAGGAGATCAAGCGCGACTTCGGCTTCGAACCCGACTTCGTGCTCGGGAAGCACTATCTGGAGGCCAACGACTCGGCAGGCAACACCTTCAAGGCGACCGCCAAGCCGGTGCTCATCGGCACGGCCGTGGTGGGCGCCACGACGATGATCTTCTCGATCATCCTGCTCCTCGAGAAGGAGGGCCTGCTGCACCTCGCCCTGACCGATGCCCCCGTCCTGCTGGGGCTCATCACCGGCGGCGCGGTCATCTTCTGGTTCTCGGGCGCCTCGATGCAGGCCGTGACGACCGGCGCGTACAGCGCCGTCGAGTTCATCAAGAAGAACATGAGGCTCGACAAGACCGAGGCCGACATCGAGGACTCGAAGACCGTCGTCAAGATCTGCACCCAGTACGCGCAGAAAGGGATGTGGAACATCTTCCTGGCGCTGATGAGCCTGACCCTGGCCTTCGCCTTCTTCGACCCGAACTACTTCGTGGCCTACCTCATTTCGATCGCGATCTTCGGGCTCTTCCAGGCGATCTACATGGCCAACGCGGGCGGGGCCTGGGACAACGCCAAGAAGCTCGTCGAGGTCGACCTCAAGGAGAAGGGCACGCCGCTGCACGCCGCGACGGTCGTCGGAGACACCGTGGGCGACCCGTTCAAGGATACGACCTCGGTGGCGCTCAACCCGATCATCAAGTTCTCGACGCTCTTCGGCCTGCTGGCCGTCGAGATCGCGGTGAAGATGAAGGAGTCGGCGCACCTCGCCCACACGACGGACTACGGCCCGTTCGTGGGCGCGGGAATGCTGGTCGTCGGCCTGATCTTCGTGTGGCGGTCGTTCTACGCCATGCGCATCCCCCAGGACGAGGCCCTGGTCAAGCGCCTGGGCGAGGTGGCGCTCGTGGGCGAGATCAACCCGCGCGAGGGCCGACACTAGCACTACAACGTACCATGAACGCCGAGCCCCGAAGGGGCTAGATGCACCAGC
>CAZYRM010000073.1:0-29817 GCA_964649705.1 uncultured Planctomycetia bacterium
CAGGATGGTGCTTGAGGCGATCCGGATCGCGCTCCGGACGATGTTCGCGAACAAGCTCCGCACCCTCCTGACGGTGCTGGGGAACATCGTCGCGGTGGCCGCGCTCGTCCTCGTGGTCGCCTTCACCCAGGGGATGAACGCGGAGATCTCGCGCGCCATCCTCGCGCGCGGCGCGGACACCTTCGCCGTGGAGCGCTGGGGGCCGATCACGAGCGACGAGGAGTGGGAGAAGGTCCGTCACCGCCCCCACGTCACGATCGAGGACGCGGAGGCGATCCGCCGCGGGGCGACGCTGGCCGCGCACGTCCTCCTGCAGTGGAACCTGAACGACGACGCCGCCTCCGCCCGCCGCACGCTGAAGGGCGTCTCGGTCGAGGCGCGCTCCTCCGAGTACGTCCACTTCCTTGAGGAGACGCTCGACGTCGGGAGGCACTTCACGGAGGCGGAGGACCGGCGGCAGGTGCCGGTCGCGGTCCTCGGGTCGGAGGTCGCCGAGGCGCTCTTCCCCGGCGAGCCCTCGCTCGGGCGCTCCGTGACGCTCGGCGGCAGGCACTTTGACGTGATCGGCGTCATGAAGCCGAGGGGGGCGATCCTCGGGCAGTCCCAGGACAAGTACGTGATCGTCCCGTTCGGCACGGCCTGCCAGGCGTGGGGGAGGCCGGACGACATCGAGATCGCGGTGAAGCCGACGCTGCCGTCGCTCATGGACGCCTGCGCGGACGAGACGCGCACCGTCCTTCGGCTCCACCGCCGCCTGCGCCCGCTCCAGGAGGACGGGTTCGAGCTGGTGGCGGCGGCGACCTACCTCGCGATGTACCGGAAGGCGTCCCGCGCCGTGTACGGGGCCCTCATCGGACTCGTGGCGCTCGCCCTGGTCGTGGGCGGGATCGTGATCGCCAACGTGATGCTGATGTCGGTCACGCAGCGCACGAGGGAGATCGGCATCCGGAAGGCGGTCGGCGCGCGGCGGAGCCACATCCTGGCGCAGTTCCTCATGGAGTCCGCCACGTTGTCGCTCTCGGGCGGTCTGGCGGGGTTTGGCATCGGGGCGGGGGTCACGGAGATCGTGGACGTGGCGACGCCGCTCTCGTTTTCGATCGAGGCCTGGTCGGTCGCGCTCGGCCTCGGGATGGTCCTCCTCGTGGGCGTGGTGGCGGGCCTGTACCCCGCCGCGCGCGCGGCCCGCCTCGACCCCATCGCGGCCCTCAGGCACGAACGCTGATGGACACCCTCGGGATGGCCCTGCGGAGCCTCCGTGCGCACGTCCTGCGCTCGGCGCTGACGCTCGTCGGCATCGTGATCGGCATCACGGCCGTCGTGGGCATGAGCGCGCTGATCCGCGGGGTCGACGAGGTCGTGATGGGCAGCATCCGCGCGCTCAACCCCGACGTGCTCTACCTCGTGAAGATGGGGATGGTCACGAGCGAGGAGGAGTTCCTGAAGAAGATCGACCGGCCGGACATCACCGCGGAGGACGTCAGGGCGATCGAGTCGACCTGCCCGTCGGTGGGGCGGGTGGACCTCTTCATGGACGGCCGCGGCGTGCTGACGCGCGGGAAGGGGCGCACGCGCGACCTCGGCGTGATGGGCGTCGGCGTGAACTACCTCGAGGTGAACTCGATGTCGATCCGCTCCGGGCGGTTCTTCGCCCCGGGCGAGGTGGCGATGGCGGCGCGGGTGATCGTCCTGGCGAGGAACCCCGTGGAGGCGCTCTTCGGCGAGATCGACCCGATCGGGAAGGCGGTCCGGCTCTCGGGGCAGGAGTACACGGTGATCGGGACGTTCGTGCCCCAGGGGGAGGTCGGCGGGATGAACCTGGGGCAGGACAACTTCTGCGTGATCCCGTACACGACGCACCGGCGGGACCTGACGCGCTGGAGGGAGAGCGTGACGGCGGCGATGATCCCGCGGGAGGGGGTCTCGTCGGCTCGGATGACCGAGGAAGTGACGACGGCGATGCGCGTCCGCCATCGGCTTAGGGCGAACCAGGAGGACGACTTCGATCTGATCACGCAGGCCTCGGTGCTCAAGCTGTGGCAGGGGTTGTCGCGCGCGATCTTCCTGGGGCTGATCGGCATCTCGTCGATCGCGCTGGTGGTGGGCGGGATCGGGGTAATGGCGATCATGACGGTCGCTGTGACGGAGCGCACTCGGGAGATCGGCGTCAGGCGGGCGGTAGGGGCGAGGCGGTGGCACATCCTCGCGCAGTTCCTCGCGGAGGCGGCGATCCTGACGGCGGTGGGAGGGGCGCTAGGGAGCGCGATCGGGGCGGGGGTCGCGTGGGGGATCGCGAAGTGGGTGGAGCTGCCGGTCGCGACGCCGTGGGACACCTTCGCCCTGGCGATCGGCGCCTCGACGCTCATCGGCCTGGTCTTCGGCGTGGTCCCCGCCTGGCGGGCGGCCCGCATGGACGTCGTGGAGGCGCTGCGCTGCGAGTAGAGTGGGTCCGTTGACGCAGGGAGGCATGAAATGGGATTGATGCGTGACCTCTTCGGACCGAGCCGCAGGGAGATCTGGCGACAGCTCGCCTCGGAGATCGGAGGCCAATACGTCGAGGTGCGGCAGTTCCTCCATGCGCGGCCGCACGGTGCTCCTCAGGGCAGGTTCATCGCGACTTTCAGCCCGGCGTGGATGGCGTCAAGGTCCTGGGCGGAAACCGCTCCGAGGCACCTGGTGAGCTTCCGCCGGTCCAGGGTGGTGACCTGGTGGCAGAGTCCAACGGACCCCACAGCGAGCCCGGGCAGTCCCCCGCCGACGGGGACGGAGGTGGGGCCACGCAACGCCTGTCTCGCCGACGTTGAGATCGGGACCACGATGACCGAAAGCCACGCCTGTGTTTGGTTGAATGCGTCGTGCGAGACGACGAGGACGGGACGGCGCCCTCGTTGCTCCGAGCCCGAGCGGGGCTCCAAGTCAGCCCACCACACCTCGCCCCGTCTCACTGCTTCCCTCCCTTCCGGGGCCGGCGTCCCAGGAGACGCTCGACACCGGCCGCCTCGATGATTGGATCGAGATCGGCCGAGGTGCCTGCCACCGCGCGCGCATAGTCGAGCAGTTCCCGGTCGATGGCCTCTCTGCGACGCGCCTCAAGCAGGCGCTCGATGGCCTCTCGGGCGACCTGAGTCGCCGGTCGGCCCAGGCGACGCGCCTCCGCCATGAGCGCCTGGTACAGGGCGGAGTCCAGCGGAACGTGAAGGTGTTGCGCTGCACTACTCATGTCATACCTCCTGCCATGAATCTATGGCAGAGTGCATGCCTGCGTCAACTGCCTGTCTCGAGTGGAGGGCCCGGGGAGTACGTCCACGATGCCCCTGGTCTTCGGCGTGGTCCCCGCCTGGCGGGCGGCCCGCATGGACGTCGTGGAGGCGCTGCGCTGCGAGTGACTCCGGCGTGGACGAGCTGTACCACCACTACTCCATACCCCGGCCCGGTTGACTTGCGAAGGTGGGTTCGCTTCAGGTGTTCACGCCCTTCGCGTGCGCGTCGAGAGGAATCGGACCACGAACAGAGCACTACCTGCCCCTCCAGGATACACACGTCACCCCGCCGATGTGTTCACCCAACTCACTACGGGGCCTTTGGATGGGGATCGATGGTCAAGTTCCCGTAGCGGGGGGATGCACCTCACCGCAGGGTGTCAATCCAACCCTCTGTAGGCGCAACCAATCGACACCGCATTTCCATACATGATAGGTGGTTGCAGTGGCTCGCTTGAATCGGTCGTTCCGCACAAGGGCCGCAGAATTGCACGACATCGGGCGGGGCCCGGCCTTTTCGGACTCGCAGATCGAGAGAATGATGCCCGCCATCCCGATCGCCGTGAGACGCCTCCTGCGTCTCGTCCTTCTGGGGCTGGTCGCGAGTGCGCCCTCCGACCTCGGCGCCGATGACATCGTCATCGGCTTCTGGAATGGAGTCGGTCGGTTCGAGGTCTTTGGCAGTCCCGCGAGTGGTCTGCCCCATGCGGCTTACCGTCAAGTCCCCTGGTCGAACTACAGCGACCGGTGCGGAGACACGTTGTCGCTCTCGTTCGGCAACCTGGATGCCGACCTCGGCCAGGAGCTTGTCGTCGGACTGGGCGTCTTTCCCCAGGCAGGTGGATGGTTCGCTGTGTTTGACGACGAGTCCACGAACCATGTGCTCCTCGCGTGGCTTCGGGTCAATTGGGTTCCGTACAACGCGAGGAACGGAGAAACGCGGCCAGCGTGCGGAGACTTCGACGGGGACGGGCGCGACGAGATCGCCGTGGGACTCGGATGGTACCCTGAGGCTGGCGGGTGGGTCGCGTTCTTCGACGACGCATCCACGGGATTCGCCCGCCTGCCGTGGGTACGCGTGTTGTGGCCAGCATACAACGCGGCGAACGGGGAGACTTGGCCGGCAGCGGGAAACGTCGACGACGACGCTCGCGATGAGCTGGTCCTCGGCTTCGGACGCTATCCAGACTCGGGCGGCTGGGTACGGATACTCGACGACGCCGCAGCGGGCCACGCCGGCCTTTCCTGGCTTCGGCTCGATTACTCTGCGTACAACGCCGCTGTTGGCGTGACCTATCCAGCGCTCGGCGACCTCGACGCCGACGGGCGGGACGAGTTGGTCGTCGGGATGGACGGTTTCGTGCCGAATGGAGGGTACGTACGGATTTTCGACGACCAGGCGTCTGGATTCGCTCGCCTCCGGTGGGGACGACTCCCCTTCAGCGGCTACAACGCGCAGAACGGCACGGTGCGACCGTCCGTCGGGCAGTTGGATTGGGACGGCGAGGGGCGGGCCGATGTGGTGATGGGGACCGGGTACCACCCGCCGGCCGGCGGCTGGTTCTATCTCTGGATGAACCCGCTCGGCCCGGCGCCCTCGGGGCAATGGGGGCGGGTGGAATGGAGCGCCTACAACAGCGTGAATGGGACTGCGTGGCCAGCCGCTGGCGTGCGCGCCACTCCGCCGGTGCCACCGCCTCCGCCCCCACCTCCTCCCGAATCGAGCTCCTGACAGGATTCAATCGCCTTCGGTGGGTGGAAACGGCCTGATATCCTGACACCCTTCACTCGTGTGTGCGCACGCCGCCCCTGAGCAACGCCTCCCAAGTCGCGTCCATGGTCGCCGTGCCGGGAGGCACGAACACGGCAAGACCGTCTCGACCGCGGGTGAGCAGGATGGAAGGCCGCGGCGAGCCGCTGGGCTCCCTCCCCGCGCCGTCGTTTGAATGCCTCGAATGGCGCTGTCGGTTCGGGACGCGAAACGCCTGTTCGAGGAGCCCGTGAGCAGCGGGAGGCGCGAGGGAGCGTCGCTCGCGCCCGCGGAGGGGATAGCCCTCATGCGTGCCTTCTACGATGAGGCCCGCATGGACGATGTCGAGGCGCTGCGCTGCGAGTGAGCCTAAATCGTTGTGGCATCAATGGGTTCCGGTCCAGGTCGGACTGGAAAGGCCCAATCGGCCCCCGGTCTCTTAGGAGCGGCGTGAATCGAAAGGGGGCCAGCGATGTCGAACCACCTGATTCTCCTGGGAATGGCGATGTTCGTCGGCGGAATGGTCTACCGTTACGACCGGTACGACCGTGAGCCCCTCCTCGCCATCCTCTTCGCCATCGCCCTCGGCGCCGCGTCCTGCCTGCCTGCGTGCGAGATCGAGCTCGGCCTCCTCTCGGTCACATCCCTTCCGAGCGATCAGGCCCTGCCGCTTGTCGCGGGAACCGTCGAAGAGTGCCTCAAGCTGGTCGTCGTCATCGCGGTCATGGCCACCCTCCGCAAGCGCGTCAGCGACCCGATGGACGGGGTCACGTACGGGGCATTCGTAGGGCTCGGATTCGGGATCGGCGAGGCGTACCTGGTGGGCGAGGGGGGCGTGACGGACGCGCTCCGCCTCTTCTTCCACGCGACGCTCGGTGGGATCGACGGATTCGCCCTCGGCATGAGGTCGGCCCGGGTGAGCGGCTGGAAGCGTACCCTCCTGATGTGGGTCTCCGCGTCCGTCGCGATCCACGTCGCGTGGGACTTCCTTGCGCTTGAGGTGCTCTCGGCCCCGAGCGTCGGCTTCCTCCTGCGGGCGGCCTTGCCGGTCCTGTTGCTCTCCCTGGTGGGACTCTACGGCGCATCCGTCGTGAGGGCGACGCGCTGGTCGAAGCGCGTCTTCGCCCCCACTGAGCGGACGAAGATCTGGGGCTGGCCGTTCGCCCGAGCCGCTAGCGCGGTCGGGTAGGACCCGCTCCCGAGCGCTACGGATCCGGCGGAGGCGGTCCGCGGTCGGGGGACAAGGTGCGGCCGTCCGACCTACGAACGGCTGACGACCCGCGCCTTCCGTGATAAAATCCCCCCGTGGCGCAGTCCCTGATCCAGCTCCAAAGCGTCTCCAAGCACCACGGCTCGAAGGTCCTCTTCGAGTCCGCGACGTGCGCGCTTCACGACGGCCAGAAGGTCGGCGTGATCGGCCCGAACGGCTCCGGGAAGTCGACGCTCGCCCGTCTCATCACCGGCGAGGAGGAGCCCGACAGCGGGCGCGTCGTCCACACCCACGCCCTCAGGCTGAGCTACCTCGAGCAGCAGGACCCCTTCCGCCTGGACGAGACCGCCCTCGCCTTCCTCGAGCGGTACACGGAGCAGGAGGAGTGGCGCTGCGGCGAGGTCGCCGGACGCTTCCAGCTCCGTCCGTCCCACCTGGAGACGCGGATGGGAGAGCTCTCGGGAGGCTACCAGACCCGCGTCAAGCTGGCGGCCATGCTCCTGCGCGACCCCAACTTCCTCATCCTCGACGAGCCCACGAACTTCCTCGACCTGAGCACCCTCATCCTCCTCGAGAACTTCCTGCGCGACTTCCGCGGCGGGTACATCATCATCTCCCACGACCGCGAGTTCCTCCTTCGTACGTGCGAGCAGACGCTGGAGGTCGGGCGCGGCGAGCTGAACTTCTATCCGGGGGACGTCGAGGCGTACCTCGCCTACAAGGACGAGCAGCTCGACCTGGCCCTCAAGAACAACAAGGTCATCGAGGCGAAGGCCCGGCAGCTCCAGACCTTCATCGACAAGCACCGCGTCCGCGCAGGCACGGCTGCGCAGGCCCAGGCCAAGATCAAGCAGCTCGATCGCCTGAACCAGGGCAAGATCTCGGTGGCCCACGCCGAACGCACGGTTCGGATGAAGCTCCCGACCGTCGAGGCGCGCGCGGGGACGGCGCTGGACTGCGACGGCCTCGCCATCGGCTATCCCGAGAAGGAGGTCGCCCGCGACATCCACTTCCACATCGAGCGGGGGGAGCGGATCGCGATCCTCGGCGACAACGGCCAGGGGAAGACGACGCTGATGCGCACGCTCGCCGGGGACCTCCCTCCGCGCGAGGGGAGCTTCGCGTGGGCCGGCAACCTCAAGCTCGCGTACTACGCCCAGCACGTCTACGGCGCGCTCGAGCCGAAATACGACGTCCTCCAGCACCTCCAGAAGATGGCGGACCGAAACGTCCCGCACCAGACGATCCTGGACCTGGCGGGGAGCTTCCTGTTCCACGGAGACGACGTCGAGAAGAAGGTCGGCGTCCTGAGCGGAGGCGAGCGGGCGCGGCTGTGCCTGATGGGGCTGCTGCTGACGAGGGCGCCGGTCCTGCTCCTGGACGAGCCGACGAACCACCTCGACTTCGAGACGGTGGAGGCCCTCGCGGAGGCGCTCCAGGAGTACCAGGGGACGGTCTTCTTCATCAGCCACGACCGGACGTTCGTCAACGCCCTGGCGACGGGGATCCTGGACGTGAAGGGCGGCTCGGTGAAGCGGTACCCGGGGACGTACCAGGAGTACGTGGAGCACCTGAGCCTCGACCTGGCGGGGATGGGGGAGGAGGAAGACGCGGCGCCGGAGGAGGCGCCGAAGGCCGCCGCGCCGCAGCCCGCGAAGCAGGACCAGGCGGAGCTCAAGCGCCTTCGCAGGCAGGTCCAGGCGGTCGAGTCGGAGATGGAGGCGGCGGAGCGTGAGCGCGTCGCGCTCCTGGAGTCCTTCGAGCGGGAGCCCTCGAAGGACGTGCGCGAGCGGAAGCAGCGGCTGGACGAGATCGAGGTCGCGATCCAGAAGGCGGAGGCGGCCTGGCTGGAGCTCCAACAGCGGATCGAGGCGATGGGAGACGGCCCTCGGGAGGGGACGAAGTGATGCCGTCACGGCGCGCGGGACGTTTGCGCGTCGTCGTCGTGGCCCTCGTCCTCGCGGGGTGCGGTGTGGCGTACGGCGTCTGGCGCGCGCGCGTCAGGCCCGCGGCGCGGCCCCTGGATGAGGCGAGGCCCTCGTGGCCGGCACCCGTCCCGAGCGAGGCGGCGTCGGCTGACTCCCCCGTCGCGGGCGTGTCGGACCCGCCTCCGCCTCACGCGGAGACACTGGAGGACCTGATCACGGGGCTGGAGCGGAACCCGGATCAGCCGGAGGCGTGGCATCGACTCGGACTCGCCTATCGGAGGCAGGGGGAGGCGGAGGCTGAGGGCGGCATGGACCCCCGTCCCGCGTACGAGAAGTCGGCGGCCGCCCTGGGCGAGTCCCAGGCGCGCCTGCCTGGGAGGGAAGAGACGCTGAACGCGTTGGGTGAGGTCTATCAGCTCCTCGCGGCGGAGGAGGGCGCCCGTGGCGGAGACGTCCGCCCGGTCCTCGCCGGGGCGATCGCGACGTTCGACAACGCGATCGGGTGGGCCCTGGGCAACTCGGTCGCGTACCTGTGGAGGGGGAACCTCCACATGCGGCTCGGGGAGGCGGAGGCGGCGGCGGGCGTGGACGCGCGGGAGTCGTTCAAGGAAGCCGTGATGGACTTCACCAGGGCGTCCAACATGGACCGGACGGCCTGGAAGGCGTTCGCGAACCGCGGCCTGGCGTACGAGAAGCTCGAGGAGTGGGACATGGCCGTATCAAGCTACGAGGCGGCGCTGCGGATCGTCGGCGATGCCTTTCCGCCGCTCGAGGAGTGGCTCGCCAAGGCGCGGGCGCGACAGGGCGGGCGGTGAGCGTCCGGTTCTTCGTCGTTGAGTCACGGCGTCGGGCCCTGACAGGTCGGTAGCGCGCCGTTCGATCCGTTGTACGTAGTGCCGGGAGAGGCGTTCACCTGATGCAGACGCACTCGCCCCGCCTTCGCGAAGTCGGCGGCGGAGTCCTGGCGCTCGCGACGCTCGCCCTGTTCCTCGTCTGGAGCAATACGTTCCTGGCGTTCGAGGTGTTGCTCGTCCCCCGCGGCGGCCCTGCGCCGATGGGGTGGCTCGATCTCGTCGTCGCGCGTTTCGTTCCGGTCGTCCTGGTCTGCGCGCCCTGGTGCATCTGCCTGCACTGGCGCGAGTCGGTCGCGGTGGTCCGTCGATACCCTCTCCGCCTCGCGGCGTGCGGCTTCCTCGCCGTCTCGGCGTACAACGGGACGCTCTTCTACGCGATGCAGCAGAGGGTCTCGGGGCCGGTGGCGTCCCTGCTGACGACGCTCTCTCCGCTCTACCTGGTCCTCCTCGGCGTGTTCGTGCTGAAGGAACGCGTGGGCTGGCGGCAGATCGTCGGGCTCCTGCTCGGGCTGAGCGGCGTCGCCCTGGTGGCGACGGCGAAGGCGGAGGGAGGCTCGTACGCGCGCGACGTGGCGATCCTCTCGCTTGCTCCGCTCTCGTGGTCGATCTACTCGCTGCTCACGAAGTCGGTGACGCGGGAGGTCCCGCCGCTGCTCTGGACCTACCTTGTCCTGGTCGTGGGAGGGACGCCGCTGCTCCTGCTGCTCCCCTTCCACGGCGGAAGGGCGATGATGGCGTTGGATGCGCGCGGCTGGGGCGTGCTCCTGTTCCTGTCGATCGTCGCGACGGTGCTCGGGAACGCCGTCTGGAGCTGGCTGCTCCGCCACCAGCCGGCGAGCACCACGGGCCTGACGGTCTTCCTCAATCCGCCTCTGACGGCGGTCTCGAAGCGGGTGCTGGCATGGCTCTTTCCGGCCGCTTTCACGTTTACGATCCTCCCGCGCGAGTGGATCGGGGGCGGTTTGGCGCTCGCGGGAGTGGCGCTCGCGGTCCTGGGAGGGGGGGCACGCCGCGCAACGCCGGCACCGTCGCCTCCGGCGGAGTAGCAGGTCGGCCTACTGCTTCAGCAGCGCCGCGGACTTCGCCAGCCTGGCCTTGTCGCCCGCCTCGAATCTTTCTCGGACGACCTGCGCGAGGGTCCTTGAGGATGGGGGGCGCCTCGGTCCCTGGCGATCCGCAACGTCGGGCGGTACCATTCGCGTCCACACGCGAGGATGGCCGAGATGGGCGACTGGGACGACGAAGAGGAGGACGACGACCTCGAGGCGGACGGACCGGAGTTCTCGTTCGAGTGCGACTGCGGCCGCTCGCTGACCGTGCCCGTGGAGATGGCGGGGGGCACGATGGAGTGCCCGTGGTGCAAGAAGGAGGTCCGCGTCCCGGGAGGCGGAGACGATGAGTCCGCGGAGGACGCGCCGGAGACCGAGAACGAGGAGAAGACCGAGCCCGACCGCTGTCCCTGCTGCGCAGCGCTCTGCGCGACCGACGAGTGCCCTTCCTGCCACGTGGCGCCGCTCGCCGCGCAGGACTGGGAGATCCTGCCGTACGCCGAGGACCAGCGCGTCGTGACGGCGGCCTCCGCGGACTGGATCCTCCGTCGTGCCCGCTGGCTCCTGTCGAAGCAGACGCGCGCGGAGTTCCTGGCGCGGCCGCTCGTCCTGCCCACGGCGGAGTTCTTCCCGGAGAATTGGTCGCTAACGCAGGAGACGCTCGACGACCTGCTCTTGCGCATGCAGACGTGGCTTGGGCTGGCCGACTGCCCGACGCGGATCGACGTGAAGGACGATGTGACCACGCTGGGCGGGCTCCTCGGGCCGGGGCTCGGAGGAGAGTACGCCGCGGGGTGCATCTATGCGCCGCAGTGGGTGGACGAGGTCGCGCGCATCCTCGTGGAGAGAAGCCTGCTCAGGGACCGGATCCAGCTGGTCGCGACGCTCTCGCACGAGCTGGGTCACCTCTTCGGCTTCGTGCGGCTCGACTGCATCGACGCGCCGCCGTTCGACAACGAGCCGCTCACGGACCTCATCTCGGTGATGCACGGGATGGGCTGCTTTGCCACGGACGCGGCGCACCGATTCATGAACCAGAACCTCCCCGGCGGGGCGTACATCCACGGCTGGAGGCGGTCGGGGTACCTCTCTCAGCCCGAGCTCGCGTTCGCGCTGGCGCTCTTCTGCGCGATTCGGGGCATCGCGGCGGCCCAGGTTTCGCCGCACCTGTCGCTCAATCCGCGGACGTTCTTCCAGGACTCGCTCAGGTTCCTCGAGGACACCCCCGCCGCGGTCCGGGAGGCGACGGCGCTCCTGCGCTGAGGCCGGCGAGCGAGTCCGTCTCGGCGCCATCGGGGCCCTACAGCCAGCGGCGGACTCGGCGACGGTACGCCTCCCACTCGTCGCCGAAGAGCCCCGCGAGGAGCCGCTCCTCGTGCGGGATCTGCACCGTGTTCATGATGAGGACGAACGCCGGGGGCACCAGGAAGAAGGGCAGCGTCCCAATGAACAGCGCGAGTCCCAGCAGCGCCGCGGTCAGCGAGACGTACATCGGGTTTCGAGTGAGCCTGAACGGCCCGTCCATCACCAGCGCCGTCGGACGTCCGAACGGGTGGATCGTCGTCTGCCGCCCGCGGAAGCGCGACAGGGACCAGAAGACGAGCGAGGCTCCGGCCGCGCCCGCGACGACTCCCGCAAGCCTCCAGGGGTATCCCACCAGCGTCGGGCAGTCAAACGCCGCCTGCGCTCCCCACGCCAGGAGCGCGAGGAGGACCGCGTAGGCCGGCGGCGGGACCCGCAGGCGGATGCCTCCGCGCGGCGCGCCTTCGCCTCCCCCCTGCGTCGTCCCCTCGCTCTCGCTCACGGCTTCGCCGCCGGAAAGCACCGCGACGAGGCGCGACGCCGGTCTTCGGACGGCATGCCTGGCGGCTTGCGCTGCGGTGTCCCCACTCGAATCTCCCTCGATGCGTTGGCCCAGAGGCTACCGGGCCACCGGAGCGTCGTCAACCACGGCGACAGGAGCACCTCCCCAGCCCCAGCACTGACGGCAAAGGCCCGCCCGGAGCGCCGCGGCGCGCCGCTGGACGCGCTCGCGGCGCGCCCGATAGAATCCCCCGGATGACGGGGGCGGTGCCTGACGCCGCTCCAGGTCTCCCTGCGGTTCGAGCAGGCCGAGTAGGAGGGTCCCATGCGCAGCCTCCCGTTCCTCGTCCTCGTCCTTGCGGCGGCGACCGCGGCGCGGGCCGACGTGGTCCACCTGACGAACGGAGGGACGCTCGAGGGCGTCATCCTCTCCGAGTCGACCGAGGGGATCACCGTGCGCCTGAAGTACGGCACGACGCGGATCCCCCGCGCGGAGATCGAGTCAATCGAGAAGTCCGGCTCGGACGAGCCCGCCCCCGGCCCGATCGCGCGGCTGGCGGACTGGCAGCGGTGCGTCGCGGCGATCGCCGCCCGACCGTGGGGGAAGGACCTGCGCCAGATCCCGGCGACGGTCGTCGACGCCGGGGTCCTCGCGATGGTCCCCTACATCTCGCACGCCGCGGGGGAGCGTGAGTTCAACATCTACGGAGACCCCGACGCGCCGTCCTGCCTCGAGATCGGCCTGCGGGGCTCCCTGCTGACGAACGCGGCGGCGAAGCAGGACGCCCTCGACCTCCTCGCCTCGCTCCTCGGCGACGCGAAGGACAGGGAGGTCCTCCTCGCGCTCGACCTGGCGCAGGACAAGGAAGTCCGCGAGGGGCTGACGTTCGAGGTGACCCCCGAGACGGCCGAGGACGCCTACGGCGGATGGTGGGTCTCCGTGTACGACGAGGCGCTCGTCGAGAAGCAGCGGGCGACGGAGCTGGAGATGGCCGAGATCGCGGCGTCGCGCGAGGAGCTGAGGCAGATGGAGGAGAAGCGGAAGGCCGCTGCGCGCGCCGAGGCGGAGGAGCGCAGGAAGTCGGAGTCGGCAGTGACGAAGCCGCCGGAGTCCCGCCCGGAGTCGTACGACCCGTACGCGTGGGACGAGGGGGACCTCGCGCGCGCGCGGCGCCGCTCGAAGGGGAAGAAGTACTCGGAGCACGTCTACCTGCGCGGGTACGGACGCGGCACGGGAGGGTACATCGGTCCGTCGGGCTACCGCGGGGGCGGGGGTGTCATCGGTCCGGGTGGCGGCGGTCGTCGCTGATCGCCTCCGGATCTCTCTAGCCAGGATGCGCGGCGGACTCATCCTGCTTTACGCTGGTCGGACTCCGGCGAGGCCTGGCAGGCGATGCCCGCAGGGCGAACCTCCACGCCGTCGTGACGGGCCTCTTGAGGGCCGCGGCGGCGCGTGCTACAAAGGGCGGGTCACGGGGCCCACGGGAGGGACCATGCGCGCACTCCCCGTCCTCGCACTCCTCGCCTCGCTCGCCCTTGCGGAAGACCCGCCCAAGCCCGGGCCGGGCGACACGCGTCCCGTCGAGAAGGCGCTCGACGACATGGGGGAGATCCTCAAGACGCGGCCCGAGAAGACGCTCGCCATCGCCTGGGTGATGGACGCGAGCGGGAGCATGACGGACGACCGCCAGCGCGTCCTCGGGAAGCTCGACGAGCTGCTCCAGAAGCTCTCGGGCAAGGAGGTCCGCATGACGGTCCTCGCCTTCGACAAGAAGCCCCGCGTCGTGTGTCCCCTCTCGACGGACTGGGACCGGGTGAAGAAGGCGATCGGCGGCGTCGGCGAGGGGAAGGGCGAGGAGAACTGCATGCTCGCCGTCCGCGAGGCCGCGAAGCTCGTCCCTACGCCGGGATCGTATCGCGTCGTCGTCCTGATGACGGACGAGAGGGGTGACGACGAGGACGACCTCGAGAAGACGATCCAGGCGGTGAAGCAGTCCCAGGTGCACGTCTTCGTCCTCGGCCGCGAGACGCCGTTCGGCTGGCCGATCGGATACGAGGCGGACGAGGAGCTTGGCTTCAACGTCACGGTGGACGCGGGGGTGGAGTCGGCGGCGATCGAGACGCTGCAGAAGAACCCGCTCTGCTGCGGGCAGGAGTGGTATCCCTACTGCCGGAAGATGCTCACCGACCCGGACAAGAGGCCGCAGGAGAGCTACTTCCAGGACGGCGACCCGCTCGGGTGCGACCTCGGCCGGGACGAGGAGGTCCGCTCGGGCTTTGCGCCCTGGGCGCAGGCGCGGCTCTGCGCGGAGACGGGCGGGCAGGTCTGGCTCATCCGCGGGAAGGGCGGGTTCGACGCGAAGGCCCTGCGGGGGTACGAGCCGGACCTGTGCGCTGTCGCGGAGTACGGCAAGCGGAACGCGGCCGACCCGCTTCGGAAGGCGGTCACCGAGGTGCTCGCGGAGATCGCGAAGGGGAGGGAGTGGAAGCTGGAGAGCGTCGGCCTCTCGGAGGGGCAGGCGGAGCGGCTGGGGAAGCGGGCGAGGGAGCTGACGGGGAACTGCCGGAAGTGGATCGATCGCCTGCGCGCGGCGAGGCCGAACCTGCCAAGCCAGGGGGAGGCGCCGTCGAAGCGGTGGGTCGCGCACCGGGACCTGCTCGTGGCGCAGCTCCACGTGCTGATCCACTGGCTGGAGCAGTACGCCCTGGTGCTGAAGGAGGGGGACTACCCGAAGGGGGGCGACGTGGCGCTCGCGCCGGGGGACCTCCGCGGATCGGGGGAGGCGAAGCTCGAGGCGGTCCGCGCGCTGGAGCAGGTGATGAAGGACCACCCGGGCACGCCCTGGGCGGAGACGGCGGCGGCGCTCGCGGAGGGGCTGGACGGGTTCGACCTGGTCGCGGTCCGGTACGGCTCCGGCGGCGCCGGTCCCTCCGCGGGGGACAAGTAGCGTCCGATGTCAGGGCGGGCAGCCGTCCGCTACGCGCCGGAGACGACCTTGAACTGGGCCTGCCCAATCACGACGATGGTCCCCACGCGCAGCGGCGCCGTCTCTCCAGGTTCGAGGGGCATGGCGAACCCGGACGTGACGTCCTGGACAACCCCCGTGCGGGAGTTCGGCCCGAACAAGTCCTCGCCGATGGTCGTCCCTCCGATGTCGGCCACCCAGGCCATCTGACAATAGGGATGGGATGGCTCGTACCCTGGGGGCACGATCCGGTTGTTGATGCGCGCGTGCATGGGCGCGACGGAGGCATCGTCGAGGCGATGATCCGCCTTGGGTCCGCTCCCGATGGTGAGGGAAGTCCCGGAGGGGACGCGAACAGTTCGCCCGCCAATGAACTCGATCACGAGGTCGTCGGGGGCTGATGTCCGCGTGTGGCCGTTGCCTGAGATCCAGCTCCAGATTCCCATGTTGTCCTTCCTTTCCTCGCGCCCCAGCGCGAAACCGCCGCCTGTGCCATGCACTGCTATGGGCATGTAGGGCGCCACACGGCGTCGAGGAACCGACTCCGCAAGAGGTTGCTGGTCCGTGTATTGGAATACGCAAGCCGGAGGGCGTCCCTCGCGGTGTCCCTGACTGGCGACACTCTCGCTCCGGTTGAACCCCGTGAGCGCCGGGGGGATCCCTGGGCGCGTCTGGCACGCTGTCGCGGTCCAGGGACTCCCGGGATCGCCTACGGCGGGACCCGCAGGCGGACGCCTCGGCGGGGCGCGCCTTCACCTCCCCCTCGCGTCGACTCTTCGCTCTCGTTCACGGCTTCGCCGCCGCGGCGCTCTTCACGGAGAGCCTCGATCTGAATCGCCGGCTCGGCGACGAGGGGATGGTCGTCGTGGAGCACCACAACCTCGGGCACGTCTAGATCCGCCGAGGCAACGTCGACGCGGCGGAGCGTCACTTCGAGCAGTGTGCGCCGCGAGGGGCCGACGACGCGTACGGCCATGCGATGCAGGAGCTCAACGCCGCCACGGTCGCGTATGGCCGCGCGGACAGGGCGCGGGCGATCGAGCTGCTCGCACGGGCCGAGGCCATGCTGACGAAGATGGGGATCGACCCCTCCGCGGACGACCAGGCCGAGATCCGATGGCTCCGCGCCCAGCTCGGGAGCGGGACCGGTGCCTGACGGGTCGCTAGTGGTCCTTCCTCAGCGCCTCGGGCGCGATTCCGTCTTTGCCGAGGATCGGGGCAACCCAAGCCGGGATCGGCGGCCGCCCATCGGAGTCGAGGAGCGCTCGCCACTCGGCGTCCGTGAGGCGCTTCTCGGTGGAGAACTCGTAGTAAGGGAGCACCGCGCCCTTGCACAGGAGTTCCCCGCCCTCCATGGGGTAGAGCACCCACAGCGCGTGGGGCCGGCCGATCCCGACTTCGAGTGCCTTTCCCTCGCTCGGATTCGAGAAGACGTCCACGACGCGGGGCGCATCGTCGTTCGGCGTAAGGTAGGAGTTCCCTCCGTAGAGCATGATCCCCGCGATCTGTTCCCCGTAGTGCAGCACGAACGAATCCTCGGCGGCGCTGAACCGAATCCCGCGGAGCTGCTTGTGGGAGAGGGCCTCGAGCCTCCGACACACCTGCTCCAGCCGCTCCCAGAGCGGGCCCGGGTCGGCGTTGCTCGCGGCCATGGCCTCTCGCAGGTGTGGGAGGTCGGGCAGCTTGCCGGCCTCCATCGAAGTTGCCGCCTCGCGCAGCTTCGCGACCATCTCAGCGAACCAGGCCTCCTTGTCCGACCGGTCGGCCGCAAGCTCCAGGCACTCGACCAGGTAGGCTGTCCGGTTGAACACCGCTCGCTCCTCCTCCGAGAGCGATCGGAAGGCCTTTCTGTCGTCGTGGGCGAAGTCGCGTTTCTCGAGAATGTCGGCGAGGGCGCGCGCGTCGGCCGCGAGGCTCGACAGGTCGAGATCGAGTGCCCCGGTGTTCGCCAACGCCACTCGAGTCGCCGCGACGAGCTCCGCCATGCGCGAGAAGAACTCGGGATCGGGTTCGACCCTCCCAGGGGGCTTGTCCGTCAGTCCCAGGTAGAGGACCGTCTGCTTGGCCTGAAGGGCCCACGTGTGGCGGAGCTGTGCCCACCCGGCCAGGGCGGTCTGGCAGCTCTTGGTCCGCCAGGGAGCCTCCGACAGGAACGGCGGCGCATCCGGCTCCGCCGGATCGAGCAACGCCTCGAGGCAGTTCAGATATCGCGCGTAGAGGCTCCGTCCCTGGAAGAGGGGCCTGGCCTCGTCGATCGTCCTCAGCAGGTCCTCCTTGTGCGGGTCGGCCAGGGCCTCTCTCGCGAATGCGGAGCCGAGCGCGGCGCAGACCTCGAGGCCCGACGGGCAGGGGCGATCCTGGTCGGTCGTGCGCTGGAAGAGCACGGCGTCAGGCGTCCGCCGTGCCGAGAGGACGCGGAAGCAGGGCTCGACGGGCTGGCCGGGCGCCTCGGGCGCGAATCGCAGTTGGTCGTTGATCTTCGGGTCCTTCTCCGCCTCCAGGAACTCGCTCGCGAGGAACCCGAGCGCCTCGGCTACGCTTCGTCCCTCGAGGTTGAGCTCGTCCCACTCCGAGGTGTGCGAGCCCCACCACTGGCTGAGGTTCCAATCGTCCTCCGGCCCGACGAAGACGGAGTAGGCCTGGAAGAAGCCCTCAAACTCCCGCAGCTTCTCGAGATCGGGGTCGCGCCTCGGCAGGCAGGAGGTGTTCAGGCACTCTCCCATCATGAAGATGGCGAGGAGCTCCTCCTCGCGGGACGGGCGGAACGGGACGGACTGGAGCCAGCTCACGGCACGGAAGTACCGTTGGAGCCGTTCGGAGCGGGTGTAGAAGCCGCGCGGCAGGTATCGCGAGTAGTCGAGGGCCATGAATCCCGGGTCGGGCGGCCCGAGCCACTCGGGCTTCGAGACTCCCTCGCCCGTGGAGACGCGCGCGGCCTCGGCCTGGACGAGGGCCATGAGCTCGGCGTCCGCGGTCTTCGGCTCCATTCCGAGGAGGACCATCGCGGTGCCGATCACGCCCTGCGCGCGGCGCTTCGCGGCCGAGACGAGCTCGGGACGGCCGCTCCAGCCGGAGTCGACCACCTGGATGCCGCCCCAGACGTACGAGAGGATTACGGGGAGCTTGCGCGCGTTGGCATCCTCCATGCGGAGGATGGACTCCTCGTACAGGACATGGAAGGCGTTGAGGAGGGAGTCGGAGGTGATGAACAGCGAGACGTTGGATTTGAGGTAGGGCTGGAAGACCTGCTTGTAGGCCTCGTTCGTGACGAGGACCTTGTCCTTCGCCAGCTTCGCGACGTCCTCGTCGGAGAGGCCGGCCTTCTTCGCTTCGTCCTCCCATCGGTACCCCTGCGCGGGGTCGTGGTTCTTCGCCCAATCGGGGTCTCTCCGCTGCGCATGGAGCGGCATCGAGAGGGCGGTGACGAGGAGCAGGCCGAGGACGAGTAGTGGGCGCATGCGTGTCCCTCCTGGGTGGGCGATCGAGAGGGTACCTGCGTACAGGAACTCCGGCAAGGATGGTGCGGCAAGGGCGGGCGAAGTCACGGCGCAGGTAGTCGCGAGGACGTCGCGATAGGCTCGCAGGGTGCTCGGATATCGCTCCTGAGGCACTCGTCGGGTTCCTGCGAGGGATCCGCGAGGAACTCCGCAGGCGATCGTCAGGACCTCCCACGATCCTCGTGAGTCGATCGCGACGACGAGCTCTGGCGATCGTCAGGCTCTCGCGAGGCGTTTGCGAAGACGTCGTCGGGTCGTCGCAAGGGCCTCCCAAGCTGCTCGCGAGCCGATCGCCATGAGGTGCAATGGCGATCTCCAGGCACTCGACGGGACCTCGTGAGGCACTCGCCACGACCTGGCTGGGAATTCACGAGGGTCACTCGAGGCCCTCGCCAGACGTTCGCCGACACGTCGCGACGGAGTCGCTGGGCGCTAGCGAGGGACTCGATCGGTGGTCTTGCTGCACTCGCACACTCCATGTGAGGAACTCGCCCAGACGTCGTGAGGATCGCGTCGGGCGATCGCGAGGAAGACGGACGGCGCCTGTCAGTCTTCATCGAGGTACTCGTCAGCTCGTCGCCGGCATGTCGTGACGAGCACGTCGCGTGATCGGAGGGACCTCGTACCGTACCTGCCAGGCTGTCGAGGGGAACTCGCCGCGAAGTCGCTGCCGAATCGCGAGGCGCCTGCGAGCACCTCGTCGGCGAGTCACCTGGAGATGGCGAGGATCACGATGGGTAGTCGTCAGGGACACCCATGTCCCATGGGCAGCGCAAGTGAAGTCGTCGCAGGGCGCTTCGGAGTTGGTCGTGACGTGCCCGTCAGGTGGAGTCGACGGACTCTCGATGGACTCGCCCTCGACACGACAGGCTATCGGCACGCAATCGCGAAGGGCTCCCAGGGTGGTCGGGAGCGGCATGCGAGGGAATCGTCAGGGTGATCGATGGACGTCGTCAGCAAGTTCCCAGGGGATCATCAGGTAGAATCGAGTCACTCGTGATGTGATCGCATAGCGATCGCCAGTAGATCGGCATCAACACACGCATGAGTCATCAGCAACAATCATATAACAATCACTATACTTCCGCATCTCAAGTAGCTATCGTCGAATACGACATTCGAGTCCTCCATTCGAGGTGAGACATGGCCGATCAGACACCTTCGAAGCGTCCCTACCGGAAGGCGATGAAGCGTGGCGTGGTGATTGACCGCGACGGCGCCATTCGGTTCCTGAAGGCGTTCGGGTTCGCCGAGACCGACAAGGTCGGCGTCTTCGTTCGCCTGGAGCAGCGCAAGACGCACGAGCGGCGTGCGGGCGCGCGCTACATCCAGGAGCTGGACCTCGAGCAGATCCTGGGCATGCCCGAGGCGTGGCGTCGCTTCGTCCGCGACTGGAGCACAAGGTACCCCGACATCGCGAAGCGGCTCGACGAGGAGATCGAGAAGGAGGAGCGCAGCAAGCGCGGCACGGTGAAGTAGCGGCTGAGGCGTTCGAATGCAAGAGTTCCGCTTCCTTGTCGTCTCGGGCACGCGGGAGATGACCGGGCCCGCGTTGCGAGCGCTCCGCGAAGACCTCATCCGACTTGCGGGGGGCTTCACGGAGATCGAGGCCCCTCACGGGCTGAGGTTCATCGTCGGCCTCGCCGGGCGCGATGCGAAGGAGCGCGTGCGAAGGCTGGTGGCGTCGTGGAGGGCCCGCGGGATCGGTGCCCGGCTGGAGGATCGCCGGCGTTCCACGGTTCGGGACGAGATCTACTTCCTCCTGCCCCTCCAGTGCAATCCCGATCGATCGGGGAGGCCCAGGCGCCCCCTCTTCACGAACGAGGATCTTGCGGATCTCCGGATGAGGCTCGCGACGCAGTTTCACTTCCGCCCCGAGATGGTGCGAGTCTACGGGGAGTGGCGGGACGACGAGGAGCGCCTCATCCCCGACGTCTCGTTCCTCATTCGAGTGCCACGGCGCGGGCCTGGCACGGTCCCCGCCCTGCGGAACTTCCTCAAGCGGCACATTCTGGCGAATCCGCGCTGCGACCAGGACTGCCTCTACTTGTCGAACCGCTGGCGCGGAGAACATGTCCGCCCCGGATAGAGGTTGTGTCGGAACAGTCTCAGGTTGCGTGGACACAACCGCCGAGGTACACTCCAGGCATCGTCGTAGAGGGAGGCTCCCCGTGAAGAGGGTCTACGTAAGCCTGACTGGCGAGAAGATTGACCTCGCCCGCATCACCGTCGAGGAGAAGAAGGAGCTAGGCCGGATACTGAAGGCCTACCAGGCGGGGGAGGCGTACCCGAACTTCGTGAACCGTGTGAGCGTGCCCGGTTCCCGCATCCTCCGCGGCAAGCGGTGGATCACTCAGGAAGTTGCGGCCTCGCCGCTCTACCGGGTCTGCCAGGATCTGGCGGATCGCCTTGGAATCGCGCAAGGGTACCTGGCGCTCGGCGAGAACAGTTCCGAGGAGGGGACCGGGTTCCTGCCGCAGGGGGACGCCGAGTACGTCTCCAGCGAGGAGGCGGCAAAGTTCCTGGGGGTCACGCCCGAGGCGGTCAGGAAGGCCGCTCGGAACAAGCGGCTGGCAGCGGCGAAGAAGATCGGAAGGACGTACCTCTTCGAGTGGAAGGTGATCCAGGCTTATGCCGAACGGACGGGGCGCAAGGTGCGAGCGCGGTGATGTGAGACCCTCCCCGCTCGTCCTTGACCACCGCGGCCGGGGGACAAGTAGCGCCTCCTCGGCCCGACTTGTCCACCTACCCGTCAGATCAGCCACCAAGAGCTGCCCGTTTTGGCGACCTGAGGCCCTCGGCGTATGCCTCAGGATCAACGGGAACTGGATCGAACTCCGCGCGGTGCACTGAGGTTCCCAGGTCATCGGTGACCGTCTTCACGAAGCTCTTGATGTCGACGTTCATCTCGACCAGCTTGTCCAGCGTCACCCAGTCGATCTGCGGCTTTCGCAGGGCGGGGATGCGAATGGAACTCGAGATCGGGTCCTCGACCGAGAGGTGGATGATGCCGATTCCAAAAGCCTGGCAGAGTCGTTCGAGCTCTTCCTGGAACTCGGGACTATCAGCCCACTCGGCGGCTACCAGGTACCCCTCGTTCGCCCAGGAGGAATTTGAGACGGCTTGAAAGAACACTTCCCGTAGATTGGAGAAGTCCACGCTGCGTTTCAGCTCGAAGGACAGGAGTCGGCATAGCGGTGCTTTCATCGCGTTCGACAAGTTCAGTGTCAATGGGCTGTCGAGAGCGCTCTGCGGAAACAGAACGCCAACGAGGTCGGGATGGACCCACTCAGCGAATGAGGACTTCTTGCTCTTCTCGTGGTGGATCGTCTTCACCAAAGCGCCGGCGAGACGAGTGTCCGCGAACCATGCCATGAGCGGATGAAGATCCCGCTCGTGGAACCTGATGCTGGGCTCGCATCCGTCGTTGGCGCGCGGGGCGTCGGGCTTGGGAGTCTTGAGCTCCTTGGCCGAACTGAGCCAGTACTTTCGCGGGCGGCTTCCAACACGCACGAATTCCGACTCTATCCCTGGAAGAGTGGCGCGATGCAGGTCTGCGTACAAAGTGGCGCTGGGCGTCCTCCCGTACCCTCGGAGCTTCTTCTGTAGTCCGCCGGCGACTGCCTCTTTCCATATCTCCTCGGTAGTCATGGGGCGCCCCACCTTCTCGAGCACATCGGCGGCGAGCTGCTTGAAAGTGTATGTGGAATTCACCAAGGGATCGTACCTGCACATCGTTGAGAAGACCGTGACTCCAGCGGACTCAGTGGTGCTGAGTAGGGTCAGAGCACCAGGAATCGACAACGGCGCGTGATGACCCACCAGATCGTGGTGGCTTTGGTCCCGCAGCTCGCCGATTGGCTAGTCGTCCTCCTCCTCGACGCCCACCGAGTGGCCGATCTCGGCCTCGGTGGCGAGGAGCTCCTCGAGGACGCAGCGGACGTCCTCGAAGGCCGTCTCGCTGCGAAGGTCCTTGTTCAGCGGCCTCGACACGAACCACACCGTGTTGTCCCGCGCGTGGTGACCCGCGCCCTGCGGGAGGTCCCCCTTCCACTTCGCCTGCCAGTGCGCCCAGACCGCGTTGTCCAGGCGGTTGTACTTCGCTGCGGGCTCGAGCTTCACCTGCCAGTTGAAGAACGCCATGCGTGGGTCCGCGTCCGTGTACAGGATCCCGAACGACACGTCCCCGACGTGCATGAACTTCGTGCCCTTCTTCACCCGAAGCTTTGCCACGGCCGTCGAGTGCTGCGCCGTCAGCCCGACCGTCGACTTCGCCTCCGTCTCGATGTCCGCAGGGAGATCGATCCGCAACCGAGGCGTCATCCACTTCTCCGCCCCCCCGCGCGTGAGCGCCTCCAGCACCCCCTCCACGAACCGCCTCGTCTCCGTCGTGAAGACCCTCCGCGCCATCTCCAAGTCGCCCGCGTTCTGCCCCAGCAGGACCGACACGTCGCTCAGGTTGCCCATCAGCGCGCCTCCCGTAGCCTCGAACTCCCGATCTCCTCCCGAAGGATGTGGTCGCCCAGCGTCTTCACGTACCCCGAGAGTACCCACTCCTCAATCGGCTCCAACGCCCCCCGCAGGGGCGCATCCAGGAGACCGTCCAACACGTCCATGTACACGATGCTCTTGAACCTCGCCGACGCCGCCCGCTCCCCTCCCACCGTCAGGAACAGCCCGCCCGTTAGCACGTCTCGCGGCGCCGCCTCCAGCCACTCCGCGTACGTCTCCGTCTGGTCGTCGTGCTCCTGCGAGCCCACCTTGTTCTCGATCGCCAGCAGGAACCCGGGCGACGCCACCAGCAGGTCCACCCGGTCCTTCGCCTCCGTCGACCCCATCTCCACCCCGAGGTAGACCTCCCGTCGCACCGTCACCGACCTCGCCGAGAGGCCGCGGTCCAGACGCTCACGCCAGCCGTCCCGGGAGTCGAGCATTCCGACGAGCTTCCCCAGCACCCACGGCGCGATGTGCGGCGCCGAGACAGGGTCCATCAGCCAGCGCAACAGGTCCGAGTGCGCGTTCTCGGAGCGCTCGCGGCCCAGTACGCCCAGCAGGTCGCCTCCAGGAAGGGAGACGTACCGACGGAGCTCCGCGAGCTTCTCCGGCCCCAGGTCCCGCTGCAGCCTCGACTCGCGCGCCGCGTGAAGCCGCGGGAGGAACTCAGCGAGCCACTTCGTCTGGCGACCGTTCTGCTCCACCGCGACACCGACGCCGAGGAGGTCCTTGACGCCCGTCCCGCGCAGGGCCTTTGTGAGTGGCGCGAGGCGCGCGGCCAGCGGCGCAGTCTCCTCCCGCGACGGGCCGAGGTGGAAGCTCGACGGCGGAGAGGTCGCGTAGGACCGCAAAGCGGGAACGAGGCGCTCGACGACGCCCGCCACGCGCGTGGGCTCCATCTCGATGGGCGCGTCCGACCTGTGCTTGCGCGCCATGGTCCGACTCCGCGGTTCGCAGCCCGAGAATCTGATGGCGGTCAAGTGAGGAGCGGATCTTGCCCCTCCGGGCGCGGCTTGTCACGGAATCCATGCGATCGGGATGCCGCCCTGCACGAGGCGCATGCGATGGAGAGGGAATCCGCGTCAGGAGCCCTTCCTCCGACTCTCCAGATGCCGGACGTAGTCCGCAGGAGTCATGATCCGAACTCCTCCCTGCCCAGCCAGAACCAGCAGGTCCTTGTCTCCGCTCACGAGGTGCGTGGCGCCTGCGATGAGGCCTGCTCGGCCAGGCCCGCCTGGTTGAGCTCCGCTCTGAGCGTCCCCTACGTCCGCTCGCCGACGATCCAGCAGAGGGGCGTCCGACGCACCCTGCCCGCCGCCGTGTCCCGCAGGTGCGCCCCGCGCATCCGGCTCCACCCGCCGCGATCGAAGAGCGCCTTGCCGTCCGCGAGGGCCTCCAGCAGGAGGAGGTTGTCGTCGGCCTCCATGAGCGCAAGCTCCGAAGGGCCGTAGGGAAACACGTCCGCCTCAGCGGCCCTTCTTCCGGCTCTCTATGCACCGGATGAACTCCGCAGGCGGCAGGATCCGAACTCCGTCAGTCCCGTCCAGGACCAGCAAGTCCTTGTCGCCGCTCACGAGATGCGTGGCCCTGGCAGCGATCGCTGCAGCGAGGATTGCGTCGTCATCCGGGTCTCGGGACACCTTGGGTGGGTGGGGCGGGACTGGGACGACCTCGCAGGACCCACGAATGAGCGCGAGAGTCCTCGCGCACTCCGCGTCAGGGACGTGGAACTTCCGCCGCAGGTGCTTCTCGGTCTCGGCGAGGACCTGCTCGCTGACGACCGCCTCGATCTCCCCGGCGACGACCCTCTGGAAGAGGCCGTGACTCACCCCTTGGGTCACGAACGCGGCGAGGATGACGTTGGTGTCGAGGAAGGCCTTCAAGAGATGCTGGTGAAGACGTCCTCATCCGACACGACGCCGCGACGGAGGGCGTACGGACGGAGCCGCGACGACAGGGCGCCAAACTCCCGCTCGCGGAGGAACCGCTCGATCGCCTGCCGGACCAGCAGGCTCCGAGGGACCTTCATCTCGCGTGCTACGCGGGAGAGGTGCTGCGCGAGACGCTTCGGTAGACTCAGACTCACGATAGAGCGCATGTAATACAGTGTAGCGTGGGAGAGCGGACGTTCAAGGGCGAACTGGGGCGGGCCGGATCGCCTAGGTTGCGCCGCGGCGCTGGTGCACAAGGAAGCCGAGGAAGTAGTAGAAGAGCGCCAGGAGCGCAAGGGCGCGGATGCCCGTCATCATCGAGGCGTACTCGCTCATGCCGCCCGCCACCGCGCCGAGGAGGTTCGAGCCCAGCGCTCCCTCGGCGTCGCGCGTGTCGCGGAAGGCCACCGAGAAGAGGATGCCCGAGAAGCAGAGCGGAAGCGCTACCAGCGCCCCTCCCGCCAGGCAACGCTCCAGCTTCCCCCAGCCCAGGAACGCCGACATCGGGACCGCGAAGTTCAACAGCACCGCTCCCCAGAGGAGCACGTAGAGCAGCCGCACGGGAGGCGCTTTCCACACCGAGGCCAGGCCGTTCCCCACGAGCGCCATCGCCAGGATCATCGTGATCACGATCGCGTTCACGATCCACGTCGACCCGAACAAGAGCGCCAGCGCCGCAAGCCCCCGCACCTCGATCAGCAGGAACGCCGCCCCCAGCGCCGCCATCTGCCCGTCCCAGCCAGCCCCTTTCGCCGAGACGCCGCGCGCGGAGAACGCGAGGACCGCCAGGAGCAGCCCCAGCATCACCGCGTACTCGCGAGGGAATGTCCGGTCCTCTTTATATAGGAAGGGCCAGTCGTCCGTCGGGAGCTCCGGGATCTGATCTTCCGCAAGCTCGATCGTCTTCCAGACCGAGGGGTCCTGCCTTACCCACTCGCGCACGCCCCTCCCCCCCGCGTACAGCCCCGCCGAGTCGTACGCCTCCGACCCCGTCACGAAGTCCTCCCCGAAGACCTCGCGGAACATCCCGTAGAACCGCCCGAAGATCCACTCCGCGTACAGCGTGAACGCCACGTAGACCGCTCCCCCCTCCGTCAGGTGGCCGCGCGCCTCCCGAAGGCTCTCCAGCGTGTAGACGTAGTTGTCGATGCGGAGCCGCCCCAGGCCGCTGACCAGCGTGTGCGAGTCGAGCAGTCCGAAGACGATGAGGTCGTACTTCTCCCGCGTCTCCTTGAGGAAGCTCCGCGCGTCGTCCACGTGCACCGTGACGCGCGTGTCCGAGTAGGGCTGCTCGGGGTGGAGCCGTCTGCCGAGATCGAGGATGAGCGGGTCGATCTCCACCGCGTCGACACGCTCCGCGCCGTTACGGAGCGCCGCCGCGACGTCGTTTCCCGTGCCCGCCCCCACGACGAGCACGCTGCGAGGCCGTACGTGGCGATAGGGGCGGTCGTAGTACGCCAGCGCCTCGCGCAGCACGGGGAACTCCGAGGCGAACGGCGTCCGAAGGTCCAGCATCCGCTGGTAGTAGTCGTGGTTCACGCGGAGGTAGGTGCCCACCTTGCGCTCGCGACCCGAGTCGTCGCGGAGGAGGTAGTCGTTCACCTGGATCCTGTAGTAGGGGGACCACGTCTCCGTGCCGTCCGCGCGCCAGACGACGAAGAGCGCCGCGATGGCGCAGGCCAGCGTCAGCGCGCGAGTCCAGCCTCGATCCAGGAGGACCGCGCCGAGGACCACCACGGCGAACCACGGCACCGAGGAGGTCTGTACCAGCGAGGCCAGCACGAATCCCCAGATGCCCAGGAGGCTCCCGACGAGGTTCCAGGAGTAGCCCACGAGCGGGCGGCAGGGCGCGAAGGCGCGGCCGAGCTCCTGGCCGAGAGGGACGAACGTCGCGCCGGAGAGGAGCAGCAGGAAGAGGAAGGAGGCGTAGAAGCGGACCGCGTCGAGCGTATGGCCGCCGAGGTCCTCGGGTCGGAGCTGCTCGCCGGTCCACGCCGTCAGCGAGATCTCGCGGAAGTACGTCGTCGTCGCGAGGAAGACGAAGAGGAGGAGCAGCGGGGCGAAGAGCGGCATCAGGCGGACCGAGCGGCGCGCGAGCATGCAGCCGGCTCCGATGCCGAAGACCGCGACAATCAGCGGGAGGTTCGCGTAGTAGCCGTATACGCGGCACTCGCCCGCTAGCCACCGGATGACGAGCATCTCGTGGAAGAGGGCGATGGCCGAGACGAGGATGAGGCGCGGCGCGGCGTGCATCGTGGCGCATCGTACGCGGGAGAGCGGAGACCGCGGGAGCGAAATCCTTCCGCGGAACGGCTACGTAGGATAGGCTCGCCCGCCGATGGACATGCCCGCATCTCGCCCGCGCGACTCCACGGTCTTCTGGATCAGCGTCCTGCTGCTCTTCCTCGAGATGCTCGTCATCCGCTGGGTCTCCGTCGAGGTGCGCATCTTCGCCCACCTCAAGAACCTCGTCCTCATCTCCGCCTTCCTCGGCGCAGGGCTCGGCAGCTTCCACGCCGCCCGCACCGTGCGCCTCTGGCTCTCCGCGGCCTTCCTCGCGGCCACCGTGCTCCTCGTCGTCAACCCGCTCGGCGTGGAGGCCCTCTCCATGCAGCGCATCACCGAGTTCCTCTCCTCCCTCTCCAAGTACTACTTCTACGAGGTCAAGGAGGTCGACTGGACCGCCAGCGCCCTCGGCCTCGGATGGACCCTCGTCGTTTTCGGCCTCATCGCCGCGACGTTCTACCCCATCGGCCAGCTCCTCGGCGCCCTGTTCGACGCGCACCCCAGGCCCCTCCGCGCGTACGCCGTCAACCTCGCGGGCAGCCTCGTCGGGATCCTCCTCTTCTCCGCCCTCTCCGCCTGGTCGATGCCCCCCGTCGCCTGGTTCGGCGTCGCCGCCGCCATCCACCTGGGCCTCGTGTTTGCCCGCCGGCAAGGCCGGCCTGACGGGCACCGCGCCGAGCTCCTCGCCGTCCCCCTCCTCGGCGCCGTCCTCGCCCTCGTCGCCTTCCCCCGGGACCCCGGGCGTACCGTGTGGTCCCCCTACCAGAAGCTCACCCTCCTCTCCGGCGCCGCCCAGGGAGAGACCCTCGCCACCAGCCGCCATACCATCCGCACCAACAACACCGGCTACCAAGGCATGCTCGACCTCTCCGACGCCTCCGGCCTCCCCGCCGAGGAGCGCAGGCGGAGCCAGTACAACTTCCCCTATCGCCTCCTCGCCGATGGCGGACCCGAGGACGTCCTCATCGTCGGCGCAGGCTCGGGCAACGACGCCGCGGGGGCGCTGCGGAACGGCGCGAAGCACATCGACGCCGTCGAGATCGACCCCGTCATCCTCGAGATGGGCGAGGAGCTCCACCCCGAGCGTCCCTACGCCGACCTGCGCGTGACCCCCGTCGTCGACGACGCGCGCAGCTTCTTCAAGAAGTCCACCCGCCGCTACGACCTTGCCTGGTTCGGCCTCGCCGATTCCGTCACGCTCTCCTCCACGCACAACAATGTCCGCCTCGATCACTACCTGTACACCGTCGAGGCGCTGACCGAGGTCTCCAGGCTCCTCAAGCCCGGCGGCGTCGTCGTGATGACCTACTCCATCACCGACGACTTCATCGCCGACCGCCTGCAAGGGCTCTTCCAGGAGGTCTTCGGCCGGCCGCCGCTCGTCTTCGTCTTCCCCTGGAGCGACGTGGGGTGGGGAGGCGTCTGCTTCGTCGGCGGCCCCGAGGCCTCCATGCGGCAGGTCGAGGCGCGCATCGCCGCGCAGCCTTGGGTGCGCGAGTGGATCGACGAGCTCCGTCCCAAGAAGGCCTACCCGATGGAGACGCCGCTCACGACCGACGACTGGCCCTACCTCTTCCACCCCGTGGCCGGCATCCCCGCCGTCCACCTCGTCGTGACGGGGATCCTGCTCGCGCTCCTCGTCGGAGGGAAGCGCGTCGTGCTCGGGCGCGGCGGGGTCGACCTCCACTTCTTCTGCCTCGGCGCCGGCTTCCTCCTCCTCGAGGTCCAGAACGTCAGCAAGGCCTCCCTCCTCTTCGGCGCGACGTGGGCCGTCAACGCCTTCATCATCTCGGCGATCCTCCTGATGGCCTTCCTCTCCACCCTATTCGTCGTCTGGGCGCGCCCGGGCCGCACGGCGCTCGCCGTCGCATGGCTCCTCCTGCTCGCGACGCTCCTCGCGAACTACTTCCTGCCGCTCGACGTCCTCAACCGCCTGCCGTTCGCCGGCAAGGTCGCCCTCGCGAGCGCCTTCCTGACCTCCCCGGTCTTCTTCTCGGGGATCGTCTTCTCCACCTCGTTCGCCCGCGTGGAGGGGAAGTCAGCCGCCCTCGGCGCCAACCTCCTCGGCGCCATCGTCGGAGGGATGCTCGAGTCGCTCTCGTTCGTCGTCGGCGTGCGGGCGCTCCTCCTGGTCGCGGGCTTCTTCTATCTGGGCGCCTGGGCGCGCGATCGTTCCCGGATCGGGCCGCCGGTGGTATAGTCTCGGCCCCTATGGAACGCCTCCACAAGCTCCTGGCCCATGCCGGATTCGGGTCCCGCCGCTCCTGCGAGGACCTCATCGTCGCGGGGCGCGTCAGCGTCGACGGCGTCATCGTGCGCACGCTCGGCGTCTCCGTCGACCTCGCGACGCAGGTGGTCCGCTGCGACGGGGAGGTCATCCGCACCGAGCCGAAGGTCTACTTCCTGCTGCACAAGCCGCGCGGGTACGTCTGCACCAGCGACGACCCGATGCACCGACCCAAGGTCATCGACCTCTTCCACGGCGTCTACCAGCGGATCTACACCGTCGGGCGTCTCGACGGTGACTCCGATGGGCTCATCGTCGTCACGAACGACGGGGAGCTGACCAACCTCCTGACCCACCCGCGGTACGGCGTCGCGAAGACCTACCGCGTCGTCGTGAACGGCTACGTCAGCGGGGAGCAGCTCGAGAAGATCCAGAAGGGCGTCTGGCTCTCCGAGGGACGGACGTCGCAGCTCAAGGTCAGGGTCCACAAGCGCTCGCGCGACATGACCGTCATGGACGTCACGCTGCGCGAGGGGATGAACCGCGAGGTCCGCCGCATCTTCGC
>CAZYRM010000074.1:0-29363 GCA_964649705.1 uncultured Planctomycetia bacterium
ACGACGCCGTCATGTTCCAGAGCAGCCGCCACGAGTCCTCCGACTCCTTCGGCCGGACGCTCCGCTTCCGATGGATGGCACGGGGGAGCCACGGCGTCGTCGCGGGGAGCTCGTACCTCGCCGGGCTCGCCCGCGAGCACAACCCGCGCGTGTGGGTCGTTCCCACCTCGATCGACCTCCGAAAGTATCCGGCGCGCTCCGCCGGCGAGGGTCCGATCACGCTCGGCTGGATCGGCGGCAAGAAGTCGCTCGTCTTCCTCGAGGCGCTCAAGCCCGTCTTCGAGCGCGTCGGCCGGGAGTTCCCCGATGTCCGCCTCAAGATCGTCTGCAACGACTTCTTCGACTGTCCGCCCTTGGCCGTGATCAAGAAGCCGTGGAGCGAGGCGGAGGAGGGGGAGGACGTCCGCTCGTTCGACATCGGCCTCGCGCCGCTCCCCGACGACCCGTGGTCGCGCGGGAAGTGCGCGACGAAGCTGCTCCAGTGCATGGCCGCGGCCGTGCCCTGCGTCGCCTCGCCGGTCGGATCGCACGAGGAGATCGTGACCGACGGCGTGAACGGCCTCTTCGCGAGATCGCACGACGACTGGGCGGGCGCCATCGCGCGCCTCGTCCGCGACCGGCCGTTCGCCGAGCGCGTGGGCGCGGCGGGGCGGAAGCGCGTCGAGGAGGCCTACTCCCTCGCCGCGAACGCCCCGCGCCTCCTCGACATCCTCCGCGAGGTCGCCTCGCCGTGAGGATTGCCGCGCTCCTTCCTCACCTCGGAGTCTACGGGGGCGTCCGTCGCTTCCTGGAGCTCGGGAACCGCCTCGTCCGCCGCGGTCACCGCTTCACGATCTACGTCGCCGACGGATCGAAGCCCGCCTGGCTCCCCTTCGAGGGGGAGGTGCGGCCGCTCGACGAAGTCGGGGCGACCGTCCACGACGCGCTCCTCTGCGGCGACCCGTCCGTCCTGCCCGTGCTCGCGGAGGCGCCCGCGCGGTTGAGGGTTCTCCTTGTCCTGGGCCCGAGGTATGTGAAAAAATACCGCTCGCTCTGGCGCCCCGACTGGCTCGTCGTCGGGGTGGCGAGCGACTGGAACCGCTACTATCCGGACGTCGCGGGGCTCACCCTTCCGGGAGGGGTGAACGTCGAGGCGTTCCGCCGCGTGCCGGTGGAGCGCAGGGAGGGGTTCCAGGCGCTCGCCTTCGGGCGGCCGGACAAGCGCGTGAAAGGTTCGGCCACGGTCCTTCGGGCCCTCGCCCCGCTCCGGCGGAGCGGGGTGCGCCTGACGCTCTTCGACCGCGAGGAGATCCGCCTGCCCTGGTGGGCGCGCGGGGACTGGGTGCGGACGGTCGTCTCGCCGCCCCAGGAGGGCCTGCCGGCGCTCTACTCCGCCGCGGACGTGTTCGTGAGCGGCGAGGTGAGCGCGGGGTGGTCGAACTCGGTCGCGGAGGCAATGGCGTGCGGGACGCCCGTCGTGGCGACGCCGTCCGGCACGGCCGACCTGGCGATCGACGGAACGACGGCGATCGTCGTCCCGCCGCGCGACGCGAAGGCGATGCGGGCCGCGGTCGAGCGGCTCCGCGGGGACGAGGGGCTCCGCGCGCGCCTGGCCGGGGCGGCACGGGCCCACGTGGAGCAGTTTTCCTGGGAACGGTGCGCGGAACGGTGGGAGAAGGTCCTCCAGGAGCGGTTGTAGGATGGCGACGATCGAGATCTTCGAGAAGGAGTCGGAACGGAAGATCTCGCTCAGGGACGACCTCACGGCGTTCGGCCGCGAGTCGACCTGCCAGATCCAGCTCGATGACGAGAAGCTCTCGCGGAAGCACTGTCGGATCGAGCGGAAAAAGGGAGGCTACGTGCTCGTGGACCTCTCCAGCAAGAACGGGACGTACGTGAACGACATCGCCGTCTTCCCGAGCAAGGTGCTTCGGGACGGGGACGTGATCAAGCTCGGGGACGTGCGGATGGTCTTCCACCACCGCACGCTCTCGGATCGCCTGCTCTACTTCCTGCACATCGGTTGGGTCTGGCGCGTCTTCTGGTCGGTCGTCATCCTTGGAGCCCTCTTCGGGGTCTACTGGACGGTGAACTACTTCTTCACGACGATGCTCAAGTAGATGATCCTTCAGCGCTACATCCTGCGCGAGCTCCTGATCACCTTCATCGCGGCCCTGGTCTCGCTGACGGCCGTGATCTTCGTCGGGATGGCGCTCGTCCAGCTCCAGGCCCTCCAGTACTTCCCGGCGAGCGCGATCAAGGAGATCGCGCCGTACTTCCTGCCGCTCACGCTCTCGTTCGCGCTCCCCGTGGGCGTCCTCATCGCCTGCGCCCTCGTCTTCGGGCGGCTGGCCGCGGACAACGAGATCGACGCGATCCGCGTCGCGGGCGTGCCCCTGCGCCGCGTCCTCGCCCCCCCGCTCCTGGTCGGAATCCTGGCGAGCGCCGCCACCCTCTACATGAACGAGGAGTGGATCCCGCGGAGCCACCTCAAGCGCCGGCAGATCACGCAACGGGGCATCCAGCAGGCCCTCTACGGCCTCTCCCGCGACGCCTACAGCGTGCCGATCGGCAACGAGGTGGTCCTCGCGTGGCGCAGCCGCCGCGGGGAGGTCTTCGCCGACTTCCAGGTGAAGCGCCTCGACCCGAAGACCGGACGGGTGCGCACCGAGTCCAGGGCCGCGGAGGGGCGGCTCTACCGGGACCCGAACGGAAGGGACCTGTGGATCGACCTGGTCGACGGGACGCTCGTGGAGTACCCCGACCCGACCCGCCGCGATACGATCAACCCCGGGACGTTCCACGAGTACCGGGAGGTGATCGACATCTCCGCACTGATGGGCGGGTACAACCCCCGCGAGAGGGACATGACGAGCCAGGAGCTCGAGCGCGGGATCGCGGCCGGCGGGGCGAAGGGGTACACGGTGGATCGGCTCAAGGCGGAGCTCTTCTGGCGCCGCGCGCTCGGGCTCGCACCCCTCATCTTCGCGCTCTTCGGGACGCCGCTCGGGATCCTCGTGCGGAGAGGGTCCCGCATCGCGGGGATGGGCTGGAGCGTCCTGCCGGTCTTCGTCGTGTACTACCCCCTGATGACGGCCGCCCAGGCCCTGGCCGCCCGCCAGAAGCTCGATCCCTCCGTCGCCCTCTGGGCCCCCGACGTCGTGATGCTCCTCGGGGCGCTGGTCCTCCTCCGCATCGTGCTGAGGAAGTGACCATGCCGCTCGACGCCTCCGTCGTCGTTCCCACGTTCTGCCGGCCTCCCATCCTCGCCGAGTGCCTCGGGTGGCTCTCTCGCCAGACCTTCCCCCGGGATCGCTTCGAGGTCCTCGTCGTCGACGACAGCGGACCCGAGAACTACGCACCGAACCGGGAGCTGTGCGAGCCGTCGAGGTGGGGGTTCGCGCTGCGCTACTTCACGACGGGGCTGCCTGTGGACGTCTACGGCGTCACCGTGGCGCGGAACATCGGGATGCGCGAGGCCGCCTCGCCGCTCGTCCTCTACACGGACGACGACTGCTATCCGCACCCGGCCTGGGTCGCGGAGCACGTGCGCCTGCACGGCGAGGTCGACCGCCTGGCGCTCACGGGGTACCGCGCGGACGACCCGGCCGTGCTCGAGAGCCCCCTCCCGATCAGGATGACCCGCCAGAAGTGCATCGAGGAGTGGGAGCGGAGCCAGCGCGGCGAGATGGGGGCCGGGGACTTCAAGACGGGGAACGCGAGCGTGAAGAAGGCCCACCTCCTCGAGGTCGGGGGCTTCAACGAATCGATGGCGAAGGCGGGCGAGTACGGGTACACCGACCGCGAGCTGGGGATGAGGCTCCTCGCGAACCGGATGACGTTCCGGTTCCATCCGGACGCCGCCGTGTATGTCGTCCCGCCGGACGAGGCGACGAGTCGCGCGCGCAAGGAGGGCGGCTCGCAGGAGCGGGCCCGGCAGCGGTTCCGCCAGATCGAGCGGGAGTTCCGCCGGAAGCGGATCTTCGCGCGCGTCCTCGAGTTCTTCGGGTGGAAGGGGGGAAAGGCATGATCGAGGATCCCTCCCTCCGCATGGCCGCGTGGGTCGCCGGCGGCCTGCTCCTGCTCCTCGCGATCCTCAGGATGCGCGTCCTGGACCGCTACGTCGGCGCGCTCTGGATCCGGTCATTCCTGGTCGCCGCGCTGACCATGTGCGGCCTCTACCTCGTGATCGACCTCGCGGAGAAGGCCGACGCGCTCCTCAAGACCGAGTCCACGTCGCACTTCCGGCTGATCGTCGAGTACTACTCCTGCCGCCTGCCGCTCTTCGCATCGCGCCTCTTCCCGATGATGTGCCTCGCGGCGACGATCATGACGGTCGTCAGCCTGACGAAGTCGAACGAGCTTGTCCCGATGATCCTCGCCGGACAGAGCGTGTACCGCGTCCTCGGGCCGGCCTTCCTCGCGATGGGGACCCTCGTGGCGGGCGCGATGGCCGTCGACGAGTGGCTCCTGCCCCGCGTGGCGCTCCAGATGCAGCTCACCGAGTCCAGGGTCGGGAAGGAGAAGTTCCAGGAGCGCGAGAACGTCTTCGATCGCGAAAACACCCTGTGGTTCTACGACAAGTACAACCTCAGGACGCGGACGATGCGAAACCTGATCGTGGATCGGAGAGAGCCGGAGACGGGCAGGACCTGGCACATCACGGGCGCGGAGGCGCGCTGGGTGGCGGGGCCGAGGTCGGGGTGGCTCCTCTCGGACGGGGTCCAGTGGACGCTGGACCCGCTGGGGCGGATCGAGGGGACCGCGCACTCCTTCGGGAAGGACGGCCTGCTCGTCGACTCGACGTTCTCTCCGGACCAGGTGGAGACGGCGGACAACCCGTACCAGCCGCTCCGGGAGCTCGCGAGGCAGGCCCTCGACCACCCGGACGAGCCGGCGCCGCTCGTGCAGTTCCACACGCGGCTCGTCTTCCCGCTCTTCAACCTGATCCTCCCGACGCTCGGGCTGGCGGTGATGTTGCGCCGCGAGGTCCGGAGCCTGATGCTGGGGTTCGGCGTGTGCCTGGTCGTGGGGATGGCCTTCTTCGGGGCCTACTTCTTCTTCGTCAATTTTGGCAGCAAGGGGGCGATGGACCCGGTGGCGGCGACCTGGGCGCCCGTCGTCCTCTTCGCGTCGCTCGCGCTGTGGCTCCTGGGGAGCGTGCGCACGTGAGCTCCTTCGGATTCTCGGACGAGGAGATCCTCCGTTACAGCCGTCAGATGCTCCTGCCAGAGGTGGGCGGAGCGGGGCAGAGGAAGCTCGCGGAGGCGCGGGTCGCCATCGTGGGGGCGGGAGGCCTGGGCTCGCCGTCCGCGCTGTACCTCGCCGCGGCGGGTGTGGGGCGGCTCACCGTGATCGACAGCGACGAGGTGGACCTGTCGAACCTCCAGCGCCAGGTGCTCCACGCGGCCGCGGACGTGGGGAGGCCGAAGGCGGACTCGGCGCGCGACCGGATGGCGGCGATCAACCCAGGCGTGCGCGTGGAGGCGGTCAAGGCGCGCCTGGAGCTGTCGAACGCGCGCGGCCTCCTCGCGGGGCATGACGTGGTCCTGGAGGGGAGCGACAACTTCGACACGAAGTTTGCCGTGAACGACACGTGCGTCGCGCTCGGCATCCCCGTCGTCCACGGCGGGGTGCTGAGGTTCACGGGCCAGGTCTT
Source organism: uncultured Planctomycetia bacterium (assembly GCA_964649705.1). Lineage (GTDB taxonomy): Bacteria > Planctomycetota > MHYJ01 > WSZJ01 > CAZYRM01 > CAZYRM01. Next base: position 5,639 of record CAZYRM010000074.1, read on the forward strand.
CACGACGATCCCCGGGAAGAGCGCGTGCTACCGCTGCGTGTTCGAGGAGCCTCCCGCGCCGGGCTCGATCCCGAGCTGCGCGGTGGCGGGGGTCATCGGCCCGGTCCCAGGGATCATCGGCTGTTTCCAGGCGGGGGAGGCCGTGAAGCTCCTCGTAGGCTGCGGAGAGCCGCTCGCGGGGCGGATCCTCGAGGTCGACCTGCTCGCGGGCAGCGTGCGGACGATCGCCGTCCGCCCCCGCCGCGGCTGCCCCGCCTGCGCGGCCGCACCCCCGCGGTAACCGGTCCGCCCCCCGCGGGGTATTCCCGTCGTTGTTTGATGATGGGAGGACACCATGGATTCGCCCAGACCAGGCGCGCGCCCCGCGGGGGCGCCGCGCGGCCGAGCGTGTTTTCTTGTTTCCCTCGGGATCGGGGCGTTCCTGGTCCTGTGCGCGTCGTGCGAGGAGCCTCAGACGGACTGGACGGATGCCAAGAACGCCGCGCGGCCCGTCGTCGCGCTGACGGAGGAGTTCGGCGAGCCCCGTCCGCTGGAGCTGGCGTGCGGCGGGTGGGAGGACGGGCTCTACGTCAGCCGCGACGGCCTGACGCTCTACTGCATCTACGCGCCGGCCGACCTCCTGGGCCACATCGTGAACGGGGACGACCTGGGCGAGTTGCATCGCTACATGCGCGGCCCCGAATTCGGCATGGACCTCTCGAACCCCGACCCGTCGCTCGAGTGGCGCTGGCTGCATACCGACCTCCTGATCTCGGAGAGGTCGACCACCGAGGAGCCCTTCCCGACGTGGAGACTCTCTCGCATGGCGAGGCCGATCTTCTCGGAGGGTGCCCCCCAGGCGGTGTACGCAGCCGACGGCTCGATCGACTGGTTCGTCTTCACGAGCAACCAGACGGAGAACAACGAGGACGATGTCTGGGTGATCCGCCGCCCCGAGCGGGACCCCTCGGGGCCGGGAAAGCCGCTCCCGTCGCCGATCAACACGGACGGCGCCGAGGACAACCCGCACATGGAGAGGATCGACGAGGACTCGCTCGTCCTCTTCTTCGATAGCCAGCCAAGACCCGGCGGGGCCGGGGGGCTGGACCTGTGGTTCAGCACGAGCGGCGACGACGGGAAGACCTGGGCGAAGCCGCGTCCGGTCGCGTCGCTCAACTCCTCTCAGGACGATCACCAGCCCCACCTGTTCCGGTCGGGCGACGAGTGGCACCTCTACTACTCGGGCGCGCTCGCCGACGGACGCTCGGGCATCCTCCGTGCCCGTCAGGCGCGCGCCGGGGAGTGGGGGGAGTGGACGGACGTGCGTCTGGTCGTCGAACGCGGGGGCGCGGCGGCGATCGGCGAGGCCTCCTTGACGAGCGACGGGGACCTGTACTTCGCCGTGCTCAGCGAGAACCGCGGCGGGACGCGCTGGGACCGATTCGACTGCGACCCGTGGGTCGTTCCGCGGCGGTAGGAGACCTCGACGGCTCCGAGCGTCCGCTGCCCGCCCTCTATGCCGAGGCGTGGCATCCCGAGTGGTCGTGGTCCGCGGCTTCCGTCGCGGAGGCGCCTGCGGTCCGCGGCGCCACCGGGTCCGGGGCGGAGGCCGCCGCCGGCGTGGCCCCCGGCCGGATCCGCTGCCTCGGTTCGTGGCCGTGCTGCTTGATCTCGTCCACCCGCCTCGGCTGGACGTCGCGGGGCGGCGCGGGAGCGGCGGGCGGGGCGCTGGTCGCGGGCACAGCCGGAGTCGCGGGCGTCGCGGGGCTCGCGGGCGTGGTCCGAACGGCGGGCGCAGCCGGAGTCGCGGGCGTAGCGGGTGTCGCAGGGACCGCACGCGGCATCGCCGGGCCGGCCGGCGTCGCGGGGACCCCAACCGGCGGCCTCGCAGCGCGACTGGCCGGCGTCGCCGGAGCGGCCGGCGTCGCCGGAGTGGCAGATGTCGCGGGCGCAGCGGGGGTCGCCTTGGCGGCGGGAGCCGAGGCCGTCCGAGCAGGCCTGGCGGGCCTGGTACGAGCTCCGTCGGGTCTCCCCACGTCCGCGAAGCGATTGGGGGCGCCCTTCGACGGGTCGTCCTTCGCCCTTGCCTCCTGGATCCGGGCCTTCAGGCCGCGCTCCAGCTCCTGGCTCGCCCGAAGGTCGGCGAGCATCTGCTTGAGCTGGAAGGTCGCCATCGGGTCCATGAACCCGAACCAGTCGCCGACCCCCATCGCGCCGCTCCCGATCCCGCCGCTCCCCGAGCGGGAGTTCGACGAGAACGGCGTGGTCGTGAGGGCATCGAGCAGGGTGCCGAAGTTGCTGTCCTGGGTCGGCGACTGGGCGCCGCCGCACGTGCACTGGCAGCAGGAGAGGGACGTGAGGGGCGAGACGTGCTGGGTCATGGAGGCCTCCGGTAGAAGAGAGGACCGGGACCTCCGTGTCCGTGGGACAGTTCCGTGACGCGGGAGAGTGGATGCAAGGCCGCTTCCGGGGCCTTCCGGAATCCGGGCGACGGAGCGAGCGGACCGGCCGAGGGTTGCGCCGGGGCGTCGAAACACCCCTCCGGAGGCGGCAGGAGCCTCCGCCAGGGCGGGTCGATTCTGCCGCCTACGCCTTCTTGTTCATCTTCTCGAGCTGGGCAAGCTGCTCCAGGGAGGCCAGGACGATGATCTTGTCGGCCGCCTTGAGCACGATCTCCGGGTTCGGGTGCAGGTCGAACACCTTCGAGTCCTTGTACAGGACGATCGTGAAATCGATCGACCGTGTGACCTGGCCGATCGTCTGCCCGACGAGGCAGCACCCCTCGGCGATCGTCAGGTCCGCCAGGTGCAGATCGTGCTCGTCCACCCGGAAAGAGTGGAACACCCCCCGGTTCGTCGCCGCCGCGACGAACGACCCGCTGGCGACGTTGCTCGTCGAGATCGCCGGGATGCCGAACGCCCCTTCGATCTTCTTCGCCAGCGTGTCGTCGAACAGGCGAAGCACGACGCGCACCTTCGGGTTGAGCTCGCGCGCCCCCAGGGCCGCCTCCAGGTTGACGAGGTCGTCGTTCGTCGTCGCGATGACCGCCTTCGCCCTGGCGATGTTCGCGTGCTCGAGCGTCTTTCGGAACCGGGCGTCGGCAATGAGGACCGGCACGCCGCGATCGCGCAGCTCGTCCAGGAAGATCGCCGTCGCCGATTTCTCGACGATCACGACCTGCTCGCCGAGGCGGAGCAGCTCCAGCGTGACGCGGTAGCCGACCTTGCCGGCGCCGCAGAGGATGATGTGGTCCGAGATCGAGGCGCACTCCACCATCGTCCACTCCTGCAAACGGAGCTTCCGGTTGAACAGCACCACGCCGAACCGCACGATCCCCTCCGCGACGATGATCAGCCCGACCAGGGGGACCGCGTAGAAGACGAGGTGGAGGGGGAGCGACCTGGGAGGGGGGATCGGCGTCTGCGCCGGGAGCATCATGAAGACGTCGTAGAGGGCCTCCCAGAAGCCCAGCCCCCTCCGCGTCTCCGGATGCTCGTACCAGAGGCAAAGAATGAGCGCCGAGAACCACCAGACGCCGAAGAAGATCGCGAGCGATGCGCGGAACTCGAGGGCGAGGAGCCGCACGTAGCGCAGCCAGTGGACCACCGGCCTGCGTGCCCTCGAAACATGGCCGTAGAGCCGTCGCATGCGTCAGCGGCCGAGGCTGGCCCCGGCTTCGCCCGTGCCCTTGCGGAGGAAGAGGGCGGCCCACGTCGTCTCCGTCGCCGACTTGTCGATGCTCCCGCTGGTGTCCTGGGCGGCGGCGACCTCCTTCTTCCCCTCCTCGTACCAGTCATGCTCGCCGAACTTCGGGACCTTCGCGAGGCTCCCGAGCGTCTCGCAGAGGAAGAGGAACTGCATCCTCCTCCCGGCCGCCGCCGCGCCCTGCCGCTGGTCGGGCGGGAGGTCCTGGCCGACGTACCCGGGGTCCTCCTTCGTCGTCCAGTGCTTGGAGAGCCAGTCGATGGCCCGGACCATCCGGTCGTCCTTGGGGACCTTGATGCCCGCGAAGAAGCGCGCCATCGTGAGCGCCGCGCCCCCCATCGCCGTCGCCGTCCCGCACGAGGGCTCGTCGGCGGGCCCGAGGCCGAAGTCCCATCCGCCGTCCTCGTTCTGGGCCGCCTCGACGAACTTCACGGCCTCCTTCCAAGTCTCCGGCGGGACCGTGATGCCCTGCTGCGCGGCCGCGCGCAGCCCGAGCAGGGCCGCATACGTCGCCGGGAACGAGCCCTTCTCGGGCGCCTTCCGCCCCTTCGTCGCCGCGATCTTGATCGGGGACGGCTTCATCGGGTCCTTCGGCGGATAGGGCTTCGCCGGCGGAGGCGGGATCGTGCACTCCTCCGCGAACCCCCCGTCCTTCGCCTGCGCGTCGATCATCGCCTGGGCGAACAGCACCAACCTCGTCCGGTCCCGTCCCTCCTTGTCCATGTAGCGGGCCGCGAGGGCGGCCCAGCCGACCTCGGCGGTCTTCGTGTAGGCGTTCTTCCTCACCATGGAGACGATGTTCCGCAGGAACTCGTCCTGGGGCGACGTGTCCATCCGCACCAGGGCGTAGCCGACCGTGGCCGCGAACGCGGGGTTCTCGTTGGGATAGTAGCGGTTCTCCAGCCACAGCCCCATGCGGTCCATGGAGCCCTTGAGCTCCGTGTCTCCGGCGTCCTCGCCCTGCGCGAAGGCAAGGGCCGGCAGGAGGACGAGAATTCGGATCATCGGTTCCCCTCCTTCGCGCTACGCGCTTCGGAGGGCAGGCCCTCCTTCACCGCACGGACGATCGAATCGGCCCCGATGCCGTAGGCCTGGATCAGCTCCTTCGGCGAGCCCGACCTGGGCAGCTCCTCGATCGCCAGGACGCGCACCGGGCAGCGCCCCGAGACCGCGCGCAGGACCGCCTCCCCGAGCCCCCCGGCGGGCGAGTGGTCCTCCACCGTGACCATCCGCCCCGTCTCCGCGGCCGCGCGGGCGAGCGTCGCCTCGTCGATCGGCTTCACGGAGTAGGCGTCGATCACGCGCACGGCGATCCCCTCGGCCTTGAGGCGGTCGTGCGCGTCCAGCGCCTCCGCCACGGTGACCCCCGCGGCCACGATCGTCGCCGCGTCCTTCGCCGAGGAGCGGAGCGTCTTGCTCCCGCCGATCGGGAACTCCTCCGTGTTCGGGTAGATCACCTTCGTCTTCGGCCTGGACATCCGGAGGTAGACGATCCCGCCCGCCCCCGCGGCCTGCTCCGTGAGCTTCTCCGCGGAGACCGCGTCGCTCGGGTAGAGGACCGTGCTCTTGATCAGGGCGCGCATCATCGCGAGGTCCTCGAGCCCCATCTGCGACGGACCGTCCTCCCCGATACTGACGCCGACGTGGGTGCCGCACGCCACGAACGCCGGAGGCTGGGAGTAGACGCCCATCCGGAGGAAGTCGTACGCGCGGGTCAGGAAGCAGGCGAACGTCGAGACGAACGGGATCTTCCCCTCCGCGGCGAGCCCGAGCGCCGCGCCGACCATCTGCTGCTCGGCGATCCAGCAGTCGAAGAAGCGCTCCGGATAGGCCGCCTTGAACTTGTCGGAGAACGTGGAGTTCTTTACGTCGGCGTCGAGCGCGACGATGGCCGGGTTGAGCTTCCCGAGCGCGACAAGCGCGGCGCCGTACGCCTCGCGCGTGGCGACCTCCTGGCCGAGGGCGTAGTCGGGGCGCAGGCGGCCGCTCGCGGCGGGGGGCTTCGGGCGCGCGACGGGTTGCGATTCGGCGCGGCGGAGCGGCGACGGGTTGCTCATCGGGCCGAGCTCGGCGAGCGCCGCGTCGAGCTCCTTCCCCTTCTTGAGCGGCTTCCCGTGCCACCCGTCCTTTCCCTCGAGGAAGCTCACGCCCTTCCCCTTCTCGGTGCGGGCAATGATCGCGGTGGGCTTCCCCTTCGTCGAGCGGGCCTCGTCGATGGCGCGGGAGACCTGCGCCACGTCGTGGCCGTCGATCGTGACGGCGTGCCAGCCGAAGGCGCGGAACCGCGCGGCGTAGGTCTCCACGTCGTGCTTGAGCGCCGTGGGGCCGCTCTGGCCGAGGCCATTGACGTCCGCGAGGAGGGTCAGGCGGTCGAGGCCGTACTGCGCGGCGAACGAGGCGCCTTCCCAGACGGAGCCCTCGGCCATTTCGCCGTCGCCGGAGAGGACCCAGACGCGCGAGTCGCGATGGTCGACGCGGCGGGCGAGGGCCATGCCGGTGCCCATGTTGAGGCCCTGGCCGAGGGAGCCGGTCGCGACGCGGACCCACGGGTTGCGCGGCGTCGGGTGACCCTCGAGGGAGCTCGTGAACTTGCGCAGGGTAAGCAGGTCCTCGCCGATGGCGCCCGCCTCCCAGAGGGCGGCCCACAGGATCGGGGCGGCGTGCCCCTTGGACATGACGAAGGCGTCCATCCCGGGGTCGAACGGGTCGGCGGGGTTGAACTTCATCGCCCGGAAGAACAGCACGGCCATCATCTCGGCGCACGACATGCACGTCGTGGGGTGGCCTGATCCGGCCTCGGTGGTCATGCGGATCGAGTGGCGGCGGAGCTGCTGGGCCAACGTCGAGAGGGCGGAGTCGTCGAGCTGCATGCGGCGGTCCTCTGAGACAGGGCGCACAGGATACGGCGTCGCGGGGCCGGCGTCCAGCGGAGGAAGAGCCTGTCCTCCGAAGCGGCGCCGCGAAGGAGGATGGGCGATGAGGGATTCGAACCCCCGACTCCCTGCGTGTAAAGCAGGCGCTCTGCCGCTGAGCTAATCGCCCCGAGGGGAGGGATTGTACCTGCCGTCGCCGCGCAGGCGCAACGCCGCTGGACGCGGTGCGCACGGCCGGCGTAGGCTACGCACGTCGCGCATCCCGGAGTCGCTTGGAACCGCCGAGGCGCGGAGGACGCACGTGGGCAGGCAGGTCAGGTCGCTGATCCTCCTGTTTGCGCTCCCGCTGGCCGCGCAGGGGCCCGGGGACGAGCGGGTCCAGGCCCTCGTCCAGCAACTCGGCGCGGACAGCGTCGAGGAGCGCGAGGAGGCCTCGCGCCAGCTCCTCGCGATCGGGCGACCGGCCCTCGATGCGCTCGCGGCGGCGGCGCGGGGCGACGACCCCGAGCGCAGCGCGCGCGCCGCGGAAATCCTCCCCTACATCCGATGGGGGCTCAGCGAGAACGCCCCCACGGAGCTCCTCACGCTCCTGGGCGAATACGAGACCGCGACCGACGAGGGGCGCTCCAGCGTCCTCCTGCGTCTCGCCGCGAGACGCGAGCCCGAGGCCGGCGCCGCGCTGTACGGCGCCTGGTGGGACGTGAAGGACCCGCGGATCGTCGCCGGGCTCGCGATGGAGAGGCTCGGCTTCGACAGCGATCTGGCCGAGGAGCGGCTCCGTGCCATGGAACCTGAGGGCGATCCGAAGGTCCTCCAGGCCCTCGCGCAGGTGAGGTGGTTCCGTGACGACCCGTCGGGGGCCGCAGACCTGTTTGCCCGCGCGGCGGCAGGCGGCCTGGTCGCCGTGGACCCCTGGAGTCGCGCGCTCTTCGACGCGCACCGGTACCGCGAGCTGGTCGAGGCCGCCCGAACGTGGAAGGACCTCCCGCCTGCCGTGCCTTTCCGTATCGTGGAGGCCCTATTCCGCCTCGGGCGGCGAGAGGACGCAGAGGACTTGTTCCGTTCGCACCTGTCCGCGCAGGACGGCGAGCTCGCCCGGAGCTTTCGCGCCCGCGACATCGTGCTTTGCTACGGCCTGGGCCGCGTCCTCTTGGGTGATGAGCCCGCCGAGGACCAGGGATGGCTGCCCTTCGTCGTCCGGGCATCGATCCACGAGGGCCGGTTCGACCGCGCCGAGGAGGCGTGGCGCTCGTTGCCGAAGGAGGCCGGCCGGGAGGGGCTCCTCGAGGAGCTCCTCTTGGCGCGGGGCGAGCGCGACCTGGCAACGCCCGCCTTCCTCGCGGAGGCCTCCGAGGGAAAGGCCGACGCGGCCGCGCTTCACCTTCGTCTGGCCGTCGAGCTCGCCGACACCGATCCGGATCGGACCCGGATCGAGCGGAGGAAGGCCGCCCTGCTCGACCCGTCGCGCGTGAAGGTCATCGGCGGCCCGCCAAGGCCCCCAGGGGGCAGCGGCTTCGGCTGCTGGGCTGTGCCCATCACGGACGTCCCCGAGGACTTGATGTTCGCCTCGTCCCCCGTCCAGGTGGGCGAGTTCTTCTACTATGCGACGTCCAAGGGCGACCTCGTCAAGACGCGCGACCCGCGGCACCCCGAGCCGACGTGGGTCTACTCTCCTCAGAAAGGCCCCCGCCTCAACTGCCAGGGCTGGGCGTCGGGGACTCGGCTCTCCTCGCCGCTTGTCGCGCGCTGGGACGGGAAGATCGCCGCGCTCTACACCCGATGGGCGTGCATGCGGAGCGGAGACACGCAGGGAAGTCGATCAGGCGCCTCTCAGTCGGGATACGTCCTGTGCGTCCTGAACGAGGAGACCGGACGCGAGGAGTGGACGCGCGCGTTCCCGTACTTCTCGGGGGCACGGCTCTTCCCCGATGCGGGGCTGGTGACCTTCTCGCAGGGCGGCCTCGCCGTGTTCGATCTGGAGCGCCGCGACTGGAGGTGGAGCATCACGTCCTCCGGGTCGGGCGCGTGCGCCGCGTGGGCGAGCGGCGACGCCGTCTACGTGGGCAATGCGCGCGGCGTCCTGGCGAAGCTCCGCGCGGCGGACGGCGCTCTCGAGTGGAGGAAGGCCTGGCCCGTCGCCCAGGCGGGACGATGCGCAATCGAGGCGAGCGGCGAGAGGCTCGTGTATGCGATCGCCGGTGAGAGGCTCGTCTGCCTCTCGCTCGCGGACGACTCCGTCCTGTGGGAGACAGCCATCCCCTCGCGCGACCTCGGGGACGAGGTGCTGATCGACGCCGATCGCGTGGTCCTCGCCTCCACACGGCGGGGCGTGGCCGCGGCCTGGCGGCTTGCGGATGGAACCGCGTGCTGGAGGCGCCGGATCGCGCGGGGCCTGTTCTCCTGCTCGTGGCGACAGATGGAAAGCTGGATCTGCCTCTCCGCCCACGGCGGCTCCGACGGCGTGCTCGTCTTCCTCGACAAGGCGGACGGCCGCACGCTCGGCGTCTGGTTCGGCAGGAGGTTCCTCCCATGGGAAAGCGCGTGGTTCGAGACAGCGAGGGGCGTGTGCGTGGCACGCATGGACCTGGAACACGTGCGGATGCCGCTCAGGAGTGACGAGGTCCCCACAGTCACTTGGACGGGCGCGCTGGAGGTTTCCCTGGTACACGGGCCCGCGCCGGAGGAGGACACGGTGGCGGAGGCTCCCACGACGGACCGGATGGCCGCGATATCGCTGCTCGAAGACGCGTGTGCGGGACCCTCTTCCAGGGACGGGAGCGCCTGGAGGGCCCTCGCGGAGGCATGCGTCGAGGTCGGTCGCTCCGACTGGGCCGTCGATCCGATGCGGAAGTGGATGCTGTTCGGCGATCCGGGGCTCGATGATGTGCGCACGATGCGCCTGCGTCTCGAATCGGCGGTCGAGGAGGCCTTCAGACCCCCGGTGCGCCAACTCATCCAGGAGATGCAGGCCATCGAGGACGGCATCGAGTCCGAGCAGGCCTTCCTGAAGGGCGAGTTGCCGGCAGGCAAGGGGAACGACAGCCGGATCCGTGCCGACCTGCTCGATCTCGTCGAGGAAGGAGAGTCGGCGCTTGCGCTACGGCGTTCGATTGCGCTCGTGCGCGAAGGGTGCGCGGAAGTCCTCCCTATGGTCGCCAGTCGATTGGTCGAGGCGGACGACGCCACCACGTTGCAGGGGATCGATGCGATTGTTGGCTTGGCAGCGAGGTATGGTCGCCAGGAGACGCTCTTCGCATTCCTTGGTGCGTCCGTACGGGACGCTGTCCGCGTCGCCCTTGATCAAGCAGTGCGGGATCGAGCCGGGGCGGTGCGCGGCGCTGCGCTTGGCGCGCTCGAGGTGCTCGGGGAGAGGCAGGAGGCGGAGGACGCCGAGGCGGCCCTGCGGCTGGCCATGGCCGAGGGGGGCGCGATGGTGCGGCTGAGCGCGATCGCGGCCCTGGCGCGCCGGGGCGCCGCGGACGCGCGGAAGGCCGTCCTGGACGCCATCCGCTCCGCGGATGAGCGGGAGCGGCGCCTTGCGATCCGTCTCGCCGGCGATCTCGGGCTGGAAGACGCGGTCCCCCTACTGGTCCTGGAGGGCGCCAGTCCAGGCGGGCACGAGATCCAGGCCCTGATCGCGATCGGAACGGACGAGGCGTGGGGAAAGGTGTTCACGTGGGCCGAGAAGAAGGGCGCCGCACACGACGTGATCGAGGCGATGAAGCGCTCCTCGTCGCCTCGAGCACTCGCGATCCTGCGGTCCTTGTGCCGGTCAGACGATCACAGCGTGGCCTTTCAGGCCTGGAACGCGCTGGCGGAAGTCGACAGCCCGGAGGCGCGTGCCGAGGCGATGTCGTTCGTGCGGCTGGCGGTCCGAATCGATCCGGACCGCATCTGGTCGATGCATTACCTGGTCAGGGCCGCGTTGGCCTCCGGCGACCCGGGCGAGGCGCGAACCTGGTACGATCGGCTCGCCTCGCGGGTCTCGCCGACGTCGTGGCTGGCGGCACTCGAGTGCGACCTGCTCGTGGCGGAGGGTGACCTCGACCGTGCCCGCGCCTCGCGGATCGCCGCGGAGGGGGGAATCCTCCGCGCGCGGGCGATCGACCCCGATCTGTCCGCGCTTCCCCGGTCGCAGGCGGAGCTGTGGCTCTCACCCGAGGCCATCGCCGAGCCCGCGAAGGCGATCCCGCTCCTCGAGGAGGCCCTCCGCCTCGACCCGCGCGACTCGCAGGCCGCCGCGATGCTGAACGCGGCAAGGGGCGGAGTCGGGAGATAGGGCTCCTTCGACCCCCCCAGGGCCCATTCGAGTGCATCCAACGATCCCAGCAGGGTATCATCCCGCTGTCGACCGGGATGGAGAGGATGCCCCGACTCCTGGAGCAGTCCGACGAAACCCTGATGCAGGCCCTCGCCGCGGGCGAGGCCGCCGCGCTCGACGTCCTCGTCGCGCGCCACCAGGACCGCCTGCTTTCCTTCTGCTTCCGCTTCCTCCGCGACCGCCAGGCCGCCGAGGACGCCGTGCAGGAGGCCTTCGTCGCCCTCTGGCGCGACCGCGAGCGGTGGGAGCCCAAGGCGCGTGTGACCACCTGGCTCTACCAGATCGCGCGCAACCAGTGCGTGAGCGCCGGCCGGAAGCGCTCCGTTCGCTTCGCGAAGGCGATCGACCCCCAGATCCCTCCCGCCGCGACCGGCCCAGGGCCCGACACCGACGTCAGGCGCGCCGAGGACCGCGACCGCGTCGCCGCCTGCGTCAAGGAGCTGCCGGAGATGTACCGCGAGGTCGTCCTCTTCCGCATGTACGAAGACCTCCCGTTCAAGGAGATCGCCGCGATCACGGGCGTCAACGAGAGCACGCTAAGGACGCGGTTCGAGTACGCCCTCCTGAAATTGAGGGACGCGTTGACGTAGCGCGCCATCGTCCTGTCGGCGCGGCCCTTGTGGCCGCCCGAGAGACACGCGAGATTCCGGATTCCGTCAGACGGACCGTGCGGGTCCGCGATTCAGGCCATTGGAGGCTCGAGATGGGGCGACCGGACACCGGGGGTTCGCCGGCGAACGGTTGTGGGGCCTTCTCCCCGGCCGAGTTGTACGAGTTGGCCGAGGGGAAGTTCTCGCGTGACCGCGAGGCCGCGTATCGGGATCACCTCGCCGTCTGTCCGTCCTGCCAGCACGCGTACGCGGATGCGGAACGCTTGCGGCGGGGTGTGCAGGCCGACGTCGAGGCGACGGCCCTCGTTGCGCCCGCTGACCTGGCGGCGCGCGTGAGGCGCGCCGCCGTGGGTGAACGGAAGGCGACCCCGCAGCCCCAGCGGGCGGCGAGGCCTTCCCCAAGATCGAGAAGCCCCCGATTCGCGGAGGAGTCGGGACTGAGGTGGACGCTGGCGGTCGCGGCGCTCGTGATCGTCGGGATCGTCGGCCTGCTCGTCCATTTCGCGGGAGAGAAGCGGAACCAGGCCCCGGTCGTCAAGCGCGAGCAGCCAAAGGCACCTGTGCCGCCCAGGCCGCCGGACCCCAAGCGCGTCGTGGTGAACCCGCCCGAACGACCGCCCGATCGGCCCCCGGAGAGGCCGCCCGCGCGACCGCCCGAGCGGGGGCCGGAGCAGCCACGTGAGGAGCCGCCGGAACAGGGGCCCGTGAGGCCTCCGGAGAAGCCGCCCAGGGAACCGGTGGAGCCCGAGAGACACGGCCCGACCGTCGTGGTGCGGGCCGAGCCGGTGCCTCTCGATACGTGCGGAGGGCCGCTCGAGGTCGTCCACGAGGACGGGAAGCGGGAGGCCGCCGCGCCGGGGACGAGGCTCTCGCGGACGGACCTCCTGGTGGCGGGAAACCGTCCCGCGCTGTTCACGCTTCGAGGAGGCGAGGAGCTGACGATGGCCGCGAACTCCAAGGTGCGTGTGGAGGGGCGGGAGGGGAAGGTCTTCGCGTCGATCGAGGGGCACGGGGAAGTCTTCGTCGCCACCGGGCCGACGGGGCAGTTCGCGATGGCGCTGGAGGGGCGGGAGTTCTCGGGCGAGCACGCGCGCTTCCTTGCGCGGAACGCGGGGAATCGCGGGGACGTCGCCGTGTACGAGGGAGAGGTCCGATGCGGCGCCGCGGGCGTGATCAAGGCAGGGCAGGGGAGCGCCGGGGCCAAGGGGGCCTGGGGCAAGGCGTCTCAGCTCCAGGACACTCGTCCGCCGGCGTGGGTGGCGAATCTCGCCGGGACGCTCCAGGTCGCCTTCCGGGAGGACTTCGAAAAGGCGCTCTCGGAGGGGTGGCTCGGGGAGCGCGTCATGAACGTGAAGCCCCTGGGGCGCGGGGGCGCCTTCGGCGTGATCCGGATGGACGACGGGTACGGGCTCGACACGCCGATCTGGGAGAAGCCGATCACGTATCGAAGAGGGAGCCGGATCTCGCTCCGGTACTTCTCGAACCAGGACGCCGCGTTCGAGGTGATGGTGATGAATCGGACGATGGCGGACAACTACGGGTTCGTCGTGGAGCGGCCCGCGAAGGGGAGATGGACGACGATCTCGATCGACCTGCAGCGGACCACGCCCCATGAGGCGGGCGCCCGCGGTTGGCAGGACGGCGACGCCATCGACGCGATCCGACTCCGCGGCGCAGACGCGGCCGCGAAGTACGAACTGTGGGTCGACGACGTGATCCTGATGACTCCGACAGGGAGGTAATACCGCCCGTCCACGCTCGTTCACCGCAGAGACGCTGAGGACGCAGAGGACCGCAGAGATGGACTCATCAGGCCTCTGCGGCCCTCTGCGTCCTCAGCGTCTCCGCGGTGAACGAGCGTGCCCAACGCTTCGCATTGCTGACAGCCCTCCGATCGTCCCATCTCGGGCCTCCACCTTGGATGCTCGATTGGAGGTGCACCATGTTGCGTTGCCGATGCGCGCTCGTCGCGCTGTTGCTCGCCGCGTCCGTAGCAAGGGCCCAGCAGGCCTCGAACCTCGCCGGGTTCCACCGGGGCGGACAGTCGTTCCTCACCTGGACGGAGTCCGCCGGGGTCGCCGGGGAGACCTATCGAGTCTATCGAGCCACCTTCGCGATCACCTCGGCGAATCTCGCGAGCGCCACGCTCGTCGCCACGGTCCCCGAGGGATCGGGCTTCTATCGACGGGAGGCCGACCGGACAGACCCGCCGAGCGGCTTCGATCAGCGCTTCCACATCCTCAACGACCTCGGAGCGCCGCTCGCTGCCGGCACGGGTCTCTTCGTCTGGACCTCGCACGAGACGGGCTCGTACTTCTACGCCGTGACGCTCGTCCTCGGCGGCACGGAAAACCGCGCGATCTCCTCCGCGAACGCCCTCTCCACCGGCCTCTCCGAGTCCGAGGCCGCCGCCCGCCCCGTCCAGGTCTGGCAGTCCGCCGGCGGCCGGGGGAGGCTCTACACGCAGTGGATGGACTACGCGCGCTGGAACCCCACTTTCGAGGGGTACGCCTACAACTACGAGGTCACGGTCCCGCCCGCCTACGACGGGACGACGTCCCTGCCTCTCGTAATCTACCTCCACGGCTGGGCCAATGACGGCGGCTACGAGCTGCAGCCCGAAACGCCCTGGGACTGGCCCGTCGCCCAGATCCTGATCGATGACCGTTATCACACTTGGTACTACGGCTTCAGCTCGACGTACGACTTCACGCTCGGCGCCGAGGCCGACACGGGACCCGTCGAGAACTACACGGAGCAGCGAATCCTCCGCGCGATCCGCGAGGTCCAGGCGATGTCCTGGCTGCGGATCGACCCGAGGCGGATCTACGTCTTCGGCTCCTCGATGGGCGGGAGCGGCGCCATCACGCTCGGCATGCGCTATCCCGACGTCTTTGCCGCGGCCTATGGGGGCCTCCCAATGACCGATTACCAGACCTCGCCCGACGGCGGGATCGACTGGGTGGCAGACATTGCGCCGAAGTGGGGTACGCCCGCGGCCAACCTTGCCACGCTCAACCGCGGTGCCGACGCCGCCCACCTCGCACGCTACGACGGCACGCCCGTCTGGACATGGATGAACCACCTGCAGCAGTTGCGGAACCGGGCGGGGGACGAGATGGCGTACCTCCAGTCCTCCCACGGTTCGCTCGACGACGTAATCTCCTGGACGAGCCAGGGGAGGCCGTTCTACGGGGCGCTCTACGACGGCCGCCGCGGCTTCGCGGGGATGGTCGTCAACGAGGGACACAGTTGGCCCGGGTTCATCGAGGCCACGGCGACCACGCAGTTCGACCAGTGGCAGTTCAGACGGGACCGCAGCTTCCCGGCGCTGACCAACGCGTCGAACAGCTCACCGGTTCCCCCGGGCGCGACGGCCCGGTACAACGTCGACATCGAATGGAGCTGCCCGTGGAACGCCTTCGCGGGGGACCTCGTCGACACGGACGCCCGCTGGGAGGTCGTCCTCCGCTCCACGACCGTCGACCAGACCGCGGACGTGACGCCGAGGAGGCTCCAGGCGCTCCGCATCGCGGACGGCGACTCGTTCACCTGGCGGAACGTGCGCATCTCCGACGGCGTGACCGTGCAGAGCGGCGCGGTTTCCGCGGGCGCCTTGCGGCTCGTGACGGTCCCTGCGTTCCAGATCACCCGCGGCGGGAACCGCCTCGTGCTCGATCGCTCGGGAAGCGGCGGAGGGGGAGGAGGCGGCGGGACGCCGACTCCGCCCGGGCGCTCCGCGATCGTCGTCGGAGGCGATGCCGGTAGCGGAGGCCGCTGGGAGGTCCGCTCGGGATCGGCGTCGTCGTACGCCTCGGTGGGCACGTCGACGCTCCGCTGGGCGGCCTACGACGCGGCGGCGGGCGACGTCCGCCCGGCGACCGGCGACCTCGACGGCGACGGGAGGCTCGAACGCGTCTTCGGGATCGGCCGCTACGCTCCCTCGGGCGGCTGGATGGCCGTTCACGACGACGACGGGACGATGCTCCGCTGGCTGCGCATCCCGTGGTCGGCCTACAACGCCGCGAACGGCGAGGTCTTCCCCGCCTGCGGCGACGTAGACGGGGACGGTCGTGCGGAGATCGTCGCCGCGATCGGCACGTACACGACGAGCGGTGGCTGGGCCGCCCTGTTCGACGACGCCGTCGCCGGCTACGCGCGCATGAGGTGGCTCCGCGTCCCGTGGGCCGCCTACAACGCCGCGAATGGCGCGGTGCACCCGGCCTGTGGAGAACTTGACGGCGACGGCTTCGCCGAGGTCGTCCTCGGGCTGGGGACCTTCCCCTCCAACGGCGGCTGGCAGGTCGTCCTGGGCGGTTCGAACCGCTCCTACGTGCGGCTCCGCTGGACGCGAGTCCCGTTCACCGCGTTCACCGCGGCGGGCGGGGAGACGTGGCCGGCCTGCGGGGACCTCGACGGCGACGGCCGCGAGGAGCTCGCGATCGGCCTGGGCGTCGGGGGCCAGGGGCGCGTCGAGTTCCGCGACGACCTCGGGGCCTCGCTTGCGCACCAGGCCTGGGGGGCCGTGCCGTGGGCGGAGTACGCCTCCGCGCGCGGCGAGACGAGGCCGTGCTGCGCCGACGTCGACGGGGACGGGCGGGAGGAGACTGTCGTCGCCCTCGGCCCCGGCGGCCAGTCCAGCCTCGCCGTGTTCGAGGACGCGGCGGGCTCACGGGCCTTCCGCGAGTGGGTCCGGCTGGACTGGGGCGGATACACGACGACCACAGGCTCCCACCGCGTCGCGCGCGACGTCGCCCTGACGAGGGCGGCCGCCGGCCGAGCCTGGCCGGACACCTCGAACGGCGTCCACCTCTTCGCCGATCAGCTCCCCGACGACCTGAACGACGCGCAGGCGATGTACGTGACGTCGAGGTTCGCGGGGACGCAGAAGCAGACGACGAGCCAGCTCGCCAGGCTCCGCGCGATGAACCCCGGATTCCTATGCCTCCACTACCAGCTCCTCACGGGGGCGGGGGACATCGAGTTCGTCGACGGGGACACCTGGAGGAGCGACTGGACGGACGTCTCTTCAAACCTCGGCTGGTTCTACACCGACCCGACGAGTCCGTGGCCGAACCGGTGGATCCGCCAGATGGACTGGAACTGGTACCTCGCGCGGCTCGACAGCGGCTGGAGGGAGTATTGGATCGCGGAGGCGATCCGCCGGATGGGGACGCAGAACGACGGCGTCTTCGCCGACAGCGCGAGCGAGCCGTGGAACATGAGCCCCGAGCCGTCATGGCTGCAGGCGCCCCAGCTCTACGAGTACGGCGACCTCGTGAACGCCTTCCACGCTGCCGCCTGGCCGAGGCTGCGCGCGGCGGGGAAGGTCTACCTCCCGAACCTCGGCGCGCACGTGACGACGAGCACCCGCCTCACGACCGAGAACATGGACGGCTTCATGATCGAGGACCTCGGGAAGTGGAGCGGCACGGGGGACTTCTTCGGCGAGGCCGACTGGAGGCTCCAGATGGACCGCGTGCTCCCCTCCGTCGCGAGGGACCGGATCGTGATCGGGCAGAGCTACTTCGAGTCCGTCGCGAACGTCGAGGAGAGGTCGTTCTGCCTGGCGACGTACCTCCTGATGAAGGGGAGGAGGTCGTACCTCAACTTCCTCGCGGACGGCGCGGGGATGGTCCAGTTCTTCCCCGAGTTCGACCTGCCGATCGGGACGCCGATCGAGTCCTCCACGACGTCCGAGGGGCTGCGCGACGCGGCGAGTGGACTCTATCGTCGCCGCTTCACGAACGGGCTCGCGGTGGTCAACCCGACCGATCAGGCGAGGTTGATGGATCTCGGCGAGACGCTGTTCCTCGCGACGCCTTCGGGCGGAGGCGAGATCCCCGCCAGCGGCATTCCGACGGGGACAATCCTGTACGCGCCGGTCACCCGCGTGACGCTTCCCCCGAACAGCGCGGCGATTCTCATCCGGACGCGCTGAGTCTCACGAGCGGGACCGCGAGGATTCACGCAAGATCCTCGCGGTCCCGCGACATCATTCCCTCGTGATCGGCCCGGGAAGCCGGAATTCCGTTGATCCGGGTCCCGGTCGATCTAGAATTTCCAGCGGTATCGTGAGGGTGACATGTCCTTCCACAACTATCAGGCGCAGACGCAGATCTTCTGCTCCTGATCCCTTCTCCCGGCAGGCCTCCGCGTGAGGCGTGCCCCGCCGATTGCCCGCTGCCGGACCCGCTCGTGATCCGCCTCTGATCCGAGCCCTTCCGCTCCAACCACGGGCTCGACGTTTCACGGAAAGGAATCCAGGAAGGAAGAGGCGCCTTCGCGACATCGATATGTGTTCGCCGGCCGGGGCGGGGAGGGAGTTCCTCCCTGGGGGACTCGGGTCGGAGCCTGGACGTCGTTCTTCTCTTGAAAGGAGAAGTCCATGTTGAAGCGCATTGCGCTTGGTTCGATGCTCGTCGCTGTGGCCCTGTTCATGTCGGCGCCGTTGTTCGCCGAGGATGCCGCCAACAACTGCCCGATGGACAAGATCGAGAAGCGGTTCTACTGCGCCGACTGCAAGGCGTGCTTCGATGCCGGTCCGTGCGGCATGGAGGGCTGTACCGCCGAGAAGATGTGCGAGGGGTGCACGAAGGCCTCCTGGTGCGAGCACTGCAAGAAGAACGTCGGCGCGGTCGAGTGCTGCGTCCGCACGTGCTACTCGTGCGAGGCGTGCAAGAAGCAGTCGCCGAACGCCGGCGCCTGCGAGGGGTGCAAGAAGGACATGGCCGGGAAGCCCGTCTGCGCGATGGTCGTGTGGGGCTGCGCGGGCTGCAAGGCCGAGATGAAGGAAGGCGCCCACTGCGACAAGTGCAAGATGGACGCATCGAAGATGTGCTCGATGAACGGGCAGTGCCCGCACTGCGCGAAGTAATCCACGAATCCACTGGAACAGACACGAATCGGCCGCGGAGGATCTGCCTCCACGGCCGATTTCATTTCCAGCGCCTCCGCTCCCGCCCGATGGCACGGCGCAGGCGCGCGATGCCGAGGTTTCCCGGCGCCCCCAGGTGCCTCTTGGCGCGCAGGTTCGCCACGGGGTCCTCGCCGGCCAACTCGTCCAGCCGCGAGGCCACGTCTCGGTAGGCGTCACGGAACGGCATGCCGCGCTTCACCAGGCGCACCGCCTCGTCCGTCGCGAAGACGTCCGGCGTGAGCGCGCGCCGGGCGCGGTCGACGTCGACGCCGATCCGCGGGGCGATCCGCCTCATCACGCCCAGGCACGCCCGCGCGACGTCCACCCCCTCCATGACCGGCCCCTTCGTGAGCTGGAGGTCGCGGTGGTACCCCGAGGTCAGGTTCGCCACGGTGCCGAGGATCGCCTCGCGGCAGGCCCTCACCCGGTGCAGGCTCCCGCGCACCAGCTCGAGCGGGTCGGGGTTCCGCTTGTTCGGCATGATCGAGCTGCCCGTGCAGTACTCCCGGGGCAGCGTCACGAAGCCGACCTCCTCCGAGGAGAGGAGCACGATGTCGCTCGCCATCCGGTTGAGCGTGAGCATGACCTGCTCCACCGCGGCGAGGAGGTGCGCCTCGAACTTCCCCCGGCTGTTCTGGACGTAGAGCGTGTTCGCCTGCACGCGCGAGAACCCCAGCTCCTTCGCGACGAACGCGCGGTCGAGCGGCAGGGCCACGCCGTACCCCGCGGCGCTCCCGAGGGGCGACTGGTCGAGGAGGTCGTAGGCGCCCCGCACGAGGGTGGAGTCGTCGAGGAGGGCCTCGGCGAACGCCCCGGCCCAGTGCCCGGCGGAGGAGGGCATCGCGCGGCGGGTATGCGTGTAGCCGGGCCACGCGGCGTCGCGATGTCGATCGGCCCACGCCGCGACCTCGTCGGCCAGGGAGAGAGCCTCGAGGGCGATTGAGCGCGCCTCGCGGCGCAGCCAGATCCGCGTCGCGAGGAGGACCTGGTCGTTGCGCGAGCGCCCGGTGTGGATCTTCTTCCCGAGGCCGCCGAGCCTCGCGACGAGGAAGTTCTCGAGCGCCGTGTGGACGTCCTCATCCTCGGCCGTGACGCCGATGGCTCCGGCGCCGTCCAGGGCCTTCTGGACGCGCGCGAGCTCGCGCCGCGTGAGGATGCCGATGCGCGCGAGCATCCTCGCGTGCGCGCGGGTCCCCTCGACGTCGGCCTCGAGGAGCCGCTGGTCCCACCGCCAGTCGTCCCCGGAGCAGAAGCGCTGCACGAGGTCGTCGACTCGCTCTCCCTTGTCCCACAGCTTTCGGGCCACATTCCCTCCGATTCCGCTGCAGTTCCGAACGCGGTCCGGTCGAAGATTCTACGACGGCGGATTCCAGGGCTGGGAAATGGGACGGCGTCCCCTCATTCTCTTCGTCTTGCTGGCCGCGTTCGCGGGCTGCGTGCGCGTGAAGGGGCTGCCGTATCGTCTGGACCGGCGGACCCCGCCTCCGCCCTCCACGATCACGGTCACCTGCGAGCGCACCCGGCTGCTCGATGCGGACCGCGCCGCCTGGGAGGCGGTCAACCCATCGCTCGCAGGCAGGCTCGCCCTCGCCTCGTCGCGCCCTCCCGCCCCGTCGCTCTCGGGCGGACGGGTCCACCTCATCGGGGCGGTCGAGGTGAACCAGACGGACGTCCCCGACGGCGGCGCACCGCTCGGCGAACTGTTGTTCGGCGGCGCCCATCCGACGTGGGAGGCCGACCTCACGCGCATCGCCGTCGTCGAGCGCGACCGCGCCTGGCTGGTCGACTGGTGGAACCTCTCAGACGGGGCCCTTCGTTCCTGTCCGTTCCGTGTCGGCGCCGGGAGCGTCGTCGTCGTGTTCCCCTCCCGCGGCCACGAGGCGGAGCTCAGGTACCGCTTCTGGGACGTACTAGGGTGCCAGATGGCGGCCTCCGCCGACGGGCCCACGCGGGCCCGCGCCGCCGCGGCCTCGCTCTGCAAGCCGATCGAGTAGGGCCTCATCGAGCCTGCCCTTCCTAGCGCGAAGCGCGGTGAAGGGGCCCGAGCGGCAGCCCCTGGGTCTCGGGGAAGCCGAGCATCAGGTTCATGTTCTGCACCGCCTGTCCGCTCGCGCCCTTCAGGAGGTTGTCGATCGCGGAGAAGACGACCAGGCGCCCCGCGTCGTCGACCTCGAACCCCCCGAGCGCGCAGAGGTTCGTCCCCTGCACGTCGTGCAGCTCGGGCAGCGTCCCGAGGACCCGCAGGCACGGCTCGTTTCGGTAGCGCTCCTCGTACAGGTGCCTGACGCCGGACGCCGTGATGGGCCTCGTCGTGAAGACGTGGCAGGTGGAGAGGATCCCGCGAAACGTCGGCAGGACGTGAGGCGTGAACGAGACGCTGGGGCCGAGGAAGCGGCAGATCTCCGCGCGGTGCGGGTGGGCCGTCGGCTTGTAGGGGATGATGTTGTCCGTGAAGTTCTTCGGGTCGTTCACGTACGACGGCGTGCGTCCGGCGCCGCTGTACCCGCTCTTCGAGTCGAGGACGGCGCGTTCGAGGAGGCCCTCCTTCACCAGCGGGAGGACGGCCAGGAGGCAGCTCGTGACGTAGCACCCCGGGTTCGAGACCAGGCGGGCCGTGCGGACCTCGTCGCGGAAGTACTCGGGGAGGCCGTAGGCGGCGTGCGCGTCGAGCCGGAAGTCGCGCGACAGATCGATCACGGGCGCATTCAGGCGCGCAACCGTCTCTCTCGCGAACCCCTCGTGCATCGCGAGGAAGACGCAGTCGAGCTTCATTTCCGCGAGCCGGTCCACGCCGAAGCGGGTGTACTTCAGGTCCCCCGTGAACTCCGGGTAGACGCTCGACACGGGCTGTCCGCCGCTCGACTCGCTCTCCAGGGCCGCGAGCTCGACGCCGCCGTGCGCGGAGAGGAGCTTGATCAGCTCGTACCCCGTGTATCCGCTCGCCCCGATGATCCCGACGCGCTTCATCTATTAGGTCCCCGTGGCGACAGGCTCCGGAGGTGGCGCATCCCTCAGCGTGCGCGGGAGCGCGAGCGCGTGGCGGCACGCGCGGCGGATCTCGTTCTCCGACAGGTCGAGCCAGAACACCCACCACTTCCCGAATTTCCTCATCCCGTCGCAGCGTTCCATGTACCAGGCGTTGATCGGGTTCCGCGGGTTCGACCGCCAGAACAGCTTCCCGCAGCGGCGGATCATCACATCCCAGAGATCCGCGCCGATCCCCTCGCCCTGCGCCTCCGGCCGCACCGAGAACTTGTCGAGGTAGTCCACCTCGCCGAAGTCCTTCACGACCGCGCACCCCTTGTAGTTCTCCTCGTAGAAGACGTACTTCACGGGGCGGCGGAAGTACCCGCGCGTCAGCGGCTTTCCGAAGCTCCGCTCGATCAGGCGGCGGGTCCGGTCGACGTTCACGCCGCGCCAGGAGTGGACCTCGCGGATCCTCGATCCGAGCTTGACGAACGTCCCCGCGCCCTTGGCCGTGAAGAGCTCCTTGAGGAGGTTCTCGGCGCTCGCGATGGTGACGACCATCCGCCCCTTGGTCCGCTCGAGCAGCTCCTTGATCTCGCGGACCTTGACGAGCATCCCGCCGGAGATCACGCCGGTCTTCACCAGGCGGTCGTAGTCCTGGTTCAGGTTGATGTACGGCAGGATCTCGCCGTCGGCCCCGCGGACGCCCCCCTCCTCGGTGATGAGGATGAACTTCTTCGGCCTCAGGGCGAGGACGAGGGCCCGCGCGGCGGTGTCGGCGTTGATGTTGTACGCCTGGCCGTCCGGCCCGAAGCCGATCGGGTTGACGATCGGGATCATGTCGGCCCGCACGGCGCGGACGATCTGCTTCAGGTCGACGCCGGTCACCTCGCCCACGTACCCGAGCTCCGGGTCGGCCACGCGCTCCGCGCGGAAGATCCCGCTGTTCACGCCGATGGCCGTCCCGCTGGCGTCGCGGACGGCCTGAACGACCTCGCTGTTCGCCGACATGAGGACGTCGCGGATCACCTCCACGGCCTCCCTGGGCGTCACGCGGATCCCGCCGATCTTCCTCGATTCGATCCCGCGCGCGGCCAGCTCCACGTCGATCTGCGGTCCGCCCCCGTGGATCACGATCGGGAACAGGTCCAACTTGGAGAGGTACGCCAGGTCGAACGCGAGGAGGTCCTTCGACTGCTGCAGGATCTTCCCGCCGACCTTGATCACCGCGAACCGCGACGGGTCGCCCTTGTGGAAGAGCCGAAGGTAGCCGTCCGCCTCCTTGGGCGCGCCGATCCCCTGGAAGAACCGGATGATGAGCTCGTAGTTCTCCATCAGCGGCGGCGCTTGCGGCTGGCGAGCTCCGTCCCCAGGCCGAACAGCTTGACGAACGCCTCCGCCTCGGAGGGGGTCCAGCCCGCGGCCTGGGCGTAGACCGTGCGGTCGTCCTTGAGGAGGTTGGGGCTCGTGTGGGCGACCGGGAGGAGGCTCCCCTTGAAGACCTTGACCGTGACCTCGCCGCTCACGTTCCGCTGGTTGGAATCGAGGAACTTCTCGAGGTCCCTCGCGAGCGGGTCGTAGAAGAGGCCGTTGTACGCGAGCGTCGCCCAGCGCTGGGAGACCATCGACTTGAAATCGATCTGCTCCCGCGACAGCGTGGCGCTCTCCAGCGCGCGGTGGGCGACGAGGAGGGCGGAGAGCCCGGGGCACTCGAAGGCGATCCGCCCCTTGATCCCGATCACGCAGTCGCCGGTGTAGATCGCGCGCCCCGCCCCGTGGCGGCCGACGCGGCCGTTCAGGTCCTTGAGGATCTCGATCCCGTGCCGCTTCTTTCCGTCGAGAGTGACCGGCAGCCCCGAAGCGAATCCGATCCGGATCCGCTCCGGCTTCGCGGGCGCCTTCTCCAGCGGAGAGGTCAGGACCCAGGCCTCCTCCGAAGGCTCCCCGTTCTGGTCGATCTCGCTCCCGCTGATCGTCACGCCGAAGACGTTCCGGTTGATGCTGTACCTGCGGTGCGACTTGGCGACCTCGAATCCGCGGCGCTCCAGGTACTCGGTCTCCTTCGCGCGGAGGTCCGACTTCACCTCGGCGTGGAAGTCGCGGATCGGCGCGAGGATCTTGTAGCTCCCGATCGACCGGATCGCGCAGTCGAACCGCACCTGGTCGTTCCCCATCGCGGTGCAGCCGTGCGCGATCGCGTGGGAGCCGACCTGGCGGGCCACGTCGGCGCACTTCTCGGCGATGACGTACCGGTCGGCGCACATGTTCGGGTAGGTCTGCTCGTACAGGCCCCCGGACTTGACGAGGTAGCTGATGACGCGGTCGTAGATGTCCTTCTCCGCGTTGACGG
>CAZYRM010000075.1:0-29282 GCA_964649705.1 uncultured Planctomycetia bacterium
AGATCGACGTGTCCGGCGCGGGGTGTCAGGTGCGCGACACGAAGAGCAGCCACGGGATCCGTGTGAACGAGGTGCGTGTCGAAGAGCGGGGCCTCGTCGACGGCGACCTGGTGCAGGTCGGAAGCACCCAGCTCCGCGTCACGATTCACGACGCATCGAACGCCCCTCCGTCGGAGCCCGCGAGTTGCGAGAAGTGCGGCGGTCGATCCACGGTGGAGCAGGTGAGGGCCGACATCGCGGGCTGGAATGGGCAGACGTTCCAGTGCGCGAGTTGTCGGACAGCCGATCTCACCGTGTGGCCCGAGGTCACCGGGTATGCGATCGAGCGTGAGCTGAAGAAGGGAGGGCAGGGGCGCGTGTTCCTTGCTCGGGAGATGGCGCCGCCCGGGCGCACGATCGTCCTGAAGACGGTCCGGCTCCCCTGGGGCATCCCCGACGAGGAGGTCACGAGGCGCGTGCAGTTCTTTCAGCGGGAGGCGGCCCTGTCGCTGATGTTCCGACACACGAACGCCGTGGAGACCTACAAGTTCGCGGTCGAGGGGCGCACGATGTACATCGCGATGGAGTACGTCTCGGGCGGCGGCCTGCAGGACTACGTCGCCCGCCGCGGCCTGCTGGGATGGCGGGAGGCATCGACGTTCCTGATGCAGGCGCTTGACGCGATCAGCGCCGCGCACGCGGCGAAGATCGTGCATCGGGACCTGAAGCCGGAGAACCTCCTTCTGACGGAGGCGAGCCCGTCGGGACGCGTGAAGGTGGCCGACCTCGGTCTCGCGAAGAACTTCGCGCTGGCGGGACTGAGTGGGCACACGGTGACGGGGATGTGGGGTGGGACGATGGCGTACATCGCCCCGGAGCAGCTCACGGACTTCAAGTATGCGGGGCCGGGCGTGGACGTCTTCTCGCTCGGGGCGATCTTCTTCCGGATCGTGACCGGGGCGGAGATGTACGAGGGTGGCGCGTCCTCGCTCGTGGAGCGGGTCCTCGAGTGCCCCATCCGCTCGTTGGCGAGCGTGAAGCCCGACGTGCCCGCCCCGGTGGCGTCGGTGATCGATCGTGCGCTCGCGCGAGACGTGAACGTACGCTACGCGGACGCCGGCCAGATGCGAGTTGCGCTCGCGAGGGCGCTCGAAGAGGCCTGATCGATGCCGATCCAGGCGAGCAAGGACGAGTGGCGCAAGGCGATCGAGTGCGCCCGGAGCAGCGGTGCAGTGCCTGAGGCTGTCGCCCAGGCAGCCCTCTCCAGGCTCGCGGGCGAGGGGGCCACCTCGATCGGGTCGGAGCTCATCAGCGTGTGGCTCGGCCTCGCCGTGGAGCCATGCGAGCGGTTCCTGGAACTCGCGAAGACGCTCGATCAGGTGACAAGGCCTCCTCTCCAAATGACGACGCCGACCCTCCCGGACCTCGAGCCTGACACGGAGAAGACGGTCCTTCCAGCCGACTACAAGCCGAAGGCGCCGGCGGCGTCCGCACGGAGGCGCGAGGAATCGGCCGCGAAACTCCCGACGAAGCTGGGACGGTACCTCATCCGGGAGAAGCTCGGCGAGGGGGCCTTCGGCGTGGTGTATCTGGCCGAGCACGAGGAGTTGAAGACGCCGTGTGCGGTGAAGGCGCTTCTCGGAGACCGTGGGCTCTCGGCCGAGGAGCTGAAGCGGTTCCGTCGGGAAGCCGCCGCGGTCGCGAGGATGGGGAAACACCCCAACATCGCCACGGTGTATGACCTGGGGACGGACGACAAGCTGGGCGTCACCTACTTTGCGATGGAGCTGATCAAGGGCAACTCGTTGAAGGAGACATTGAGAGACCGTCACTACACGCCCAGAGAAGTAGCGGCCCTGGTGGAGAAGGTGGCGCGAGGAGTCCACCACGCGCACCAGAGCGGGGTGTTGCATCGGGATCTGAAGCCGGACAACGTGATGATACGGGAGGCGGACCAGGAGCCGCTGGTCGTCGACTTCGGGCTGGCGCGAGAGGTAGGGACGGAGGCGGGGAAGAGCACCGCGGGGGCTGGGACGCCGAGCTACATGGCCCCGGAGCAGGCGAGTCGGCAGGACGAGCTGATCGACGCACGGACGGATGTCTATGGCCTCGGAGGGATCTTGTACGAAGCCCTCGTCGGTCTCCCGCCGCATCCTGGGCAGGACCTCGGCCAGGTGATGTACCACATCCTCCGTGGAGAGGTGCTGCCCCCTCGGCGAGTGCGACCGGATGTGCCGCGAGACCTGGAGACGATCTGTTTGAAGGCGCTGGATGCCGACCGGCGGAAGCGCTACGCGACGGCGGCAGACCTCGCAGAGGACCTCGCGCGCTTCCAGCGCGGAGAGCCCGTGATTGCACGGCCCATCGGGCGTGTCGAGCACCTTGTGCGACGCGTGCGGAGGCATCCACTCCTCTCCACCCTGATTGCGGCCTCAGTGCTCTTCGCGCTCGGCGTGGCGTGGAAGTTCCTCGGCCCGGCGCGAGTCGTGTACGCGACTGACCCCGCCGACGCCCGTGTAGAGGCGGTCGGGGCAACGATGTGGGGAAGAGGCCTTGTCTGGCCCGCGCGCTCATTCAAGCTGCGCGTGACGCGCGAAGGGTGCTTGCCGCGCGAGGTGGAGGTCCCCGCGACGCCCGGGGCGACGATTCGCCTGGCGACCGTGAAGCTCGACTCCGCCTTCGGGACGGTGCGGCTGGAGACGGCGCCCGACGGGGCCGAAGTCCTGCTGGACGGGATGTCGCTTGGGACGGCCACGGGGAAGGCAGAGTTCCAGGTCGCGGTGGGAAACCACCGGTTGCGCGTCCGCGCGGAGCGGTACGAGGAGGAGGAGCGGCTGATCACGGTGGAGTCGGGGAAGGCCGCGGAGGTGGGGCGCGTCGCGCTCGCGCGGGAGCACGGAACACTGGAACTGACAGGAGTGCCGCGGGAGATGTCGGTCGTGGTGTGGGACATCGCGGCGGACAAGGAAGTGACGCGGCTTTCGCCGCCCGCCACGCTCACGCTCGATACGGGGGAGTACGAGCTACGCGGGCAACTGAAGGACCACTTCAACCGGGATGCGCGGATCGAGGTGCGGAGGGGCCAGACGGTCCGCAAGGACGTGGCACTGACGCGCCAGACCCTCTGGGCCCACGAGACGGGCGGCGTGATCTGGTCCTCCCCCGCGCTGGGGGACGTGAACGGGGACGGCGTGCTCGATTGCGTCGTGGGGTCGGATGACGGGAAGATCTACGCGCTGTCGGGGAGGGGTGGCGCGGTCCTCTGGGCCTACGAGACGGGCCGCGAGGTGAAGTCCTCCCCCGCGCTGGGGGACGTGAACGGGGACGGCGTGCTCGACTGCGTCGTGGGCTCGAATGACAAGAACCTCTACGCGCTGTCTGGGATGGATGGTGCAATCCTCTGGGCCTACGAGACGGGTGAGGAGGTGAACTCGTCCCCCGCGCTGGGGGATGTGAACGGGGACGGGGTTCTCGACTGCGTCGTGGGGTCGGACGACAACAAGGTCTATGCGCTCTCAAGCAAGGACGGCGCGGTCCTATGGTCCTACGAGACGGGCGGCTGGGTCCGGTCCTCCCCCGCGCTGGGGGACATGAACGGGGACGGGGTTCTCGACTGCGTCGTGGGGTCGGACGACTACAATGTCTATGCGCTCTCGGGCAAGGACGGCGCGGTCCTCTGGTCCTACGAGACGGGCAATGCGGTTGAATCCTCTCCTGCGCTGGGGGACGTGGACGGGGACGGCGTGCTCGACTGCGTCGTGGGGTCGTGGAACAAGAAGGTCTATGCCCTGTCGGGGAGGGATGGCGCGGTCCTCTGGTTCTACGAGACGGGCGGCTGGGTGACATCCTCCCCCGCGCTGGGGGACGTGAACGGGGACGGCGTGCTCGACTGCGTCGTGGGGTCGTTGGACACGAAGGTCTACGCCCTGTCGGGCAAGGATGGCGCGGTTCTCTGGGCCTACGAGACGGGCGGCGAGGTCGTCTCCTCCCCCACGCTGGGGGACGTGAACGGGAACGGCGTGCTCGACTGCGTCGTGGGGTCGTGGGACAAGAAGGTCTACGCCCTGTCGGGGAGAGATGGCGCGGTCCTATGGTCCTACGAGACGGGCAATGCGGTTGAATCCTCTCCTGCGCTGGGGGACGTGAACGGGAACGGCTGGCTCGACTGCGTCGTGGGGTCGGGCGACAAGAAGGTCTACGCGCTGTCGGGGAGGGATGGCGCGGTCCTCTGGTCCTACGAGACGGGCGGCAGGGTCCGGTCCTCCCCCGCGCTGGGGGACCTGAACGGGGACAGCGTGCTCGACTGCGTCGTGGGGTCCGACGACAGGAAGGTGTATGCGCTGTCGGGGATGGATGGTGCGGTCCTCTGGGCCTATGAGACGGGCAACGTGGTGTGGTCCTCCCCCGCGCTGGGAGACGTGAACGGGGACGGCGTGCTCGACTGCGTCGTGGGCTCGAATGACAAGAACCTCTACGCGCTGTCTGGGATGGATGGTGCAATCCTCTGGGCCTACGAGACGGGTGAGGAGGTGAACTCGTCCCCCGCGCTGGGGGATGTGAACGGGGACGGGGTTCTCGACTGCGTCGTGGGGTCGGACGATAACAAGGTCTATGCGCTCTCGGGCAAGGACGGCGCGGTCCTCTGGGCCTACGAGACGGGCGGCCGGGTGTGGTCCTCCCCCGCGCTGGGGGACGTGAACGGAGACGGCTGCCTCGACTGCGTCGTGGGATCGAATGACAACAAGGTCTACGCCTTGTCGGGGAGGGATGGCGCGGTGCTCTGGGCCTACGAGACGCGCGGCACGGTGACATCCTCCCCCGCACTGGGGGACCCGAACGGGGACGGCCGCCTCGACTGTGTCGTCGGACCCACTGACGGTCGGGTCCATGTCATCGCGGGTCTCGACCCAGTGCGCCTCCGCGCCTCCGCGAGGCAGCGCTTCGGGGTCTACCGCCGCGGGCGATGGTGGCCCACGCTCGCGGAGTTGGCAGCGGAGCGCCTCGCCGAGGAGAAGGACCCCTGGCACCGCGCCGTGACCCTGGTGCACCTCGGCCTCGCACGGTTGCGACTGGCTGACCCCAAGGCAGCGATGGATGCCTTCGCCGAGGCCCGCAAGTTCCACCTCCGCGCCCCCGACGGCGCCGTGTTTGAGTGGCTAGCATCGTGGCGATGGGCCGAGTGTCCCGCCGACCGCCGGCCGGAGGTGCGCAACGTCCTCCTCGACGCCCTTGCCTTTCAACCCGACACCGCCTTCGACGCCTTCGTCGAGGTCCGCGACCTCCTCACGCCCGACGCGATCGCCGACCTCCGCGCGCTGCTTGACCAGGCCCCGACGGCCCCCGACACACAAATCGCACGCGCCCTACTCCTCGCCGCGTTCGCGCGCGGGGACGCCCGCGCCGACCTCTTCGTCGCGGCCCAACGCCGCGTCCTTGCGAAGCTCCAGGCCGCCGAGGGCGCCGCCGCCCGCTGGCACGGCTACCTCGCCCTCCTCGCCGGCGCGCAGGGCGACCACGACCTCTTCCGCCGCGCGTACGCCACCTACCTCGACCTCCCCCGCCGCCCAGAATCGCTCGACGCCCTCCTCGCCGAAACCGCTGCCCGTTCGCAAGAGAAGTGATAGCCTCGTCCATTTCGATGCCACCGGTCCATGTGTCAGGTCTCCGGGTTGCGATTCGCTCCGCGAACGCATAGAATTGACAGAGGCAGCAGGCGAATCAAACGTCCGCGGTTCGGAGCAACCCTCATGCCCACCACGCTCAGAGGTACCTACGACCACGGCCAGTTCATCCTCGAAGGGACCCCTCCCTTCTCCCGCGCAACGGTGCTCGTGACCTTTCTTGACGAGCCCTCCTCTTGCGAAATGATGCCGTTCCGCCCGGGGGACTTCTCGTTTGACGACTGCCGTGCAAGGATACGTCTCCCCGTTGGCGCCCTCGTATCCGATGCCGTTAACGAGGAACGGGAGGACCGTGAGTGAAAGCGGTCTTCCTCGACACCTCCGCCCTGGTGAAGTTGTACGTGCCGGAGGCGGGATCGTCACAACTCCGTTCGTTCCTTGCTGACGCGGATCATGTCGCCATCGGGATGGTCGCTGTCCCGGAGTTTGCCTCCGCGGTCTTGCGCAGGCATCGCGAGGGGCTCCTGGACGCGCCTGACACCTCCCTTCTCCTCGCGTCCTTCGAGAGCGACCGCATCCGTTTCAGCGTCGGTTCCCTCGTCGATGCCCTGGCGCTGGCAGCGCGCGACCTGCTCCGCAAGCACGTCTCCATCCCCCTGCGCACATTGGACGCCCTGCAGCTCGCGACGGCCCTCTGGTTCGTTCGCAACCGTCCGATGGACTGGACCCTGGCGACGTCGGACCGTCGGATGCTGGCCGCGGCGGCATTGGAATCGGTCCACACCTACGACCCGGCCGCGGTGGCCGCACCGTAGGGCCGGAGGCGCACTGCGGCCCCGCCGGTCGCTGTCGCGCAATCCTCACGGCCGCCGACCCGCTGGGAAGGCCCCGTCATGCCTCCTGGACCAACTCCACCAGGATGGGCGGAACCACCTCGAGAAGTCCCCGCTCCCGCCGTCGTCGCTCCTGAAGAGGCCGGCGCGGGTCCCGGCAAACACGACACGCGGATGCGCGCGCGAGTAGGCAACGACCGTGATGTCGCCTCCCCCAGGACCGCTCGTCTGCATCCACCGCTCCTGTGCAGCAGCGGGAGACAGGTCAGTGCAAGCAACCCGCCCGCGATCGCGATACGCAGCGGATCGTACTCCTGATGACTTGGCTGTGCCGACGGCCGAGACCCAGGCCTCCCGGCTCGCTCCTAGCGGAGGGGCAGCAGGATGCGGAATGCCCGCTCATCCCCCACCTTCGTCTCCTCCACCTTCGGCTTGGGCGCGAGGGCCACCTCGCGGACGAGGCTGACACCGACCACGGCGCCCTCCTGAATGTCGACGGCGAACGTGTCCCGGTCCTCGTTCGTGAAGTGCAGGACCCCCTTCACGTCATAGAAGATGTCCGTCAGGTCGTTGTCCGGGTATCGCTTGTTAGACCGTCCCGCCTGCACCGCCGCGTCCAGGAGGAAGTGCGGCCCGTTCCACCGGTCCGCGAAGGTGTCGTAGATGGTGCGCAGCGTCCCCTGCTTCGGGTTGAACGCAAAGACGCGCGACGCCCAGTCGAGGTTCGTCACGTCGGCCGCCAAGATGACGACCTCCGTTCCGTCCGGGGATAGCAGCAGCCGCCGGACCACGAAGGTGCCCCCGACCAGCCGGAGGGGCTCGTCCCTGGTCCCTCCCGACCGCTCCACGAGGATGTCACCCCTCTGCGTGGCCGTCACCGCCACGACCTCCGGCCCCTCCGCCAGCGCCGTCCCGCTGACGAGCGCCGTCAGCAGGAACCCGCCCACGAGCAGACGATTCGCGAGTGTCGTCATGATCCACCTCCCGGCAAACGACACCCTCGTCATCCACTCCACACCGAGATGTCATGTCGACGCGCCCTCCTTTCACTGCTAAGTTGACTCCCTCCACTTCACCTCCTGAAACGAGCCCCCGGGAGCGCCAGGGGCTGGGGCCGTTTTTCCGAAAGCCCCTCGCTCCCGGATGACCTCTCGGGAGCAGAGGAATGAGAGGAGGTGCCGCATGCTGTCCCCCATCACCGCCAACCTCCCCAGGGAGCTCCGGGCGCGATGCGCAGCCCGTCAGGCAACGGCCTGGGTCCACGATGTCGTGAAGCGCCTGCGGGAGGTCGAGGCCCAGTACGCCGCCGTCGGTGGGAGCCCCTGCGAGATCGACTGGTACGTCCGCGCGAAGGTCCTCTCCTTCAACGACCTGTATCACCGACTCGCGGCCGATCTCTGCGAGGGGCCGGGCGCCTTGCTCCGCTCCATCGCCGAGTTCGAGCCCGCGGCGTGGATCGAAGAGGAGTACGGCGAGGGGGTTTTCCGTCTGGTCTGCGGGAAGGTGGATCGGCTCCGCGGGGCGCTCCTCTCCATGCTCCTCACGGGCGCCCCCCTGCCGCAGCCCTCCGCCGTGGCGTAGGGGCTACTTCCCGACGGGGTCGTCGCTCGACAGGTCCTTGTCGAACTCGGCTCCGCCCGCAACGCCGTTCTCTCCCAGCGTAGTCACCGCGAATCCCTCGGTCCCCCCGATGGAGTAGACGTAGTCGTTCCCCCACGGGTCGTCCGGGACTCCCACGGTGTCCAGGTACCCTCCCTGCGGGAACGGCTGGGGAAGTCCTCCCGGATCGGTCTCCAGGTCGGCGAGCTTCGCGGGGAGGCGTCGATGCACCATCCTGAACTGCGCGATGGCCGTCGAAAACGTCTTGAGCTGGGCCATCGCCGCCTGGACCCGAGCCTGCCTCATGGAGTTGACCACGTGGAGGGTCGCCATCGTCGCGATGATGCCGATGATGACGAGCACGGCCAGCATTTCGATGAGCGTGACGCCGCGGCGCCGCTCGACGTGTCGCATGAGCGCCTCCTCCTGCTCCGGCCGGCCTTGGAACGACGCGACCAGGACTCGGGCCGGGAGAATCCTGGTTTCTCGGCCCGTTGTTGACGCCCCCCGCGGACGGAGATAGGCTCCGCCGGCGATGGCGAACGACACGTCCGGTTCAGGACCTACGGAGCGCCTCGCGGGGGACCTCGACGCGACGCAGCGCGTGCCGCCTCCTGCGCCGATGATCCCGACGGTCCAGCCGGAGCGTGTGGAGCTGCCGCCCGTCGGCGGGGTCCCCTCGCAGATCGGTCCGTACGAGATCCGCGCGGAGCTGGGCCGCGGCGGGATGGGCGTCGTCTACCGCGCGTTCGACTCCACCCTCCGCCGCGAGGTCGCGCTCAAGGTCCTGGCGGTCTCCGGCCGCGTCGGGTTCGAGGCGATCGGGCGGTTCCACCGGGAGGCCTGCGCCGCGGCCAGGCTCTCGCACCCCGGGATCGTCCAGGTCTACGACGTCGGCGAGGCGGAGGGCAGGGTCTACTACACGATGGAGCTCCTTCCGGGGCGGGGGTTCGACGACGCCCTGGAGGATCCGGGCCTGACGCCCCAGGAGGTCGTCGACGTGGTCCGTCAGGTCGCGTTGGCGCTCCAGTACGCGCACGAACGCGGAGTCCTCCACCGCGACATCAAGCCCCGGAACATCGTCCTGATCCGCGACGCGGGCGGCTGGACGGCGAAGGTGGTCGACTTCGGCGTCGCGAAGATCCTCCAGCAGGAGCTCCGCGCGGGCGCCGGGAGCCGGGACGCCCCCACCCTCACGCACACGGGGGAAGTCCTCGGAACGCCCGCTTACATGAGCCCGGAGCAGATCCGCGGCGTCCGCGATGCCGATGCCCGGAGCGACGTCTACTCGCTCGGAGCCACGCTCTACGAGGCCCTCACCCGGAGAGTCCCGTTCGATCAGACGACGCTCGCCGAGCTCTTCAACGCCATCACGCGCGAGGACCCGCTGCCCCCGCGGCGGCGGAACCCGTCCATCGATCTCGACCTCGAGACGATCTGCGTCAAGTGCCTTCAGAAACGTCCGGACCACCGGTATGCGACCGCCGGGGCCCTCGCGGAGGATTGCCGTCGGTGGCTCGAGGGGGAGGCGATCGCGGCGCGCCCCGTGGGCGTCGTGGTCCGCTCCTGGAGGAGGGCGATGCGGAACCGGGCCGTCGCCTTTCCGTTCGCGGCCATGGCGCTCGTCCTCGCCGCGACGCTGGGCGTCTGGATCGGCGTCGCCGTGAGCAACGCCGTCCGCTTCCGCAGGCACGTCTCGCGCCTCGAGGACCACCTCGCCGCGGGCCGGCCCGAAAGCGCCGTCGAGGAGGCGAAGGCGGCCGCGTCGATCGACCCGGAGGATCCCCGCGCGAGGCGGCTGCTCGCTCGGGCCTTCGCGGCGCAGGGGCGCCGTCTCGCGGCCGTGTACGCGGATCACGTGAAGAGGGTTCGCGCCTGGACGGACGAGGGAGCCCCGGCCGATCGGGAGGCGCGCTGGGCCCGCGACGCGGACGTCAGGAGGGCCGGGGCGCTCCGTGCGATGGCGTGGTCCGAGGCGGTCATGAAGTTCCACGAGGCCCTCACGTATGACGCCGACGACGGCGAGGCGCTTGCGGGGCTCACCGCGCTCTACTGGGACGAGCTCGTCGCGGCCGAAGCGGCTCGCGACGCCGCGCGCGCGGAGCAGTGCCGCGCCCTCGTCGCGCAGTATGGCGGCGAGGCGGCGCGCGAACGCATCCGCGGCGTCCGGACCGTGCGTGTGACCTTCCGTCTTCCCGACGGACTCGATCGAACGACGATCGCGGCGGGCCTGTACGAGTGGCGGGCGTGCCGGGTCCCGCCGGTCCTCTCCCTGGTCGCCGTCGACACGGTCCGTGGCACGGCCCTCGGGGAGGCGTCCGTGGCCGCGTGGGAGGCCGCCTCCCCAGCGGTCGAATCCGATCTTCGCCGCGTACCACCCGCCGTCCGTCCGCCGTCGTCGGACCGGAACCGGGTCCTTCTCCCCGCGAAAGGGGGAACCGCGGAGTTCCGCATGGACCTCCCCAAGGGCTCCTACCTGCTCATCATCCCGTCCGGCCAGGGGGTCCACGGGGCGTCGTACCCGTTCGAAGTGGATCGTGAGACGGACTGGGTGGAGGAGTGCGGGCTCGCGGCCGAGGAGGCGCCGCCCATCCCACCCGGCGAATGTGTGGGCATCTCGGAGAACGGTACGTTCTGGGTCTTCATGGCCGCCGGGCCGTACCGCTCGAGCGGGGACCCGTGGAGCCAGCAGGCCCCGCCCCGTCCCGCCGCGCGGACGCGCGTCCCTGAAACGGGGACGGAGGGGTGCTTCCTGGCGAGGTTCGAGACCTCGACCGGCGCGTGGCTGGAGTACCTCAATGACGAGGGGTGGCACGACCGCGATGCGGCCTGCCTCAAGCTCCCCCGGAGCGCCTCGCCTCCGACGCGGGAAAACACGTTCATGGGGATGGGCCGGGACGGGCGCTTCACCTTCCGGACAGCCGAATGGGGCCTCGGCTGGTCGGTGACGGGCGTCTCCTTCCAGGACGCCGCGGACTTCTGCCGCTGGCTGACGAAGCGCCACGGGGGAGGCCTCTGGGAGTTCCGTCTCCCGACGGAAGACGAGTGGGAGAAGGCCGCGCGCGGCCCGGACGGGAGGTACTTCCCGTGGGGCGACGTCTTCGATCCGTCGTTCTGCCACATGCACGACTCGCGGGACCAGGTCGCGATGGAGCCGCCCGGCGCATTTCCGATCGACGCGAGTCCCTGCGGGGCGAGGGACATGGGAGGGGTGGCGGCCGAGCTCACGTCGACCACGGGGAAGGACGGAGGCGTCATCATCAAGGGGGGGACGTGCAACTCCCCCGAGCGCCTCTGCCGCGCGGCCTCGCGCTACCTGTTCGCGCCCGAGATGACGAACATCGCGGTCGGATTTCGGCTCGTGGCCGTGAGGGTGAAGTGAGCAGCCCGCCGTACGAGTTCGTGGATCACACGGGGGACATCCGCTTCGTCGCGCGCGCGAAGACGATGGCGGGGCTGTTCGAGAACGCCGCGAAGGCGCTCTATGCGTCGATCGCGGAGCCCGAGGGCGTCCGCCCTCTGGTCGAGCGGGAGGTCGAAGCCCGCGCTGACGACCGTGAGCTGCTGCTCGTGTATTGGCTCTCGGAGTGCCAGAAGGCGTTCGACCTGGAGCGACTGCTCCTGTGCGAGTTCCGCGTCGACGAGATTTCAGATACGCACGTCAAGGGCGTCGCCCGCGGCGAGGCGTACGACCCGGCGAGGCACGAGTTCAAGAGCGAGATCAAGGCCGTGACGTTCCACGGGCTGTACGTCAAGGAGACGCCCGACGGCTGGGAGGCGGCCGTGGTGTGCGACGTATAGAGACGGAAATCCAAATCCCAAATCCAACATCCCAACGAAATCCCACATCCCGAATCCCAACCTCGGATCGTATCGGGTTGGGATTCGGGATGTGGGATTTCGTTGGGATGTTGGATTTGGGATTTGGATTTCCGGCCGTCAGGACCGGCCGTACTGCTTCAACTTCCGCCAGAGGGTGTTCCTGCCGATCTTCAGGAAATCGGCCGTCTTTCCGCGGTCCCCCTGGAATCGGTCGAGCGTCGTGAGGATGTAGTTCCTCTCCATCTCCTCGAGCGTCAGGCCTCTCGTCCCCGCGGCGACGAGGAGGTCCGGCGAGGCCCCCTGCACCTCCGGGGGCAGGTCCGGAGCGCCGATCTTCTCCCCCGTGGCGAGGATCACGGCCCGCTCGATCGCGTTCTCCAGCTCCCGGACGTTTCCGGGCCACCCGTACGATTCGAGGAGCCGCGCGGCGCCGGTCTCGAACGCCGTGACCGTCTTGTGCATCTCCAGCCCGAAACGCTTCAGGAAGTGCTCAGCGAGGAGCAGGACGTCCTCGCGGCGCTCCCTGAGCGGCGCGATGTGGATGGGGAAGACCGACAACCGGTAGAAGAGGTCGTCGCGGAACGTCCCCTCGTTCACGAGCGTCTTCAGGTTCCGGTTCGTCGCGGCGATGACGCGGACGTCGATCCGGACCGGCTGGTTCGACCCCAGGCGGCGGATCTCGTGCTCCTGCAGGACGCGCAGCAGCTTCACCTGCGTCGCCGGCGTCGTGTCGGCCGCCTCGTCGAGGAAGATCGTCCCGCGGTCCGCCTCCTCGAAGAGCCCCTTCCGGTTCGAGGCGGCCCCGGTGAAGGCCCCCTTCACATGTCCGAACAGCTCGCTCTCGAGGAGCCCCTCCGGAAAGGCCCCGCAGTTGACGGGAATGAAGGCCCGGCTCGCGCGGCCGCTCCGCTCGTGGATTGCGCGCGCGACCAGCTCCTTCCCCGTCCCGCTCTCCCCCTCGACCAGGACGGTCGAGTCCGTCGGCGCGACGCGGTCGACGAGGTCGAGCACCCGCTTCATCGCGGCCGAGCCCCCGAGCAGCGAGCCTCCGCCCGCCCTCTCTCGCGCCTCGCGGCGGAGCTGCTCCGCCTCGTGGATCAGCCTCCTGCGCTCCAGCGCCTTCTCGACGCGGACAAGGAGCTCGTCGGGGTCGAACGGCTTCGTCAGGAAGTCCGCCGCGCCGTGCTTCATCGCCTCGACGGCCGTGCCGATCGTCCCGTGCGCGGTGACGAGGATCACCTCGATGTCCGAGGAGAACGCCTTCGCCCCCTTGAGGACGTCGAGGCCGTCGATCTCGTCCATCTTGAGGTCGGAGAGGACGAGGTCGTACGGCTCCGCCTGGAGCTTCCTCAGGGCCGTCTCGCCGTCCTCTGCGAGGTCGACGACGTGCCCCTCCTCGCGGAGCAGCTCGGAGAGCGTGATCCGCATCGATTTCTCGTCGTCGACCACCAGGATGGAGCCCATCGGCCGCGATTGTAGTCGCGCGCGCGCAGGGCGTCCATCCAGCAGGCAGGCTTTGTTTGGCCGCCGCGGTTGATCCTCCGGACCCGCCGGGGTACCATGTCGGGCCTTTTCACGGAGGACCCATGCCCGTCGAGACCAATCCTCCCCACGGCGGCTCCCTGGTCAACCGCGTGGTCGCCGCCGACAGGCGCGATGCCCTGCGCTCCCGCGCCGTCGCCCTCCCCCGCGTGACCCTCTCGCGGTTCCAGTGTTCCGACCTGGAGATGATCGCCATCGGCGGGTTCTCCCCACTCACCGGGTTCATGGGAAAGGCCGACTACGACTCGGTCGTCGACCGGATGCGCCTCGCCGTCGGTCTGCCGTGGACGATCCCGATCGTCCTCGCGGTCACGGAAGCTCCCAAGGGAGACGAGGTCGCCCTGGCCGACGAGTCGGGCCGCGTCCTCGCCGTCCTCCACGTCCAGGAGACGTTCCGTCGCGACAAGCAGCGCGAGGCCCAGAACGTCTACCGCACCACCGAGGACAAGCACCCCGGCGTCGCAAACCTCTACCGCGAGGCCGACCTCTGCCTCGCCGGCCCCGTCGACGTCATCGAGCGGCCGGCCCATGGCGACTTCGAGGCGTACCGGCTGGACCCCGCGGACACGCGCCGGCTCTTCGCGGAGCGCGGCTGGCGGACGGTGGTCGGCTTCCAGACCCGCAACCCCGTCCACCGCGCGCACGAGTACATCCAGAAGTGCGCGATGGAGATGGTCGACGCCCTCCTTCTCCACCCGCTCGTCGGCGAGACGAAGGGCGACGACATCCCCGCCGACGTCCGGATGCGCTGCTACGAGGCACTCCTCGAGAACTACTACCCGAAGCACCGGAGCGCGCTCGTCGTCCTCCCCGCGGCGATGAGGTACGCAGGGCCGCGCGAGGCGATCTTCCACGCGATCATGCGGAAGAACTACGGCTGCACGCACTTCATCGTCGGGCGGGACCACGCGGGCGTGGGGAGCTACTACGGACCGTTCGACGCGCAGGCGATCTTCTCCGAGTTCGCGCCCGGGGAGCTCGGGATCACGCCGCTCTTCTTCGACAACACCTTCTTCTGCAAGGCCTGCGGGAACATGGCGTCGACGAAGACGTGCCCGCACGAGCCCACGAACCACGTGAGCCTCTCGGGGACGGCCGTCCGGAAGATGCT
This sequence comes from uncultured Planctomycetia bacterium, assembly GCA_964649705.1. Classification (GTDB taxonomy): domain Bacteria; phylum Planctomycetota; class MHYJ01; order WSZJ01; family CAZYRM01; genus CAZYRM01. The sequence goes on from CAZYRM010000075.1 coordinate 14,508, forward strand.
CGCCGACGGGCAGTTGCCGCCGCCCGAGTTCTCCCGGCCCGAGGTCGCCCGCGTCCTCGTCGAAGCGATGGCGAAGAGGTGAGGCCCGGTGGAAGACTTCGTCGCACCCTTCATCGACTTCGTCCTCCAGTACAGCTACGCGGCGGAGTTCATCCTCCTCCTCGCGTGCGGGCTCGGGCTCCCGGTCCCGGAGGAGGTCACGCTCATCGCCGGCGGCTACCTCTGCTGGAAGGTCGAGAACTCGCTCTGGCTCACCATCCTCGTCTGCATGACGTCGATCCTCCTGGGGGACTGGCTGATGTTCCTCCTGGGGCAGCGGTACGGGAAGTGGATCCTCCGGTCGAGGTGGTTCCGGAGGATGCTGACGAGGCGGAAGCTCGCGCGCGTGACGCTCTACTTCCGCAGGTTCGGCGTGAAGACGGTCTTCTTCGCGCGCTTCTTCGCGGGGATCCGCGTCCCGGTCTACTTCATGGCCGGGTCGCTGAAGATGCGCTCCTGGAAGTTCATCTGGCTCGACTTCTGGGGGGCCGCCCTGTCCGTGCCGATCTCGATCTGGGCAGGAAAGCTCTTCGGGCCGAACATCCAGGACGCGATCCACGTGATGAAGCGCGTGAAGCTCCAGATTGCGCTCGGCATCGTCGCCTTCGGCGTGCTCTACGCCCTCTACCGGTACCTCAAGGCTCGCCGCGCCCGGAACGGCGCGCACCCCGATGCCGAGAAGGTGTTCTTGAAGGAAGAGCGGGTTCCCGAATAGGGATCGCGCGACGCGGGACTTGATAAGGGTCTGGGGCGCCGCTAGAATTCCGCGGCCTCAAGCACCTTGCCGCCCCGAAACGCGGGGCGGACGATGCCGGCGTAGCTCAGCCTGGTAGAGCAAGGGACTCATAAGCCCTGGGTCGGGGGTTCAAATCCCTCCGCCGGTATCAGCCCCCTTCGGGGGCAATGGTCAAGGCTCAATGAGCAATTTTCAACGAAAAGCCCAAGTCTTGGGCCGTTCGTTGAAAATTGCTCATTGAGCCTTGACCATTGTTCCTACTTTCTCCGTAGTTCCCTCTGCTCATCCCGCTCCAGGTACCCCATCATCTGATCCATCCAGGTGACGATCCGGTTCTCCCCCCCCGAGGCCCAGGTCCACGCGGAGTAGGCCAGCGAGAGGATCGGCACGCCGATCGCCACCGCCAGGATGAGCACCACGAAGAGGTTCTTCGCCTCCCTTCGACGGCCGGGCGACATCGACTTCCACGCCGACTTCATCTCGTGGAGGACCTGGACCGGGGCCGGCGCTGATGCAAGCGCCTCCTTCTTCGTCCCCTCCGCCTTCCGGTCCCGCATCGCGGGGTCGAGCGCCCGAAAGTAGCGCGCGAGCTCATCGAGGTCGAACGGCTTCCTGAGGAGGCCGTAGGCGCCGTGCTTGTACCCTTCCTGGATCTCCTGCGCGTTCGCCTCCCCCGTCATCATGATCGAGAGCGTCTTCGGGCTCGCCTTCGCCACCGCCCGGACCAGCTCCATCCCGAGCATCCCGGGCATGTGGAGGTCGACGAGCGCGATGTCGTACGGCTTCGCGCGGCCCGAGACGCGCGCCAGGGCCTCCGTGCCGTTCGCGAACGACTCGACCTTGAACCCCTCCGCCTCCAGCCGCGCGCGCACCATCTCGCGGATCCCGTCGTGGTCGTCGACCAGGAGGACCGAGAGGGCCGCATGCTCCGCGCCCTCGGAGAGGAGCTCGAGCGCGGCCTGGAGCTCCTCCGATGTGAACGGCTTCCCGAGCAGCCGGACCCTGCGGCCCAGGAGGGCCTGAACGCTCGCCTCCGTCGCCTGCCCCGACATCAGGATCACCGGGAACTCCGGCTTCTCGCGGCGCATCCGCTCCAGGAGCGTCGGGCCGTTCATCCCGGGGACCTGCACGTCGAGGATCGCCGCGTCGAAGAGGCGGCCCGAGAAGGCGATCGCCGCCTTGTTCCCGTCCTCGAAGGCCTCGACGCCCCACCCGGCGTTCTCGACGAACTGGCGGACGACGTCCCGGATCACGGGGTCGTCCTCAAGGAGCAGCAGCTTCCTCGCACCCATCGCCGTCACGCCTCAAGGAACAGGCCTACGCTCGACGTGAACCCGTGAAGGAAGTTCTTCCCCCCGACGGGCCCGATCTCCCCCGCGCAGAAGAAGCCCGCGATCGGGAACTCCCCCAGCACCTCGCGGACGAGGCGAGTGTCGTGGTCGGGGACGCCGAAGAGGCGCTCGCCGCGCCCGTTGCAGGAGAAGAGCACGCTCCCGGCGACCTTCTTCCCCCCCTCGGAGGCATGGAAGTCGGTGAGGAGCGTCCTCAGGTCCTCGGAGGCGGCGTCCGCGTCCCTGACGTGGAACTGGATCGTCTGCCCCTTGCGGAAGAGGTCCCCCGCCACGATCGAGCCGCTCTCCCGATCGGCCCCGATCACGTTCTTGATCAGGAAGTCCCCCTGCTTGAAGGTCTCCTGGCTCTCGTTGATCACCCGGCCGATGTGGAGCCCCCGCCCGACGCGCGCGCGGTCGTCCTCGGAGAGCGCCTCGAGCACCTCCTGGGCCACGAGGAGCGCCGGCTTGCCGCCGATCTTCGCGATGATGTTCTCGTGCGCCTCCGTGACCACCAGGTGGCGGCCGATCGGGCGGCACCCCTGCGCCACGAGCGCCCGGAAGCGGAAGCCTCCGGAGAGCGCCACGCCGACGGCCCCCTCGCGTCGGACTTCGTCCCCGTAGCAAAGGACGTGAACCCCGGGCTGCGACCCCCCGCTCGCGTTGCCGCCGATCGCCGGGGACCCCGGGAACGACAGGTCGATCTCATAGAGCAGGCGCTCCACGTCGATCGAGAACGGGTCGGCGAGGACCAGGAAGACGGGGTCGGGGACGGTCTCGACCCGGTCCTTCCAGAACATCCCCGTGAGCGCCGACTCCAGCTCCTCCTGCGGGAAGGCGAACGGCTGGAAGCGCGTGCCGGGCAGCTCCGCGGCCTGCGCGACGACGGCGGGGACCCCCTCGTGTTCGGCTCCCCCGCCGATCAGCCCCTCACCCGTGGACCCGAGGAGGTGCTTCGCGCCCGTGGCGCGGCGGACCGCCGCCACGCGCTCCTCGATCCCCTCCCCGGCGTGGTGCATCGTGAAGAAGAGGAGGACGAGGTCTGGGCGGACGCCTGAGGCGCGGATCCCGTCCGCGACCTCCGTGAAGGCCTTGGCGGAGTCCTCCTCGCGGCTCGCAACGGAGACGAAGCGCATGTCAGGAGTGTAGCGAAATTCCCATTTCTCGACACACACTTCTCAACGAGGTCCCGCTCTTTGTCAGTTGGAGCTTCAAGAATTGAGGCTTCGTTGAGAATTGAAAATTGAAAATTGAGAATTCACACCCGATACCGCGTTGGATCGGGCACCCCGGCCTCCCCGAAGCCCTTGCGACGGAGCTCGCAGGAGTCGCACGAACCGCATGCCGCGCCGTCCGGGGCGGGGTCGTAGCAGGAGTGGGTCAGGCCGAACGGGACGCCGAGGTCCGTCCCGCGTCGCACGATCTCGGCCTTGGTCATCCGGAGGAGCGGGGTTCGGACACGAAAGCGCGCCGTCCCCTCGACGCCCGCCTTCGTCGCGAGGTTCGCCAGCCGCTCGAAGGCCTCCACGAACTCGGGGCGGCAGTCCGGGTAGCCGCTGTAGTCGAGGGCGTTCACGCCGAGGTAGATGTCCTCCGCGCCGAGGACCTCGGCCCAGCCGAGGGCGAGGGAGAGGAAGAGCGTGTTGCGGGCGGGGACGTAGGTGACGGGGATGCCGTCGGCCATCTCCGCGGGGGCGCGGCCCTTCGGGACGGCGAGGTCGGCCGTGAGGGCCGACCCGCCGATCCCGCGAAGGTCGACGTCGATGACGAGGTGCCGAGCCGCGCCCGCCCACCGCGCAATCGCCTGCGCCGCCGACAGCTCGTGCGCGTGCCTCTGGCCGTAGCGGACGGTGAGGGCGAAGGTCTCGAACCCCTCCGCCCTCGCGATCGCGATCGCGGTGCTCGAGTCGACGCCTCCCGACAGGAGGACGACCGCCCGGGGCAACGCTACCTCCCCTCGTCCGGAGGCGGGCCGTCGTCGGGTCCGCCCTCGCCGCCCGGCGGACGGCCCGGCATCTGTTCCTCCTCGTAGGTCGCCTTCTTTACGACCTGGAGGGTCTCGGGGTCGATCTTGTAGATCGTGTTCCCGCGGACGACGTAGATCGCGTTCCCGAGTGCGCAGACGCTGGCGGACTGCATGGGGCCCATGCCCATCATCCGTCCGCCCTGGCCTTCCTTTCCGCCCTGACCCCGAGGCTGCCTCGGCGGACGGTCTTCGTCCTCGCCGATCGCCGGCATCAGGACCCAGGCGCCAATCAGCGCCGCGAGGACCGCGCCGATCCAGTAGCTCTTCCGCATGCAGGTTCCTCCAATCAACACAGGGGATTCGTGGACAAGAACGGACCGGGACGTCGGATGCGCATGCTAGTCGCGACAGGAAGGCCTGTCAATCCCCCGGAAACCGGTGGAAATGCTGTGGAAAGTCGCCGCAAGCCATGGACCGGAAGATTTTTGCGCGATCGACCGCCGGTGGAGGAGTTCCGGACTCCGAGAGGTCCCGCGTGCGTGGAATTCCGCCCGGATCCGCGATCCGGGCGCACCGTGCCCCTTCTCACCCGAGTGGGCGCCCTGCGAGACTCCGTGGAACCCCTGTGGAATCCCGGTGGGGACCCGGTGGGGAACTGGCGAACGCGCGAGCCGGTCGCTTGACCCGGTTCCTCACGGGCTGGTAGGGTGATCCCGTGGCGAGCGAAGCTCGCCCAAAGCTACCTCGACGTGGTTGAAACCAGGGGCGCAATCGGGCTCAGAATTCTCAAGACTCAATGAGCAATGTTCAGCGAAGGCCGAAGTTCCAACTCTCAAGCGGACCGAGCATTCATGCTCTGCGGCTTGAGCATTGGGACTTTTCCATTCATTGCTCATTGCTCATTGCTCATTGAGTCTTGAGAATTCTGCGCCCGACTGCACCCCTGGTTTCAACCACGTCGAGGTAGCTTTGGGCGAGCTTCGCTCGCCACGGTCCCAGGCCTCCAGGAGGACGCGCATGCGGATCCCTCTCGCCCTGATGCTCCTGGTCGTCCCCGCTCTCCAGGCCGACGACCTGTCTCAGCTCTCAGCTCCCGTCCGGGTCGAAGCCGATGGGAAGCCGATCGACACCGAGATCGGCCACGCGGCGCCGTTCGTTGCGGACTTCGACGGCGACGGGGTCCAGGACCTCCTCGTCGGCCAGTTCGGCGGGGGCGTGCTCTGGGTCTTCCGGAACGAGGGGACCCACGCGGAACCGCACCTCGCCGCCGGGGCGAAGTTCCAGGCCGACGGGAAGGACGGCGTCGTCCCCAGCGGCTGATGTGTCGGCTTCGGTCCGCAGTTGGCGGACCTCGACGGAGACGGCCGCGTCGACGTCCTCTCCGGCTCCTGGCCCGGCGAGCTCTTCCTCTTCCGTGGTCGCGACGAGGGAGGATACGCCGCCCCCGAGATGATCCACGACAAGGAAGGAAAGGTCATCAACATCGGCGGAGGTATCCAGGAGCAGCCCGACGGGAGCTTCCTCGTCTACGGGACGACGACGACGGAGGAGACGGCCGAGGGGACCTGGGTCGTGTACCAGGAAGAGCGAGTCCTGAAGACGCCCGACAAGCCCGTCTACACCACGGGGACCGCCTCGGCGATCCACGCGGTCGACTGGGACGACGACGACGACCTGGACCTCCTCGTCGGCGACATCCGCGGCAGGGTCCACCTGCTCGAGAACGAGGGGACCTCGACGGCCTTCTCCTTCGGCGCGGCGCGGCAGCTCGAGGCGGCCGGCCAGCCGCTGGCGGTCGAGGGGGACGCGGGCCCGTTCGTGGCCGACTGGGACGGCGACGGCGACCTCGACCTGATCGTCGGGGCCGGGGACGGCGGCGTCACGCTGTTCCGCAACGACGGCACGCGATCGGAGCCGAAGCTTTCCGCAAAGGCCCCGCTCGTGACCCCCTCCGACACGAGAGACGTCCCGGCAGAGCCACGCTGCGGGATCCGCGCGAAGCCCTGTGCGGCCGACTGGGACGGCGACGGCGACCTTGACCTGCTCGTGGGCGACTACGCCACGCAGAAACCCGCGCTGCCGGAGTACACCGAGGAGCAGAAGGCGGAGCAGGATCGGATCCGCCAGGAGCTCGAGCCCATCGAGGCGCGGTACCACGAGCTGGCGGACCTGATCTACGGCCGCGGGGAGAAGGAGTCGAAGGAGGAGCTCGGGAAGCTCGAGAAGGAGTTCGAGGAGATCCGCAAGACCGTGGCGGCCCTCCGCGGGAAGCTGCCCCCGGAGTACGAGAACCACGGCTGGGTGTGGCTCTTCCTGAGGGAATCCCCGACGAAATAGGAGGCCCGATGCGCCCCGCCGTCCTCCTCCTCCTGGCGGCCTCGGCCCTCGCCGACGACGCGGTTGATCTGGCGTGGAAGCTCCGCGCCCAGGACGTGGCGCAGTACCAGGTCTCGACGGTCAGCGAGGCGAACGGCCAGACCCAGCTCACGCCCCAGCCGACGCGCGCGTTCCAGCTCTTCGGCTACGAGGTCGACGCGAAGGGGGCCTACGTCGCCGAGCCGAGGCAATACACGGAGCTGGTTACGCCGTGGCTCCTCAGGCTCCCCTCGGGGAAGGTGAAGCCCGGCGCGGCGCTCAAGCTCGTCCGTCCCTACCCGCTCCTCCCCGGGATGAACCCCTTCACGGCGAAGGGGACCTCGACGTTCACGGGCCTCGAGGAGCTGGACGGGAAGCTCGTCGCGTCGATCACCTCGACGCTCGACCTCGTCGCCGACAAGAACCCCCCGAAGAACCAGAACACGCAGTACTACCAGACCGTGACCGAGGGGCGGATCGAGTGGACGCAGTGGTTCGACGCCGAGCGAGGGGTCCTCGTCAAGGCGCGCTACGACGCCCACATGAAGCTCCGCTACAGCGACGAGTACAAGAAGCTGGTCAAGGAGCAGAGCAAGACGGACCTGCAGGACTACGACTGGCGGATGAGGGAACAGTGGGACCTCGCCGCGCTCACGGACATCGGCTCGATCGACCTCGGCCCGAAGGTCAGGGAGGCGATCGACAAGGGCGTGGCGTTCCTCAAGACGAAGCAGGACAAGGACGGGGGGTGGGACGAGGGGACGAAGGAGTCCTACCCGGGCGGCCCGACGTCGCTCATCCTGCTGGCCCTCCTGAAGGCCGGGACGAGCCCGAAGGACCCGGTGATCGAGAAGGGGTTCGCCTATCTCAGGCAGCAGAAGCTCGACCGGACGTACTCGGTGGGACTCGCGCTCATGGCGATCGAGGCGAAGTACATCTCGCCGGAGGAGACGCGCGCCGCGGAGGCCTTCCTCGATGGGAAGACCGTGGAGGCGAAGCCGCCGAAGCGGAAGGTGTCGAGAGAGGACCTCGCCTGGATGCAGGAGCTGGCCTCGTGGATCGGCCGCGCGATGACCTCGGACGGGGCGTGGGGATACCAGGGAGGCGGGAGCGGGGCCGGCGCGGTCGTGGGCGGGTACGACCACTCGAACTCCCAGTACGGCGTGTTGGGCCTGTACAGCGCGGCGCGGTGCGGGCTCCAGATCCCCGCGAAGACGTGGATGGAGGTCCTCGACCACTGGCTCGCGACGCAGGAGAAGGACGGACCTGCGGCGAAGGTGCTCCTCCGCTCCTTTGACGAGAAGGACGCGCGCCAGGTGGCCGCCACGGCGCGAGGGTGGGGATACAACGACGCCTCGAACCCCCCGTCGGTGCCGAAGGGATCGCCCGTCCCGGAGCTGACTCGGGGGAGCATGACGTGCGCGGGGATCTCGAGCGTCTGCCTGGCGCGTGCGCAGCTCGCCGCGCTCCGCGCACTGCCGCCCGAGAAGGCCCGCACGGCGGACCGCGCGGTGATCGACGGGCTCGCGTGGATGGACCGCCACTTCACGGTGAAGGAGTCGGTCTACGGAGCGGGCTGGTACTACTACTACATGTACGGCGTGGAGCGTGCGATGGTGCTCGCCCAGAAGCGCTGGGTGGGCGACCACGACTGGTACCGCGAGGGCGCGTTGACGCTGATCGCGGTGCAGACGGCGGACGGGGCCTGGGCCTCGTCGGGGACCGAGACCGCCTTCGCGGTCCTCTTCCTCAAGCGCGCGACGACGCCGATCCAGACGAAGTAAGCCGCCGGAATGGGAACGGGCGCGGGCCTCGTCGACCCGCGCCCGTCGTCTTTCGCGCTAGCGGGCGTAGATGTGGAACTCGACCGAGTGGCAGATCGGACAGGAGTTCGTGTTGCAGAACACCGCGCCGCAGCCATTGCACTGGTTGTGCTGCGCACGGCACTGCGCGTGGTGGTCGTGCCAGGCCCTCTCCTTGTCCTCCTCGTCCATCTCGTGGCCGATGATCGCGCCGCCGGCCGCGCCGATCACGGCTCCGCCGAGGATCCACCACGGGCTCGCGCCCGCGGCCGTGGCAATCAGGCCCGCTCCGGCGCCGGCGCCTCCGCCGATCAGGGCCCCTTCCTCCGTCTTCCGACCCTCGTGGCAGCCGACTGTGCCGAAGCCGATCAGGACGGCCACGGCCAGGATCATGAATCGAGACGTCATCGGTCCCTCCTCCAATGTAATGATGGCGAGCACAGTGCCCTGGATGTGTAAGGAATGATACCACCCGGGCTTGCGAGTGTCAAAAACCCGGCGACCCGGTTCGGTTGATCAGTGCCGCGGCGTATCCCGCGCCGAAGCCGTTGTCGATGTTGACCACGGTGACCCCCGCCGCGCAGGAGTTGAGCATCGCCAGGAGCGCGGCGAGGCCGCCGAAGCTCGCACCGTACCCGACGCTCGTCGGGACGGCGATCACAGGGCAGGAGACGAGGCCCCCCACGACGCTTGCCAGGGCCCCCTCCATCCCGGCGACCGCCACGATGGCGCGGGCGCGCGTGAGGAGGTCCCTGGCCGAGAGGACCCGGTGGATGCCTGCGACGCCGACGTCGTAGAGCCGCTCGACCCGGGCGCCGAGCATCTCGGCCGTGAGGCGGGCCTCCTCCGCGACGGGGAGGTCGCTCGTCCCGGCGCAGCAGACGACCACGAGCCCGCTCCCCTTCCGCGACTTCCTCCTGACGGTGATGGCGCGGGCGGCCTCGTGCCACTCGGCCCGGCGGTCGATCCGCTTCACCGCCGCGAACTGCCGCCGGTCGGCTCGGGTCGCGAGGAGGTCGTGCCCGCCGCCCAGGATCTCGCGCGCGATCCCGGCGACCGCGGCCGGCGTCTTTCCCTGGCAGAAGATCACCTCGGGGAAGCCGGTCCTGAGCGCGCGATGCGTGTCAACGCGCGCGAAGCCGAGGTCGCGGAACGGGAGAGAGGCCAGCGCGCGGAGGCCCTGCTCGACAGAGGCCTTTCCGCGCTGTATCTTCGTCAGGAGCGCCCGGAGCTTCTCGCGGTCCATCGGGCGCGGAGCCTAGCAGTACGCCCCATGTCCGTCAACGGTGCCCCGAAAGCCATGTTGCTCGATGCCGCCGGAACGCTCGTGCGATGCGAGCCGTCCGTGGGCGTGATCTACGCCCGCGTCGCTGAGCGGTTCGGCGCCCATGTCGCGCCCGAGGCGTTCGTCTCGGCCTTCGCCGATCTCTGGCCGCGCCACACCGAGCTGGCGCGACGCCGGGGGCCCGTGACGTCCGAGGAGGTCGAGCGCGGCTGGTGGAGGGCGTTCACGGGCGAGGTCGCCTCCCGCGTGGGCCTCGCCATCGACGTCGACGCCTGGTTCGAGGCGCTCTGGGAGGAGTTCGCGCGTGCCGACGTGTGGGCCCTGTACCCCGATGTCGTGGAGTCCCTCGCGCGGCTCCGCTCCGCGGGCGTGCGGACCGGGATCCTCACGAATTGGGACGCGAGGTGCCTGCGCGTCTTCGATGGCCTGGGGCTGACCCGCCTCGTCGACTTCGTCCTCGTCTCCTCGCTTGTCGGCGTGCGAAAGCCGGGCCGAGGGATCTTCGAGGAGGCCTTGCGCCGCGCGGGGGCGACGGCGTCGGAGGCGGTTCACGTCGGGGACTCGCTCCCGGACGACTACGAGGGCGCGCTCGCCGCGGGGCTGGGAGCCGTCCTCCTGGTTCGCGGCTCGAAGGCGCCGCCCGAGGGAGTCCGCTGGGCGCGCGATCTTGCGGGGACCGTTTCAGTCCGATAAGGACCCCTCACCGGCCCGCCCTGGGATTGCGCCGCGGCGCCCCGGACGGCACAATGACCCTCCCGCCGCCTCCCCAGGAAGGGTCCGCATGTCCACCACCACGCCCCAGACGCTGACCGCCAAGGATCGGATGAGCCTCCCGCCGCAGCCCGTGCCGGAGCGCGAGGCCGCGGAACGGGTGCAGGACTTCGGCGAGGTCGTCCTGGGGTACGGCCAGGACCAGGCGATGCTCGAGGCGCAGCGCTGCATCCAGTGCGGCAAGCCTCCCTGCGTCGACGCCTGCGCGATCAAGACGGACATCCGCGGCTTCATCAAGCTGATCGAGCAGGGGAAGCTCGTCGAGGCGTACTACAAGAACCTCGAGGTGAACCCCCTCGCGGCCACGTGCGGTCGGACGTGCGATCACCTCTGCGAGACGGTCTGCGTCGTCGGGAAGAAGGGGAAGCCCGTGGCGATCGCGTTCCTCAAGCGCGCCGCGGCGGACACGTACGTCGCCGAGAAGCGCGCCGGGAAGATCGCGAAGAAGGCGCCGCCGGTCGAGCGGCGGAAGGGGCGCGTGGCCATCGTCGGCGCGGGGCCCGCGGGCCTGGCCTGCGCGAGCGACCTGGCGAGGAAGGGGTACGACGTCACGGTGTACGAGGCCGCGCCGGTGCCGGGCGGGATGCTCTACCTGGGGATCCCCGAGTTCCGCCTGCCTCGCGACATCATCGAGTTCGAGGTCCAGGAGCTGCGGGAGCTGGGCGTGACCTTCCGCTACGACACCCCGGTCGGGAAGGCGATCACGCTCGGCGAGCTGAGGAAGGACCACGACGCGGTCTTCCTGGCGATCGGTGCGCACCGCGGGAAGAAGATGGACATCCCGGGGGAGAACGAGTTCGAGGGGTTCCTCGACGCGATCGTCTTCCTGAGGCGCGTGTCGCTCGGCGACAAGACGAAGCCGGGGAACAAGGTCCTGGTGATTGGCGGCGGGAACTCGGCAATCGACGCGGCGAGGACGTCGCTGCGGCTCGGGTGCGAGGAGGTCTACATCGTCTACCGTCGCTCCCGCAAGGAGATGCCGGCGCTCCCGTCCGAGGTGGACGAGGCGGAGACGGAGGGGGTGAAGATGCACTTCCTCGCGCAGCCGGTGCGGATCGTGGGCGAGGACGGCAGGGTGAAGGGGATGGAGTGCCTGAAGTGCGAGTTGGGGGAGCCTGACGCGAGCGGGAGGCGGAAGCCGGTCCCGATCAAGGGCTCGGAGTTCTTCATTCAGGCGGACGTCATCGTCCCGGCGGTGAGCCAGGAGCCCGACTCGGCGACGCTGGGGACGGACCACGGCCTCTCGCTGTCAAAGTGGCAGAGCTTCGTGGTGAACGAGGAGACGCTGGAGACGAACGTGAAGGGGGTCTTCTCGGGCGGCGACGCGGTCACGGGGCCGTCCTCGGTGATCAAGGCGATCGCCGCGGGCCACAAGGCGGCCCTCTCGATCGAGGCGCACCTCGCGCTTCTGGAGTAGCGCCCGTCAGGGCGCCCTGGAGTCGCGCCCGTAAGGGCGCGGTGGATCGACGCCCGTAAGGGCGTCACCGGCGCGCTACTTCGCCGCGGCGAACGTGACCGCGGCCGCGCAGGCGGTCTTGCCGTCGGCGAGCGTGAACTCGCCGTCCACGCGGACGTTGCCCGCGTCGTCGGTCTTCGCGCTGTCCTCGGGTGCCGTGGTCGGCAGCCCCATCGTGATCACCACGTCCGCCATCCCGCGCAGCTCGTCCGCGCCGATCGCCCCGTCCGCGTCCTTGTCGACCCAGAGCTTGAAGAACTCCCATGTCGGGTCCGAGGCGTCGACCTTGCCGTCGCGGTTCGTGTCGAGGTCCCGGAGGGCCAGCCAAACGCTGCCCGAGGCCTGCACGTTCGATCCCCCCTCGTCCTTCTTCGCCTTCACGGTGACATCCCCGTTCAGGAGGACCTTCCCGGCGAGCTTGGCCCCGCCGGCCCCCGTCACCTTGAACTTCGCCTTCACGAGCCCGTCGCAGTCGAGGACCACGAAGGCATCGTCCGTGCCCGGCTTCGTCCAGGAGAGCTTCTTCGCCTTGCCTCCGACGAGCTTCGTCGTAGCCGTCCCCGTGAGGTCGACGCCGTCTCCCGCCAGATCGAGGATCAGGGCGTCGTTCCCGGGCAGGGGCCCCTTCTTCTTGTCGCCGTCCTTCGCGAGGGCGACCACGGTGAGGCCGCAGAGCAGCACCGCTGTCCAACGGATGCGCGCCATGGGAGACCTCCTCTTCGTTGCGGGTCGAGAAGCCTAGACCGCACCCGCGTCGTTGTCCAGCGATGCGTCAATCGAGCAGCCGCCGGATCGACTCCAGGGCCATCCCCGCGCCGTAGCTGCGGCCCACCGACGGGTTGTCGCAGAAGGCGCCGTCGTCCGTGCGGAAGAAGAGCACGTCGTCGAGGAGCGCCTCGGCGTAGCGCGCCCGCTCGCCCTCGGGCAGCTCCGCGAGCGCCTCGGAGGCGAAGCGGCACCCGTAGAGCAGGTAGTACGACGCCAGGCCCTCAGGCGACGTGTGGCAGAGCGTCTTTCCGCGCTCCTTGCGGACGTGCTCGTGGTGCTCGAGGTAGACGTCGAGGGCCTTCCTCAGCGACGCGACGCTCCCCTCCCCCGCCTTCATGAGCGCGTACGCGCAGAGCGGACTGCGCAGCGAGGCCTCCGCCGGGGCGCCTCCGCTCGCAATCGACATGTAGCCGAACGTTCCGTCGGGCCTCCTGAGCGCCAGGATGGCGCCCGCCACCCTCTCGATCATCCCCTTGGGCACGTTGGCCCCCGCCTCCCTGGCCTCGATCAGCCCAAGTAGTCCAACCGCGGTCGGGAAGACGATCGAGACCCCGTCCTCCCCGTTCCCCGACTGGAGCCGAGCGTAGGCCCATCCGCCGTCCGCGCGCGCCTCCGCGCCGAGCGCTCGCACCGTCGCGTCCATCGCCGTCCTCAGCCGCGCCGCGTCCCCGACCCCCTCGCGGGCGCAGGCCGCAAGGAAGCGCAGCGAGAAGACGCGCCCCCAGACCGTGTAGTCGAACTGCCGCTCGGGGTTCGAGACGAGCTGCGTGCGCAGCACGACGTCCAGGGCCTTCCGGATCGCCGCAGCGACCTCCCTTCGGTCGCGGTGCGGCAGGAGCGCCATCCCGCAGATCGACGTCACCGCGACCGTCGGCGGCGCGTCCCCGTGGAACGACATCGGCGAGGTCCACGCCCCGTTCGGGAGCTGGTTCTCGAGGAGGAACTCGATTGCGTCGCGCTCGGCGTCCCCCGCGGCTTCGCTCGCGGCGTACGGCCTCTGCGCGGTGATCTCGAACACGCCGTCCTCCGGCCACGTCAGGCGCTCCATGCCGCACATCACGCCGAGGTTCGAGAGCATCGCCGCCGCGCGCCAGGCCCAGCGGCTCTCGGGGTGCTTCTCGACCAGCTCGGAGAGCTGCCCGCGCACAGGCTCGATCCCGAGCCTCATGGCACGGGCGCAGGCGAGCCAGTAGGCCGCCTCGGGACTCTCTGCCCTTCCGAAGAGGGCCTCCGCGCGCACGGACTCCCCCATCCGAAGGCGCAGCAGCCCCTCCTCGACGTTCACGTCCTCCCCCGCCTCGCGGGCCCTGGCGAAGGCCTGGAGGGCCTCCTCGCCGAGCCTCAGACGCCTGAGGAGCGTGCCCTGGAGCTTCCACTCGGCCCCCGAGTCGGGGTGCTGAAGGAGGTCCCATGCCGCGTCGAGGTCTCCTCGTCTCATCCTCTCCGCGGGGTCGTCCGGTTTCCGCGGGCCCTTCCCCGGATGCGCCGCGAGGACCTCGACGGCGCGCGTGTAGAAGTACATCGGGTCGAGCGAGACGCCCTCGGCGACCACGCGGCCGTCCGGCGCGACGAAGAGGACCCCCTGCCCGAACGTGCTCCCCCCGAGGCCGTAGACGCTCGGCGACGTGAACGGGGCCTTCATCCCGTCCGTCCAGGTGAGGCCGACGAACCGTTCGCGCATCAGCTCCACGACGTCCGCGTCCATGAACGTCGTCGACGGCGCGAAGCTGGGGAAGGTGAACCCCCGGTAGAGCTCGACGACGACCACGACGAGCTTGTCCTCGCGACGCGCCCGCGAGGCGGCCTCCTTCCAGTCCTTCGCCCAGTCGACCTCGCTGCCGCACAGGTGCACGAGGGCGCGCGCGGCCGCCTCGCGCTTGCGCGCCTCGGGGTCGGCGAGCGGGACGAGCGCGAACGTCGAGAGGACCTCGTCGAACGGCTCCTCGTCGAAGGCGTCCACGGGGGCGCAGCTCTGGACGATGTAGAGCGAGTCGTTCCCGACGAGGTAGTGTTGCCTGAGCCCGTAGACGGCCTCTCCCACGGTGTAGCGCATTCGAAGGAACGGCGCGTCGAGGTCGGCGACCCGGTCGCTCCCGCGGCGGACGTTGGAGGCCTCCCGCAGCGAATCGAAGCGGCCCTTCGCGAGCGTGCACGCGGTCTCCGCATCGGGGATCCCCGAGAGGTCGCAGACGTAGACCGTGACGCTGACCTCGTCCTTCACGTCGCTCCGCCAGACCTTGAAGGCGTACCTCGACTGGTCGGGCGC
>CAZYRM010000076.1:0-28639 GCA_964649705.1 uncultured Planctomycetia bacterium
GGAGGGCCTCGACGACCTTCTCCTTCAGCTCGTAGCCGGCGTGGTCGCTTGCGACGGCGATCCTCATGTCAGGAGCCGCTCCACGATGGGGCCAAGCACGCGCGCGAGGCGCTTCGCGCAGCGGCGGTAGGTCTCCTCGTCGGAACCGATCGGGTCCTCGACGTCGCCGTTCGGGTCGAACAGCCTAACCTTGTCGCGGTACTCCGGCATCCACTCGTGGAGGGTCCGCAGGTGCGTCCGCGCCATCACGTAGACGTCGTCAGCGTCGGCGAGGAGGTTCGCCGTGACGGGCCGCGAGGCGTGCGAGGAGAGGTCGCCGTCGAACTCCCTGACGACGGCCTGGGCCTCATGGGCGGCCGATCCGCCCTGGAGGGCCCCGGTCCCCGCCGATGCGACGCGGTACCCCTTCGCCTCGATCTCCTCGGGCCTGACGCCCAGCTTCGCGGCGATCATCGCGCGGCAGATGGCCTCGGCCATGGGGCTGCGGCAGGTGTTCCCCGTGCAGACGAAGAGGACCTGACGATACGCCAGCGGCTCGATCTCCTCCCGCCGGATCGAGCCCTCGCGAAGGACCTCCCAGGCCCGGTCCTGGACGCTCAGCACGGTAGAGGAGAGCCTGAACCGGGTCGGTCCGCCGTCCACGACGCCGTCGATCTGCCCGTCGAACGCGCGGAGGACCTGCTCCGCGTCGGTCGCGGGGGGCTCGCCCGAGAGGTTGGCGCTCGGCGCGACGAGGGTCCCTCCGGCCCTCCTCACGAGGTCGCGGGCCAGGCGCAGTCCCGGGAGGCGGAGGCCGACGTTCGATCCGGACCCCGTCGGCAGGACGAGCGTGAGGGGGCCTGGCCAGAACCGCTGCATGACGCGGTGAGCGAGCGGAGGGACCTGGCGGACGTGGCGGAAGACGTCGTCCTGATCGGCGAGGTGGATCGAGAGGTGCTTCTCCCTCGGACTCCTCCTTACCTCGAGGAGCCGTGCGATCGTCTCGGGGCGGTCGGATCGCGCGCCGATGCCGTAGACGGTCTCCGTCGGGAACGCGACGAGGCCTCCCCCCGCGAGCAGCCTCGCGATGGAGTCCAGATCGGACGGTTCGTAGTGCTCCGGATCGACCCGGAGGACCTCGGTCTTCACGGCGCGGGCGCCCCCTCTCCACCGGTTCTCAGTCGATGATATCGGTGGCCCTGGGGGTTTGCAAGCGGCCCCGCCGTGGCTGCCCGCCTAGAAGTTGTACCCGACGGTCAGCATGAACACGTGCGTCGGGTCGGAGCTGTAGGTCCCCTCCTGCGCGAGGATCTGGGGGATGAGGGCCTCGTTGTTGACTTCGCTGTCCACGGTCACAACGAGCATGTAGGCGAGGTCGATGGTCAGGCCGCCGCAGGTCTTGTACCCCGCGCCGAGGGTGACGCCGTGGCGGTCGGCGTCGGGGACGAGCGGATCCAGCGTGCCCTCCGGGACCGGGGTCGTGTCGAAGAAGTACCCGGCTCGCGCGGCCAGGTGCGGCGTCACCTTGTACTGCGCCCCGACGCGGACGGCCCATGCGTCGTCCCAGTTCGGGTTGCGCGTGAGCGTCTCGTTCGTGATGATCGGCGCTCCGCCCGCGCTCAGGAGCGGGGCCGCAAGGCCGACGTCCACCGTGTCGAACGCGCTCCACGTGTTGTACTCGCCGTCCACCTCGACGGTCAGGCGGCAATTGACCTCGTAGGCGATCCCGAGGCCGAACGTGCCGGGCGCGCTCACCTCGACCTGCTCGTCCGTGGAGAAGGCTCGCGCCGCGCCGAAGACCACGGGCGACAGGTTGTCCGCGTCGAACTCGCCGTCCAGGTCCAGGCCCATCTTGTGCCGGTAGTAGGCCCCGACGCGCAGGCGGTCCTCCATGGTCATGAAGTGCAGGCCCAGGTTGAACGAGTAGCCGTAGCCATGGACGTCCTGGCTCATCTCACCGAGCTCGCGGACGCCAAGCCCGACGCCTCGGAGGTCGACGACGGGGGTGTTGTCGACCTGCAGATCGCCGTATCCGAGGATGAATCCAGCGCCGACGGACAGGTGGTCGCGGATCACCTCGTACGCGAGGACGGGGTTGATGAACACCGTGCGGAACTCCGCTCGGTCCGCGAGGCGCGAGAAGCCCGCCGCGGGGGCCACCGCGCCCGCGAGGCTCGATCCGACGAGGTTCCAGTCCTGCGACAGGCCGAACATGGAGTAGACGGCAAGCCCCGCGTTGAAGCCCGTGCAGCCGATCTCCTGGGAGATGAACAGTGAAGGGATGGGGAATAGCTGGCTGTCGGGCTCCTGGTCGGCGACCGTCTCGAGGTCGGAGTCGAACCCGCGGGGCGGGACGTAGAGGGCGGCCGACGTGAAGGCCGCGTTGGTCCCGCAGAGCTGTCCGATCCCCGCGATGTTCATGGACAGGGTCGTGACGTCGTCGGCCTGGCCGACGAAGGCCAGCCCCATGCCGCCCGCCTTGGAGCCCTGCTCGTTCACCTTGAACCCGCTCGCAAGCGCCGCCTGGGGCGCGGCCAGGACGATCAGGGCAAGGGAGAGGGCCAGCGACTTCCGCATCTCAGTACCTCGCGACCTCGGGACGGAACCGAGCCTGTCTGGTCCGTCATCGGCCGGCGCGACGCTGAAACTTGAAAGCTTGAGCCTCTGTTGAATAATGCGTATTGAGAACTGCGAGTTCCGTTCGAGGAGGCCAGGGATGCTAGCCACGTTCGCGGAGCGGACCACGATCGCGGTGCCCGACGGTACATCCATGGGCGTCTACGTCGCGCGTCCCGACGGGCCCGGCCCGTTCCCCGTGCTCGTCGTCTTCCAGGAGATCTTCGGGGTCAACGCGCACATCCGCTCGGTGGCGGACCGCTTCGGGCGGGAGGGCTACCTCGCCGTGGCGCCCGACGTGTTCCATCGGGCGCAGCCCTGGTTCGAGGGGAGCTACACGGACATCCAGCCGTCGTTCGCGCTGGCGGAGAAGGTGACGGACGCGGGCCTGGAGGCGGACCTTCGGGCGGTGGTGGAGTGGACGAAGGCGGACTCCCGTGCGGACGCGAGTCGCCTGGGCTGCGTCGGTTTCTGTCGCGGGGGCCGGTACGCTTTCCTCGCGGACTGCGTCCTTCCCTTCCAGGCGGCGATCTCGTTCTACGGCGGGGGCATCCACCCGCTCCTGACGCCGCGCGCGGCGCAGCTCCACGGTCCGGTGCTCTTCTTCTGGGGAGGGAAGGACGGGATGATCGATGCGGCGCAGCGTCGCGGGGTTTGTGACGCGCTCGACGCGGTGGGGAAGCCATACGTCAGCGCGGAGTTCGCCATGGCGGACCACGGCTTCTTCTGCGACGCGCGCGCGAGCTACCACCTTGCCGCCGCGCGCCAGGCCTGGGCGCTGTCGCTTCAGTTCCTGGACACCTACCTGCGGGGATGACGTCCGGAGCCTCGGTGGCGCATCCAGCGCGATCCTCTGGGTCGGATGGGTACCCGCGTCCGAAATCCACCTCCAAAATCCAAGATCACAACGAAATCCCAGATCCAAACATGGTCCCTCACATCGTGTTTGGATTCCCCTCGCACGACAGGCCCGCGGCACGCGCAGTTGTTCTTGTGCGATTGTCCGAAGTGATCACGGAATCGCCGCTTGCGTCGTTCTCGCGGGCGCCGCTCGATCGCGGCCGTTCTGACGTCCCTTTCACCACAGAGGCGCGGAGGCACGGAGGTGTGCCCCAGGCTTGGATGCCCACGATCCACTCGGCGGCCGCTGCGCCGAGGAGAAGGGGCCGCCCCAAGGGCGGCCGAGCCGTGGGGGCGGACAGGTCGGGACAGAGGGTTGGCTGTGCGAGGCGGACTCCCAGAGACAAGGTGGGGATCGTCTCCTGCGCCATTTCGTCCACACCGCCCTCTGTCCCGACCCTGTCCGCCCCACGGCTCGCCGCGCCGCGGCGCGGCCCTTCTCCTCGGCGCTGCGGCCGCAGCGTTGTACAAGCACGCTGGAACGGCCGATGGCACCTCGGTGCGTCCTCTGTGGCTCAGTGCCTCCGTGGTGAACGAGAGATGGGAGCTGGGTTCTCGTTGGGATTCGGGATCTGGATCTCCGGCGCGAATCCCCATCGAACCGTCGGGACAGGCCGTGACGGAGCAGCAGGCGCCTCCGCGCTATTCGCCCGCCTCGCGCACCGTCATCTCCCCGAGGATCCGCTCCGCCTCCGCAAGTGCCATGCGCGCCTCGGGACCGCCCCCCTCGAGCTGCACGTAGAACGTCTGCGACCGGCCGAACGGGACCGCCCACTCGGCGTTCACCGACGTCTTCGTCACCCGCCCGCGACGGTGCGCCTTGCGGCTCCCGAGGGACAGCTCCTTCCAGCCCGTCCCGTTCGAGCCGAGCAGCTTCCTGAGCGCATCGGAGGCGTACGGCATCGGCCGCAGGTCCAGCTCGAACCCTCCCCGCTCCAGCGTCACCGTGGATAGCTCCGCCATGTCCCTCGCCGACCATCCCTCGGGAAGCCGCGCCGAGAGGCCGAGGAGCGGGTTGTCGAAGATCCCCTCCTTCACCCGGACGCTCTCCCGCGCGGCGTCGGGCGTCCACGTCATCCCCCACGCGACGAACGACTGGACGCGCATCCGAGGCGCGTTGGTCTCAAGGACGGTCTGCCTGCGCCCGAGCGTCAGGTCCCGTGGCTGGCCCGGCAGGTGCTCCCACATCAGGATGTACCGCGGGTCGGCCCCCACGCAGTTCACCACCGTGTCGACGTGCATCCACCTCCCCTCGATCCAGACCTGCGACCAGGCGTGCCGCCCTCCGTCCTTCGACAGGAAGACGTACCCGGAGCACTCCCGCACGGGGATCCCGATCGCGCGCGCGAAGGCGTTGAAGAGCGTGGCGTGCTCGGAGCAGTCGCCTCCCATCGCCCGCAGCGTCTCGGTCGCCGAGAGCCCGCCGACCTCCGTGTAGTGCTTCCGCAGGTTCGTGTGGATCCACGCCGCGAGGGCCCTCACCCGCTCCGTCGGGTCCTCGATCCCCGCGACGATCCCCTTCGCCTTCGCGATGATCCCCGGGTCGTCGCTCTGCACCATCGGCGTCGCTTCGAGGAACTCGGCGAGGTCGCCGCTCGCGTCCCGAGCCTCGGCCTCCGTGCGCCGGTAGGGCAGCATCGTGATCAGGTAGATCCCCTCGCTCCCCTCGCGGCGGAACTCGACCCTCTGGTACTCGCTTGCCTGGAACAGGTCTCCGTCCTTGTCGCCGCGGACCTTGGCCTCGAGGACGACCTCGTCGAGCGCGTCGAATCGCGGGAAGGCGAAGTCGATCGAGAGGTCGTCGCGCATGGTCGCGGTCTCGCGCGACATCCGCTTCGCGACCGCGGGGCTCTCGGCGCGGAGCTCCTCTCCGCCAACGATCGCGCGCGAGACCACGCCGTGCGCGTCGAGGGTCGCGCGGACGACGTCGAACTCGACCTCGTACGACTCCCCCGGCGCGGCCTGGAGCGTCTTGACCGTCTTCTCGATGGCGCGCGGCGTGGCGAGGTCGAACTCCTGGAACCGCGTCTCGGAGCCTGGGGTGAGCTTGCCCTGCGCGGCGAGGCGCATCAGGAGGAGGTCGTTGGAGCCGCAGACCCCGCCGGTCCCGAGGAGACGGCGAGACTGCTTGCCTCCGTCGAGGACGGTCGTGACGGTGTAGCCGCAGTCCTCCCAGACGACGTCGACGACGGTCGAGCGCTCCTGCTCCTTCTCGACGATGTGCATGTCGAGCACGGAGAGGTCGGCGTCGTCGAGGCGGGCCTCGACGGTCATCGTGGACTCGCGCGTCATTCGCGCGATCTGGCTCCTGCTGCGGGAGAGGTGCTCCTCGCGAAGGGCGATCCGTCCGTCGGCGTCGCGATGGGCTTCGACGCGGACCCAGCCGACCTTCTGGTCCCCGACGTACCGGCCGAACCACTGGTCGAGGAGGGGGGCCTCCGTATTCGCGGGAGACTCCGTGGGAGGAGGCGCATCAGGCGCCTCTGCCGGGGCGATGGCGGGAAGGAGGGGCGGAGGCTGCGGGGCTTGGGCGCCCCGCATGAACCACGCAACGGCGCCCGCGGCGGCGGCGGCGAGGGCGACCACGGCGATCCACCGTCCCATTCGATTCCTCCGGCGACGGAGCCAGCGTAGCAGGGGTGCGGCTCGCGGTCCAGCGCCGCCGCGGTGGCGTGGGGCGCCGCGGCGCGGATCCCTTCCTGCGCGATCCCGAGCTGCACCGAAATGGAGCGAAGGCGCTCCGATCCGCGAGCAGGGACCCCTTGCAACGCGCGGCGGTTGTAGTAGCATCTCCCGCAGCCCACCGCCACGCGTCGTCTCACCGAGGGACGCATCATGCCCACAACCACGCGCGGTGCCGCCGCCTGGCTCATTCCGATCCTCGCCCTGTCCTTCCCGATCGTGGCCGCTGCCGAGTGGCCGGCCGCGGACGGCCCCTTCCGTGCCCGGGTGCGGGGAGACCTGAAGCAAGAACTGATCGAGAGGGGTGGGGGCACGGCGGACAGCGAGCGGGCCGTCCACGCAGCCCTGCTCTGGCTTGCGCGGCACCAGTCGGCGGATGGGAGCTGGGGCGGCGCCTCGTTCCAGGAGCGCTGCGTCGGCTCGGCGTGCGACGGGGCCGGCAACGGCGACCATGGCACGGGAGTCACCGGCCTGTCCCTTCTCGCCTTCCTCGGTGCAGGGTACACGCACCTGTCCAAGGAGGAGATCGCCGACGAGGCGGGCGGGGAGACGATTCGCTCGGGCCAGGTCGTTTCCCAGGCGATCCGCTGGCTCGTCGCGCAGCAGGAGTCGGACGGCCGGGTCGGGCCCGAGGTCTCGAAGCTGATGTACAACCACGCCATCGGCGCGCTCGCCCTCGCCGAGGCGTACGGAATGACCGGGTCGGAGTTCTTGAAGGAGCCTGCTCAGAAGGCCATCGACTTCCTGGTGCTGGCGAAGAACCCCTACCAGGCCTGGCGGTACACCCCGTGCAGCGGCGAGAACGACCTGTCGGTGACGGGGTGGTGCGTGATGGCACTCCAGGCGGCCGAGTGGGCCGGGCTCGATGTCCCGCGGTCCGCGATCGCGGAGGCGAAGGCCTTCGTGGAGGACCTGACGCACCCGAAGACCCGCATGTGCGGATACCAGAACGCGGAGGACCGGGGATCGAAGGCCGTCCACGAGGGGGAGAACGGGGACTACGACGCGCAGGGCACGATGACGGCCGTGGGGATGCTCATCCGCATCTTCGCGGACCGGAGCCGGATGGACCCCGACTTTAACGGCATTGCGGCCTTCCTGGCGACGGCCGGCAAGCCCAGTTGGGGCGAGGACAGGAAGTCGAACGACTACTACTACTGGTACTACGGCAGCATGGCTCTGTTCCAGTTCGACGGCCCGGACCGCGGGGGAGACGGCGCGTGCTGGCGTACGTGGAACGAGGCGCTCCTCCACGCCCTGGTCGACCATCAGACCTCGCAGGAAGCGGAATGCGCCCGCGGCTCGTGGGACTCCGACGACCGGTGGGGCCGCGAGGGCGGTCGCGTCTACGCCACGGCGCTCAACGCCCTCACGCTCGAGGTGTACTACCGGTACACCTGCGGACTCGCGAAAAAGGGGAACGCCCCGGCGGGCCACAGCCCACAGGACCACGGCCCGAGCCGCGTCGGGCCAGATCCTGCGGGCTCTCCCAAGTTCGACAGTCCGAAGCCGGGGGAGGAGCTGGCCTCCACTCCCATGGGTCCTCGCGGGGGCAGACTGGAGGCGCCTGGGAGGATCACCATCGATGTGCCGCCTCAGGCCCTGGTCGGCGACGAAGTGATCACGCTCAGGCAGGGGTCGGGCGGCCTCGATGGCGGAATCACGTACTTCGTCGAGGGAACGGGCGGCGGGCACCTGGACCTGAACGCGTCCGCGACAGTCCGCATCCCTGTGCCGGACGGGACCGATCCGGACGACCTCGTCGTCATCCAGCAGATGGACGAGGGCGCCGCCATCGGGTTCAAGCCGAGGTTCGACGCTGCAACCGGCTCCCTCGTCTTCTCCGTGAACCACTTTTCGTGGCTGAGCTGGGGAAAGGTCCAGAAGTGGGCCGTCTGGGCCGGGGGCTGGACCGTGATGATCCTGGTAGCGTCGGGGGGCGGCTGGACGCTGGGCACCTTCGCGCTCACCTGCGCAGTGGGCGGGGCGTGGGGGACGATTGAAGCGCCCAAGCTCGAACGCCTGCGCCAGACCCACGGGTTGGACGCGATGGTGAGGTCGCAGCACTTCAGCATTCTCTACGCCCGAGAAGGCAAGTACGCGCTCAATTGCCCGAACCCGTGGATCCTGGTCCGCGAAGGCGACCAGTGGAGCCACGCCTCCGCGAAGTCCGTCGCCGAGGCGAGAAGGCAGCATCCCGACGCCCAGGAAATGGTTCCCGTGGACCCCGCGGTCGCGAACCTGAGCCGCGAGCTCGAGACAGTCTACGAGTACTACAAGCAGGCGGGCTACGCCCCTCCGGACCACACGTGGGTCTCGGCGTGGCCGGGCGTGGGCATCACCCTTGTGTCGGATACGGAGGTCGCCGGCGAATGGGACAGCGGCCCCCCCGGGAGTCCGGGCTTCTTGCGGATCAACGCGAGCACCATACCGGCAAACCAACGGATGGATCGTCACCAGACCATCTCCCACGAGTACTTCCACGCGATCTGCGACCATCACGGGTGGGATGGGATCGCGCCTTGCACGGAGGAGTCCCTCGCGACGACCATGGAGAGCGAGATCTTCCCGTCGTGCGATGGTCCTACGAGCGACCACCCCTGGAACGAGTCGCTTCACTTCCTGGAGCGCGGCCTGATGGCCCCGGAAGGCCCGAACGAGCGCGATGCCGACGGCGTCAAGCGGGGCTACTGGCTGTGGCCCTTCGGCAAGTTCCTCCTGCATCGGGTGGGCGGGCACGAAGACGTGCGGCACTACATGGACGGGACCATGCAGGAGAACCTGCTCTCGGCGACCTTCCGGGCCTTCGCTCGTGCGTTGTGTGACAAGGAAGGCGCTCCCGACGCCGAAGGGGGTGCCTCGCCGCTTGTGTCGGCGAACGAGGCGTTCCAGGTGCCCACCGGATGGGGAAGCTACTCCCCTGACTCCCCAGGCATCTGCGAGACCCTGTCGCTGGGCGTGGCACACTCCCCGAGCACCCTCGCCGACGTGCACCCGCTGTCCTTCTCGCTGCGCAGGCTCGACCTGAAGCTGCCCCGCAAGTTCCAGGTGGAAGAGGCACCCCTGCTGGTCGTGCGACGCAAGCTCCCAATGGAAACCGAGGAGTACCTCTTCCAGAGTGACGGCGGGGAGCTCATCGCATCCAAGGAGACACTCGTCGTCGGAGGATGCGACCTCCTGGGTGGCGGCTGTGACACCCTCAAGGGGCGTCTGGGCATCGTCGACGCCACGCTCGGGCCGGGCTATGACGGCAACCCGCTGGTGGCGTACCTTCTGGCTTCCCCCGGACTCAACCAGGTGCCGCCGTTGGAGGAGGAGCCCCAGGAGTATCCCGTCTATCGAATCGAGCCGCTGAGTGTCCATGGCGTGACGGACGGCATCAATCCGGACGACTGCGCTGCCGGGTACAGGGTGCTGCTCCGCGAGAAGCCTGCGGAGGGCGGGGCAGAAGGGAAACTCGTGGAGAGCGAGGTGCTGCTGCCGCTCGACACGAAGACGTTTGATGTCCGGGATGTGGCCGGCCAGTCGCCCCCGCAGAGCGTCGATGTGGCCGGGATCTGTGTGGAGGACAAGGAAGTGACCGACGAGAGCGGAAAGCCCGTACGGTCGGGGCCGTTCATGCTGGCGGAGAGCTCGGGCTGGGAAGGGAGGTGGATGGTCACGATCGAGGGAGAGGACAACCCCGAGATCGTCGAGCTCGTGTCGGACGGAGAGGGCAAGATCACCAACCTGGGAACCAGGTATCCCTGGCTGACGGACCCGAAGAACGAAATTCAGAGCGAGTTCAGGATGCACGGCTCCTCGTCGGGCCTCGATTGCGCCGGCACCTGGTTCCACAACCTCGACGGATTCCACTGGAGGGGATCGTTCGCCCTGACCATGTCGACGGACGGGCAGTCCTTCTCCGGGACCTGCAAGGGGCGTTGGAGCTCCGATGACTCGACACCGGAGGACACATTCAGCATGTCAGCGACCCGAGTCAAATGACGATCCGTGCGGGGTCGCTTGACGTCGCCGCACCGCTCCAGGCTCACTCGATCGGGGCGTAGGTCCTGACGACCTTCCAGCCCTGCCTCGCGCCCGCGCCGCCGAGAGACCCGAGGCCGGGGATCGAGACCTTGCCCGCGGCCGTCGCGGAGCGGCTCTCGGTCCACTCGAGCCGGACCGGCCGCCCGTCCTTCCTCGAGAAGACGAGCGTCCCCTTCATCTCCACGGAGGCATTCGGAGTCCCTTCGATCCGGATCCCTCCGATCTCGAACGCCTGCGAAGTGCCGACCTGCGACTTGCCCGCGTACTCGATCGTGACTTCGTCCTCGGTCACCGAAGCGACGGTCGCAACCAGCTCCACCCCCGCGAGCATGTCCAGCGTGCCCGAGACCTCGCCGGCGGCCTGATCGTCGACGGCCCCCAGCACGTCCGCGTACATCCCTCCGCGAAAGGCACTGATCGCCGCGTCGTCCACCTTCCACTCCTGCCCCTGGCGCACCCGCTCCTTGGGCAGGAGGAGGAGCACCGGCTCCACGGCGGACCGCTTGAGGAGCGCGGCGACGTCCTCGTCGAGGGTCCCCTTTTCCGCGACGACATCGGACCCCTCGTCGCGCTCCACGATCAGGAGGGTGACGTTGAGCAGCGAGGTGTCGATGACGTCCCCTTCGTCCTGACTGGCCTCCGAGGCGCGGTACGTACGGCGGATCTTCGTGGGCCGGCCGTGACGGTCCTCGACGACCTCGTCGATGAACCGCTCCTTCACCTTGACGAGGAGCCAGCCTTCCGCCCCCTGTCCGACCTCGCCCGCGCCGACGAGCGCCTCGACCTGGTGCCGCAGGCCCACCTCCTGCTGGACGCTCCAGGTCGCTCCCTGGGGAGTACCGAATCGGACGTCCACGTCGTCCGCGCCCGCGGCCAGGGGCGCGATGACGAGACCCAGGACGGAAACGAGCCGACACCAGTCCATGGTGGCCTCCCTTGCTCGTGGCGGGTCGACTGGGGAGAGGCTACCACGAGACTCCGTCAGAGCGATGGGAAACTCCAGCGCAGGACCGGCCGCGATGTCCGCCTACCTCGCCGCCAGGCCCTGCCATGCCGCGCTCCGCACGGCCTCCGCCGAGTCGCTCACTCCCGCCTCGAGCGTCTCCCTGGCCGTCTTCGTCTCCACGCGCCGCAGCCCCGTCATCGCCGCCGCCCGAACGCGCCCGTCGGCATCGCCGGCGGCCTGCGTGAGGAGCGCCTCGGCCTCCGGGTCGCCCGCGTTGCCCAGGGCCTCCAGCACGGCGACGCGGTCCTCGGCCGTGCGGGCCGCCGCGTATCTGCCCTCGAGGAGCACACGGATCCCCGACGCGCGCTCCGGGGCGCTCTGGAGCAGCCGATGCTCCATCTGCCCCAGCACGAGTAGGGCCTGGCGCGAGCGCTCCACGTCCGCGCCCTCGGCGACGCGCCGCGCCGCCGCCTCGAGCTCCGCGCAAGGCGCCTGGACCTGCGTCATCGCGATGAGCGTCGATCGACGGAGCGCGTCGGGCATCCGCCCGTCTTCGATCGCCTCCACCAGCACCCCCTGCGCCGCGGGCGTCCCCGCCATTCCCAGGCAGCACAGGAGCTGCTTGCGGACGCGCTCCGACGTCAGGTCCCTCCACGCGAGGTCGCGTGCCTCCCGCACGGCGGCGTCGTCGGCCGAGAGGAGCGCCACGATGTCGCGGACCGCCTGGCAGAGCGCGCCCGAGTCGCGCTCCTCGTCGAGGAGGAGGCGCTCCAGGTCGAGCGCGAGCGCCGTGACCGATGCGGCGCGCGCGGTGCCGCGGCCGCGAGTCGAGGTCCCCTCGGCGTGGTTCGGCAAGCGCCACTCGACCTCGGCCTGCGAGGACGCCTCGACGCCGTAGTCGAGCCCGACGAGCTGGAACCGCGTCGAGCCGGTCGCCCTGATCGCGTAGCCGCTCCGGTCGTCGGCGCACGCGAAGAGTTCCTCCTCCTCGTTCGCGACGACGACTCCCTCCTGGGGCGCGAACGCGGAAACCGCCGCGGCAAATCCCGTGTCCTTGCCGCGGGCGAGGTCTGCATACGGCCCTCGGCGGCGGGTGATCCGTCGCGCCTCGCGGCCGGAGATAACGACGCGGCCGGGCTCCACCGCGTAAGACACGAGGGCGGCGCCGGTGAGGTCGGACTCGTCGGCGCTCCACTCCGCGCGCGCGTCGCGGGCGAGGCGGGGATGGAGGGCGAGCAGGAGGCCCTTCACGATGTCGCGGGCGCGGGCGGGCGTCGCGGCCTGGAAGCCGACCTCGAGCACCTCCCCGTCGGAGGCGACGCGGGCGAGGGTCTCGGTCGCGAGGGCTTGCGCCAGCTCGCTCGCATCCACGGGGGGAACATCGCGACCATCCGTCGTCGCGCGGAAGGAGACGTCGGTGAGTCGGCTCGACAGGAGGGCGACGTCTCCCTCGCGGGAGACGACGGTCATCGTGAGGGTCCCCTCGACCGCGATGTCGGCCTGGGTCTGGCGCGGGGCGGTGCCTGGAAGGGTCGGCAGGGTGCTCGTGGCCTGATATGCGCGCTCGACGTGGTAGGCGATCCGCAGTCCGGTGTCGTAGCGATAGCGCAGCCGCGCGGCCTGCTCCGCGGTCGAAGCGCCCGAGGCCAGGTCGAGCCGCTGGACGGGCAGCTCGGCGAGGCCGAGGGAGGCTCGACGCCGAGGGGGCTGGGTGCCGCCGTCGCGGGCGAGGACGGCGATCGCGGCGGCGGCGACGAGGAGGACGCAGGTCGCGGGGATGCGGCGGTTCATGGGGGCCTCCGAGCAAGGGGGGGGACGGGGATCATCGTCCGTCCCCCGATCAATGGTAGGGAGGCCCCCGGGTCTTTCACGTCCGCCGGCGATTCCCCGCGAACGGACGGGCGCGCGCCCCGCCGGTCCGTTGCGGGTGCCTACTCGTACAGGTGCTCCGTCACAGGGGTCGACTCGAAGTCCGCGATGATCAGCGTAAGCGGCGGAAGCATCACGACCTCGGCGAACAGCTCGAGGCGCAGCGAGATCCCGCGATCGCGGACCGAGGGGTTCCACCACCTGTGGCCGCGGGCGACCTGCTGGTACGCATTG
Source organism: uncultured Planctomycetia bacterium (assembly GCA_964649705.1). Classification (GTDB taxonomy): domain Bacteria; phylum Planctomycetota; class MHYJ01; order WSZJ01; family CAZYRM01; genus CAZYRM01. The sequence goes on from CAZYRM010000076.1 coordinate 13,256, forward strand.
AGCCTGCGGTCGAAGAACTGGACGACGGCGCGCACGCCGGCGCTCGCGACCCCGCCGAGGAGGTCGATGCTCACGCTGACGTAGGCCTCGGCGAAGCCGTCCACGTGGCCGCTGATGGTGGAGAGATTCGCGCCGGGGGAGAGGGTCAGCGCCATGTCATACCCCGCGGAGGCGCCGAGCTCGAGGCTGAAGGTGACCACGCCGCCGAGGGTGAACAGGGGGATGTGCGGCGTTTCGACGGAGAGGACGGCCTCGTCGGCGAAGTTCTGGCGGCCGGCCTCGGTGGAGGTGACGATCTGGACGCCGGCGACGCGCAGGCCTCCGTAGCTCTCCCGTTCCTCGCCCGCGTCCCCTTCGCTCGCGACGTGGCACTCGGCGGCGAACAGCTCGAGCTCTTCGCCGAAGATCGTGCCGTAGCCGTACATCCCCTCCCACATGGCGGGGCGGACCTCGTTGGCGACGCCGGCGACGACGTCGAATCGGGCGCCGAGGTCCTCGTTTCCGATGGAGGAGGACCTGGTCCCCTCCATGTGTCCGACCCACCGTTCCGCGAACGCGGGGGAGGCGACGAGCGAAAGGGCGAAACAGACGGCGAAGATTCGGGCGAGTCTCATGCGAAGCCCTCCGTGGACAAGGCCTGGAAACGCGCGGCAGGCCCAACGCCTTCGCGCTCACGATACTCCTGGTATGCGGCGCGCCGGGGCTTTCAGGCGATCACGTTTCCCCGCGACCCCTTGTCATCCCGGGCGCGCTTGTATAACCTAGCGTTGTGCATCGTCAGGGGGATTCGAGGTTCTTCTTCCTGGCCGGAGCCGCGGCCCTCGGGGTCTCCGCGGATCAGCTCCTGGGCGTGAAGACATCGAAGACGAGCGGCCATCGACCTCCGCGTCGGGTCGCCAGGAGGCTGGAGCGGATCGACAGGCTCCCCACGGGGCGTCAGCGTGCGCTCCTGACGACCAGCGACGCGTTCCTTCAGGCTGCAAGAAAGCGATAGCGAGCGGAGGACAGATGCCCAGACAGAAGCGCGCAGAAGGCGGCACCGCCGTCCTGGATCCGAAAACGCGCGCGCTAACGATCCACGAGACCCTGGTCCTCGCGTGCAAGCTGGAGGACCTAGCGGAGGAACTCGCGCACATGAGGTCGGAGGGGGCCCGCAAGCTCGCAGCCCGTGTCCGGGCCCTCGCGGAGGACCTGGAGGATCGCGCCGACGTGGCCGCCATCCGCGAGGCGCGCGAGGAGATGAGGCGCACCGGCGAGAAGCCGATCCCCTTCGAGGACGTCGCAAAGAAGCTGGGACTCTAGTCCGTGCCCTACATCGTCCAGATTACGCCCCCAGCCGCGAAGGAGCTCGAACGACTGCCGCCCCCGATCCGGGCACTCATCGTTCCCCGCATCCGTGCCCTCGCCGACAACCCTCGCCCACCAGGCGTCAAGAAGCTCAAGGGGGAGCCGAACGGGTGGAGGATCCGCGTCGGGGATTACCGCGTCGTCTACGAAATCCACGACAAGATCCTCCTCGTCCGCGTCGTTCGGATTCGTCATCGCGGCAGCGCGTACGATTGACGCCACCTGCCGTTCCCGCTGCATCGGCAGGCCGGCTCACCGCGAGGGGTTCGGAGGGGGTAGGCGAAGACCACGTACCATCACTTCTCGGACCTCCCGCCAGGTACGTCGGCGACGGCGCCCCGTCGCTCGTCACGCCCACACCCGCCTGCCCCCGTCCCCGACGCGAGGAGAGGCGGCCCTCGGATAGGGACACTACTCGCGCTTGTTCGGTACTCGACGAGCGAACCAACCGTGCAACACATGTACGGACCGCTTCAGGCGCTCTCGTGTCAGCTTGGCCCGAGCGTCGGAGCCTTCCGGATCGAGCACCGTCGCGCCGGGTTGGAAGCGTTCGACAAACGAGCGGATGCCCCGCGTCAGGTCATCAGGGACTTGGGACATCACCTCGCGCACGTTTCGTGAGGTCACGGATTCAATGACCCTGATGATCAGCTCTCCCCGAGGGAACTGACCGTCCTCATGTTGCTGGAGCAGCTTGGCGATTCTCATTCGATTCCTCTTGAGAGCCACGATCATCCCCTGAAGGTCCTCGATCCGTCTGCCGTCTCCGACCGCCCACGCGGGCCATCGAAGCCTGTGCTCCATCGCTTCACGACTGCTTCTCGATGTGCTCCAGACACGCTCTGCAGAGCACGACGGGGTTGAATTCGCGGCCATCAATGAAGCACTCTCGATGCGCCACTGACGCCCACTTGATCTGGTCCTCCAACTCCAACTGCTCTCCGCAAATCGAACACGTCGTCGGGTCGGGGCATGGGGTATTGAAGACGCGCTGCCCGACCGTCGCGGAAGCCTGACCCTGCTCCCTCCGTGAAATCTCCTCATCGGTCGCCTCCATGCACGCTGGACAGAGAACAACCGGGGGCGCGAAGTAGCCACTCAGTCGATGGCGAACCCACCGCGCGGACTCGTCTGCGTCAATTCGAGCCCCACACTTGGTGCAGACTGTTTCGGGCCCCTTCGGATCCGGCACTACTCAATCCCCTGCCACACATCGATCATCCCAGTACCATCTGGGCCATCCCCGTGGATTCACAGAATCGCCTCCTCCGCTTCCGATAGCGCCCTGTTCTCCGACGCGAGTGTCGACCACCAGCGCTGAGGGCTCGCTGACGCCGGCGAGCTCCGTGGCGAGCCTGGTCACCCAGAGGATGACGTCACTGGGGCCGTCGCGCCCCAGGATCACGCCTCAAGGCGATTCGGTATCAAGCGGCTTGACCTGTCCTTCCGGCTGCTCGCGCAGCGCGCCGGGCCGGTTGACCTCGAGGAGTTGCTCCGCGAAGGCGCGATTCCGGAATCGGAACTGCACCGTCGAGTCCCAAGTGAGCCTCGCCACGACGGCGGGCCTTGGGCCGTGGCACCCCGCCGACGTACCGAGCATGGCGAGCCGGCCGACGAGCATGTAGAGTGCGCTGATGAGGAAGGTCTCGATCCCCACCGTGTAGAGCGCGGACTTCGTGTAGAGCTCCTCGTCCGAAAGGGCCACATCCCCGTTGCAGGCCAGGACGCAGAAGAGGATGATCGAGGAGAAAAACGCCAGGACGAAGAGCCATTTGAATCGGCCGCGGTGCATGGAGGCGTGCCTGGCGCACGCCCCGCATGACGGAAAGGTCCAAGCCTGCCTCTCCGTATTGAAGGCGACGTGGCCGAACCAGATCGTCAGGAGGGTGAGCGCGCTCGGGGCGGAACTCTCGACCCAGGCGGTCTCGGAGACCGTCGCGGGCCCCAGGCAGCAGGCGCATTGGCCGGGGACCGCAAAGCCGTCTGTGACCAACTCGATCACGCTTGCGTCGCCCGCACCCCTGAGCGGTCCGTGTTCTTCCACCTCGGGTGACTCCCAAGCAGGCTCCGTCGTCTGGACCGTGAGCCTACGGCGTTCTCGCCCCGTGCGTCAAGCGAGGTCCTGTGCGCACTCCAGGGCGAGGATTCCACGCGGCGGGCGGGAGACAGAGTCCCCCGCATCGAACCCAGCAGCGGGCGTCACCGATTCTCCACCAGATTGCGTGCGCGTGCTCAGGACCGTACAATGCGCGAAAGGAGGACAATATGAAGAAGGTGGCCCTCGGTCGCTACATCGTTGTCGACCCCAAGATCTGCCACGGCAAGATGACCTTCCGCGGCACGCGCATCTTCGTCTCGGACGTGCTCGATCAGGTCGCCGAGGGGATGGACTGGGACGTGATCGTCGAGCAGTGGAACGGCCACATCTCCAAGGCCGCCATCGCCGAGGCCGTCCGCCTTGCCTCCGAGACGCTCTTTACCCACACGAAGGACATCGTCGGCCAAGCCGCCCGCTCATGATCGTCCTGGACGAGAACGTCGAGGCGGTGCAGCGCGACACCCTGCGGACCTGGCGCATCCACGCGCGGCAGATCGGGTACGACATTGGCCGTCAGGGGATGCAGGACACGGACATCGTCCCCTTTCTCCGAACCCAGCCCCGCGTCACGTTCTTCACGCGGGACGACGACTTCTACTCCCGCGACCTCTGCCACTCCCGACACTGCCTCGTCGTCCTCGACGTCGGTCGCACCGAATTCGCGAGCCTCCCGCGCCGCGTTCTCTCCCACCCCAGGTTCTCCCAGGCCCGCGAGAGGATGGGCAGGGTCATCCTCGCCTTCCACGAGGGCCTCCGCTCCTGGCGGCTCCGCGCAACGAGCGAGCAGCGGCACCTCTGGCTCCCCTGATCCACGCCAAGTGGATCGAAACCGCTACCCCCGGCCCAGGCGCGATGCCGAGGTCGAGCGGCCATCGCCATTCGTCCCGATCTCGACGCTCGCCGGTACTAGGATCGAGTCCGGGCGTCTACCAACCCCTCCGTCGATGCACGTGCGATTGCCTCCCAGACTTCACGGCTTTGTCCTGACTCGCAGCGAGCGAACTCCTGGGCACCGAGCATGGTGACTTGGTGGATAAGGTAGCTCAGCCCCGGCGTCACGGCGGCACCTATGGTCTGTGCTTCGGTTGGAAACGGTGGGCAAATCAGAACCGCTCTCGACCCTGCGGGATAGCACTCCTCATAGCAAAGTGGAATCGCGTCAAACTCGAAGACCGACTGCTCGTGCTGGATGACGTAGTCCGCGAGTCGTGTCAGGAGTCGCGGGATCCACGCGCATTCGTGGGCCGCGGAGATAAACAGCTCCGTACGGAATGGCCGTTCCACCATCGGAGCCCATTGTTCGTGCTCGCTGATGCCGTTTGTCGCATAGCGCCACGAGGCGCGCGCCCCACGCGGTCCGAAGACGAGGACGGCGAAGTCGGGCACACCCTGAATCGGTGAGGGCACAATCTCGACCGGCGGACCCCAATGCCCAATGAAGAACCCAGTCCTAGCCTGATAGCGATTCTTGGTAGAACGATCCACGCTAGTCCCCTTCGCCCCGAAGTCTAGGTGGACTCGGGTAACGCCATCCGGTGGCACGCATCCAGAGGGTCCGCCGACAGCCGGTAGAACACCTCGCCGTGCCCAGGAGCCTCGGCCAGGTCGGTCACAGGGCAGTCGGATTCAATGCCCAGGCCGTCCGCCTGCATAGTAGTCGCGCCGCCGGGACTCGGTCAACTCGCCCAGGCCGCCCGGCAGTGCCCCCCGGCATGCAAGGCAGTCCGAGCCGCCGGGGACGACGCTACGGTTGGAGCCCGCCGCCCCGCCGCGCTATCTCGGCCCGAGCGGCGTGCCGGCCTGCTCGAACGCGACGACGGCGTTGTCGTCGGTCGCGAGGCCAAGCTGGGTCATGACGTAGGGAGAGAGGTCCAGGGTCCGTCCCGTGCGGGTGTGCGGACCCCAGTCGACCGGCGCCACGACGCACGCGCGCCCGTTCGACGGGTTGATCACCACCAGCCGCTGGCTCCTCCACCACGTTCGCCCGTTCGGCGTGTAGTCCCATCGCATCGCGCAGTAGTAGTACTTCGCAGGATTCGCCGCCGCGTACTCCGGCGACGGCCGCGTCGGGTTGTTGTGCCACTCCGACGAAATCCCCGTGATCGCCATCGTCCCGTTGTTGTCTCCCGGCCCGCCGAACGAGCTCACCTTCCCCCGCACGAACGAGCGCGAGGAGTAGCTGACAACAGACCCGTACGGCTCCGTCCGGATGCCGAGCGTGTTGTAGAGCGTCTGGTTCGCAACGCCCGCCCGCGGGATCCGCGATCCGTCCTTGTCGATGCCGACGTACGTCGAGGACCAGCGCGGGGACGGAGGAGGCGGCGTGCCGCCAAGGCTCTCATTCGTCGTGTAGGGGCCGTAGCACCAGCGGGCCGCCCCACCGAACCAGATGCGTTTCCAGGAGCCCGAGGTCGCGATGAGGTAGTAGATCTGGCCGGAGCCCGCACTGCCTACCGTCGAGTACGACGTCGAGGGCCCCGTCCTGATATTCAGGGAGCTGACGTTCACCCTGGCGCCGGTGCCCGTGACCAACGCGGTGTAGGCGCCGTAGACCCACCCGCTGCCGCCCGCCCACCAGATGCGATACCAACCACCCGAGGACGCGAACGACACGTACCTCTGCCCCGTGCCCGCCACGCCGACGATCGAGTAGCTGGTCCCCGGGCCGCTGCGGACGTTCAGCGTGCTCGCGGTGACCTCGCGCCCCTGCTCCGCCCCTGCAAGCGCCTCCATCGAGAGAAGGACTGCGAGCCAAGCGCACCGCCGGCCCCACATGGGTGACCTCCTTCCCACGCCCCCGAAGGCGAGCGTGGATTGTCTCTCGGATCCCATCCCTGGCTGGCGTTGAATCGTTGCAACAATCGCGCCACACCTGTGAGCCAGCGAGGACTCCCGACATTCACGCAGGTGCGCTGGAACCGGCCCGCCCTCAATGGATTGTGCCCGGTGGGGGCCGTGTAAAATCCGGGCGCGAGATGGGCGATCGCCGTGGCCTCCGTCTCGGCGTGCGGAATCGTAACGTCGTCGCCTTCATCGTCCGGAAGCCGGACCCGCCGTCGTGCCCCAGGACGCCGCGCCCCGTTCATCCGACGCCCTCACGGACGGAGGGGCAGGCGCTCGATGCGGTCAGCGCGGACCTGGTGACGGCGCACCTGAGGAGCCGCACCTCGTTCCCCGGCAGGTCGACGGTGGCGCGTGTGATCAGCCACCGGCGCGGGATGGGGGAGCACCTGGTGAGGGAGGGGATCCGGGTGACCAGCCTCATCCAGGACCGGGGCACCGCCACGCGTGGGATGGGATTCCCCGCGGCCCGCAACGGGCACCTCGGCTTCCGCCTCACGGTGCCCACGAGGTAGCCGGCCCGGTTCGCGGAACCTCCTCCCCGCGCTGACTTGCTTCCCCTGGACCGCCGGCGGTCACTTGCCCCAGGAGACCAACGGCGCGCCCCCGGCAAACATGGACAGGAAGGTGAGAGCGCCTGTCTCGCAGTCTTGGAGCACGACCTGGTCCCGTCCACTCTCGATGTCGTGGACGACCATCGCCCCGGGGCATCCGTCGCCCTCCTTCAGGTGCATGACAGCCTCCACGAGGAGGAGGCGTTTCCCGTCGGGCGACAGCGCGCCGCCGATGGCAAGTGCGTGCGTCAGCGTCCGCAACCCCTTGCCAACGAGGTCGCACTCCACGACCGTGCCGGTATCGTGGGCGATCCCGTCCGCCGAAGGCGGGGTCACGTGCGAGACGTAGGCTCGCTCGCCGCCGGCCGAGACGCCGAGAAGGATGCAGGCCCCCCCAGGGAACTCGGCGATCGGGGTCTCGGCGCCCTGGCCCTCAAGACGAATCAGCGATGTCCCGGTCGCGCCCGGATCGGCGCGCAGGCCGACAAAGCCCCCGCCGGGCAGCGGCCAGAGCTGAGACCACGCCCCGGCCACGGGGGTGGATCGCAAGTTCGCGACGTCGAGCAGCACGGCGGAGCCCCCCTCCGCCGGCGGCCCGAGGAGGACCTCCCTGCGCTCCGGGACCCAACGAACGGAGGCCCTGCCGAGCCGTGCGAGACGCTCCGCGTCGTCGAGGCCGACGATCTGTTCCATCGAGTACGCTGGCGCATCTCCGAAGAACAAGCCCTCCGTCGACACGATCGCGAGCGACGATCCGTCGGGGGAGAACGCCCACGCGATCCGCTTCCCATACCCCTTCCAGGCGTGGATGACACGCGTTTCCCCGTCCTTCAGGAGTCGCAGCTCGCCTCCGCCCCCCTCCGGGGGAAGGATCAGATAGAGGACCCCGCCTCCCGCCGGCAGCGGGGTGGGGCAGGCGGCCGAGTCAGCCACGACCTCGCGGATCCGTCCATCCGGAGAGCAGCGGAGAAGCCGGAAGGCCGACGCGGTCCCGGCCTTGCTCCTCCCAGCGATCGGCGCCTCCGTCACGTACACGCACTCCCCCTCGACCCGCCCTTCCCGGGGTGCGTCGAGCCCGACGGGCTCGCGAGGGACGGACAGGCAGGCAATCGCCGACGTGGAGTCGGCATCCGTCGTACACCCGACGAGCGACTGGCCGTCCGGGGACCAGGCCAGCGTGTACCAGCCCCGGACTCCGTCCGTGAGTCGCAGAAGTCTCTTCCCGTCGGGGCTGGCGAGGTAGACCTGGAGCATGGCCTCCTGCTTTGCGTGACAGGCGATCCAACAACCGTCCGGAGACCACGCGCAGCCGCCAGCGCTGAGAGAGGACGGGGTGATCGCCGTGTCTTGCCCTGAATCCAGGTCGCACACGTGGATACGGCACCTGCCGTCGGCTTCCTCGATCGAACAGGCGATCCTCGCGCCATCCGGCGACCACGTGGGGCAGGAGACCCACCGCTCGGCGTTGGGGAGGACCTCCTTCCGCTCGCTCCCGTCGACGCGGCAGACGACGAGCGCCCAGCTCGTACGGTCCGACTGCACGAAGGCGACCTTCGTACCGTCCGGGGAGGGCGCGGCGTCCCACGCCTGGTGAAGACCGGTCTCGAAAAGGGCACGCGACTTTCCCGTGTCGAGCTCCATCGCCAGGACCGCCCCGTCGACGGAGTCCCGGGGGAACCGGGCGACGAGGGCCTCGTGGCCGCCGGGAAGGAGGCGCAGCGAGGCCCCATCCGCGTCGAGCTTGGGACCCGGCTTCGGGTCCTTGCCTTCCGCCGACAGGTTGCCGAGCGTCTCGACGAACTCCTGGTCGGTCGGGCTCGCGAGTCGGTAGAGGACGCGGGACCCATCGGCGGACCACTGGGCGTCCCCGAGGGCGTCTGATCCCTTGAAGCGCACATCCCAGCAGACCTCTTGCGCGTCCAGGGGGGTGTACGGGAGCAATCCACAGGCGAGCAGGAGGACGAGTCGAAGCAGCATCGGAAGGCCTCCAATGGCAGTCGACAGGGCGTTCCAGACCCGACTGTCTGTCATGCGGGGGGCGCGAGCTCCACGATGTTCCCGCCTTTCGTCGTCACCAGCACGCCCCCGTCGGGGAGGGCCAGGGGCCGCAGCGGCTCCCGGCCGCCCGCGCCGAGGCGCGCGAGCTCCTCCCCCGTGGCCGCGTCGTGGACCCGCAGGTTCTTTCCGCCTGCGACGGCGAACAACCGCTGCCCGTTCCAGGACCATGCGAGGTTCAGCACGCCACTCGGGCCGACCCTCCGGGTCCATGCCACGGCGCCCGCGGCGGTGTCCAGCGCAACCACGTCCCCGTCCAAGTTGCCCACCGCGGCCCGCAGCCCATCCGGGGCGATCGCCACGGAGATCCCCTCGTCCGGGGAAACTCCGCCTCTCGTCTTCTTGCCCGTGACGACGTCCCACACGTCCCAGCGATTGCCGCAGATCGAGAACCCCGTGCGCCCATCCGGTGCGAACGCGAATAGCCCGAACTTGCGGGCGATTTCGAACCGCACGGAGCTCGTCTCCTTCCCGGTCCGGCCGAGCCGGTGGAGCCGTCCATCCATCCCGGCGACGACGAGCCCTTCGGGAGAGAATGCGAGACTCTGCGCCTGCCACTTGGACCGTGTCTCGGCAAGCACCCGGCCGCTACGCGGGTCCCAGACCCTGGTGAGGCGGTCCGAGCCGCCGGTGGCGAGGCGCCGCCCGTCCTGGGAGAACGCGATCGTGCGGATCCACTTCTCGTGACCTTCGAGGACCGAGAGGAGCCGTCGGCCGGGGCGATCCCAGACCTTGACGACCTCCCCGCTTCCGTCGGTGCAGCTCGCGGCCACGAGGGAGCCGTCTCGTGCGGTGGCCAGGTCATGCACGTCCACGGAGACCTTCTCCTGCCAGGCGATCTCGGCGGACAGACGGGGGAGGGTCCTGGCGGGCCTGGAGGCGCCCTTGGACGGCGGCGACTGCTTCGCCGCGCGCGGACGGCGGCGGTGTTTCGGGTTCTCGCCGAGCCCGTCCTCGATCTCGGCGTCGTAGAGATACGCGCCCGCCTCGAGGTCTTGCGCGAAGTCGCCCAGCCAGGCGAGGAAGTCCCAGGCGACCACGCGGCGGCCGCCGCTTCTCTCGTGCTCCACGTCGACGACCTGGCCAGAGACTCCCTCGGGAGAGGGCGCAAGGTCGAGCACGACGATGTCGCCGGCCTGGTGGGAGGCAATCGGGACCCACCGGGAGTGGAACCAGTGCGGACCGACCGGTCCGGCGATCGGACCCGGCGAATCGGCGAAGGCGCCCCTGTCGAGGAGCTTCTTCCACGCGCGCCATTCGCGGAGGACCGCCGCGAGCGGAAGCAGCATGGCGGTCGGCACCGGCAGACAGCCGTCGTGAAGGCGGCAGGACGCCTTGTACCCGGCGGGCAGCTCGACGCCAAGGGCCTTCCCGGTCCGGGCGATCTCCGCGGCGCTCGCCCCGGGCGCGAGCCAGTTCTCGTGCTCGGCCTCGGGCACGTGGGCCTTCACCCAGGACTCGATGCGGCTCCAGACGGAGCGCGCCTGCTCCTCTTCGCCACCGTCCGCCGCCGTCGCGGGCTTGCCACGGCGCTCGGCCTTCGCGCCGGCGCCGCTCACCTCCCGGTACCCCTTGCGCAGCTTTTCCGCGACGAGCTTGTCGTGCTCCGACCCGGCCTTCGCCGCGTCGGCGAAGCGCTTGGTCTGCCGCTGTCCCGCCGAACCGATGCGCCCCCAGCAGACGGTGAACGACGCGCCGGCGAGCTCGACTTCCCAGAACTTGTTCGAGCCGCCTTCCTGGAACTCGAATCGTCGCATGGCGATCGTCCCTCCTCGCGGGGGCAGTATCCCCCTCGGGATGCCGCGAGCGCAAGCGGCGCGACCATCCCCGCGGGGGCCGGCTCGGCGACCTACCAGACCCTGGTCACCGCCCAGGGGAGCCAGGCCGTGATCCGCCTGATCACCCCCGACCTCAACAATGGCGCCAGCGGGATCACCTTCAGGATCACCGGGCCACGCGGCACCGCGGAGGTCGGAGTGACGAACAGCGGCGGGAGCCCCATCCTCGAGGACGTCATCGAACGGGCCGTCAACCAGGCGGCCGGGTTCACCGGGGTCTACGCCAGCAGCACGTTCCCCGGTGTGCAGGAGGTCAACCTGCTGTCGGAGGAGTTCGGCAGCGACCAGTTCATCTCGCTTGAGGTGCTGTCCGGGTCGATGGACCTCGGCGGGCCTTCAGCATCGTGGCGCCCTTCCTGGACGTGAAGTTCAACCTCGACCGATCCGAGACGGTCGGGAGCCTGAGGAGCTTCCGCGTCCGGGAAAGCGGCTTGTTCTTCCAACTGAACACGCAGCCATTGCCGACGGACGGGATCCGCGTCGGGATCGACTCGGTGAACGCTGCGGCGCTCGGCATCGAACGGGAGGACGACCGGATCGCCGTGGCCCAGGGCGCGACCGCGGGCACCACCCTGGGCGGGTTCCTGACGGAGCTCCGAACGGGCGCGCCGAGCGACCTGACCAACGACCCCTCGAACGCCGCGCGTGTCGTCGATGCGGCAAGGAACAAGGTGGACGGCATCCGTGGGTACCTGGGCGCCCTCCAGGCCCAGACGATCGAGCCCAACATCGACTCCCTGGGAGTCGCCATCGAGAACCTGCAGGCATCGGAGAGCAGCATCCGTGACCTGGACTTCGCCGAGGAGACCTCGACCTGCACGCGGAACCAGATCCTCTTCCAGGCGGGCACGGCCGTCCTTCTGTCGGCCAACCTGATCCTGCAAACGGTGCTGACCCTCCTCAGGTAGCGAAGTTGACCGCGTCGCAAAAGCCCGGCTCCGCCAGCTCCTCGATCTTCCCCTCCAGTGCTTGCCGAACCGACTGCCCCCTGCTACCCTCAAACACCGCCGTGCCCTCCCTGGTGGTTCTTGACCACGTGAAGCACAGGCAGGGTACGACACTCCTCCTGCCAATTCCCGGGCTACGCAATTCAGAGAGGCCGGTCCAGCGGGATGCACCCCCTGCCTGACGGCACCCTGAGAATCGCGTGGATCATCACGATCGGGCTTACCGATGTCTGTGGCGAGACGATGGAGTCCACGATTTAGATCGCGAGTGAGTCGCTCTAGAGACTTGTGCTGGTGGTCGTGAGTGATGGATGTGGGGAAGGCCAGGCTCTTCCATGTCGGCAAATGGTGCGTGCCGCTCCTTGCGGTAGCTGCCGCAATCGTCGCCACCCTGGTCTACCGTAGTCGGGGTACGCCGCGCCCCGAGGTCGATGTGGAGCCACGCCCACAGGGTGAACCCGGGATCGAATCGAGCGATCGACTGCCTTCGCCCCCCGCGGCCCTCACGCCGAATTCGAACGGGAGTCAGAGTGCCAAAGCGTCAACGGGGCATTCGGGGCGAACACCTGCCGACGAACCGGTCGATAGTGAGGTCCCCGCGCTTCCCGAGGAGTGGGCGTCGAAGGTCCGCGAGTCCGTGGACGGCGTGCGTGTACTGGAGGATCCTGTTGATCGATTCTATGCGCTGGACCGCGCTCTGAGTCGGCTGCTGTCGACCCTGCCGAGGAGCGAAAGACGACTTCGCGGCCCGCTGATCCAGCGGACGTACACCGAGTTCTACTCCCGCGAAACGGACGACGTCATCAGGGCTGCAGTTCTAGTCAAGTTGGCCGAGTCGCATTGCGCAGCGTACGCACAGGATGCACTCGCCATCTTCGCGAAGGGCATTGCCACGCCAGCGGGCCAGAACGCGGCGCGATACCTGCATCGGACCAAGTACACGGGGTTCAGAGCGGAGGTCTTGTTGCCGACGATCGAGGTCCTCCGCAGTTCCGAATCCACCAAGGAGAAGCGACTTGCCCTCCTAGGGCTCGTCGAGTACCAGACCGACTTTCCTGAGGCGCACGACGCGATGGAGCGGGCGTTTCTGATAGATGCGAGTCCCGGTGTTCCGGAGCTTGCCCTGGAGCTACTCTCGCGGCAGTGTTCAGACTCCACGCTCTGCGAGCTGTTGGGGCGGACGGCCATCGAGGGGCGCACCCCGAGTCTCCGTCAGGCCGCTGTGTACCTGTGCCTGAATGCGCCGGGAGGATTCACGGACGGGAGGCGAGCGCTGCTCGAGCGTCTTTCGAAGGAGGCGCCCGACCGCGATGTCAGGGAGGGGGCCGTGCGGATCCTGGACCACGTCGCGCGATTCGACAAGGAGGGAAGGCCGCCAAATGGGTTGCTCCCCAAGTAGGGGGGGCCCCTGTCGCAGGTCCTCCTCAACGACTCGCTAGCGCTCGCTGTCGAGGCAGCGCACCAGGGCCCTCGCGATGCTCCCTTCCTGCACCCTGACCTCCTCCCGAACGAACTCGCTCTCGCCGGCCTCCGCCGCCACGCGGTATCTCCCCGCGGGGAGGTGCTCGAACTGCGCCTGCCCGGCCGAGCCCGTGTACGTGGACAGGACGGGAACCCCGTTCAGGTCCTCGACGATGACAAGCGCCTTCACGGGGGCGTCCTCCTGCGTCCTTGTCTGGAGCTCGATCGCCCCCCCCGCGCCGTCCGGACGGTCGAGGCGGAACTCCCCCGCCAGTCCCGGGCGGACACTCTCGACCGCCGTGCTCCGCCTCGGACGGCTTCGTCTCCGTCCGGGACCTCGTCATCCACGGCGCCGAGGCCATCGTCGGCCCGTTCACGCCGCGCCCCTCCGACAGGGAGACCCAGGTGCTCCGTCGTCATGCACTCTACGTCCTCCGTCGAGTGGGAGCCGACCTCGAGCGGGCCGCCGTCGCCCTCGGCGTGTGCCCCTTAGGTCTACACCAGAAGATGAAGCGGTACAGGATTGGCCCCCACGACTTCCGTCCCTGACCTCGTCGGCGCCCCCACCCGGATCCGGATGCCAATCGATCCGATCCGGACGCCAGTCGTTTCCGATCGAACGCCCGTCGATCTCGCGCGGGTGTCGAGCGGTCCAAAGTTCCCCCCGATTCTCCAAGCGTCCACTCCAAGGCCGGCACTCCGGGCCCCGCTCGCGCCGGGTGCGACCGGAGGATCGACGAATTGAGCAGGGATCGTGGGGAGACCCGGAGCGATCTCGACCGGTTGAAGAACGAGACGTCGGACTTGAGGCGCGAGTCCAAGGAGACCTCGGAGCGGATGGAAGAGCTCTTGCCGAAGCACGCCGGGATCCTGATAGAATTCTCCTTCCTCGCGGCGGCCTTGTGCACGCTCTGGGCCCAGGCGACGGGCCGCAGCACCTGGCTCTGGTTCTTCCTGGGCGGCTTGCTGGCGCCGATCGCCCTCATCTCGATGCTCTGCAAGGGCTGGCCGCCCTCCGGGTACCCCATCGTCCGCTGACTGCCCCGGAAGGCCGAGCGCGAACCGGCAAAAGGAGGGCCCCCACCACGCCCGTGCGAGAGCTGACGCGCGTCAGGCGCCGTCAGGCCGCGAGAGCTGCGAGCGGACCCAGCGGATCTCCGACTGGTCCTCCGCCGAAGGGTCGACGCCCAGCTTCGACAGCATCGCCTCGGCGCGGGAGAGGCGATCGAGCGCGAGATCTCGCTGGCGCCGCGCGCAGGCGATCGCGGCGGCGTTGACCTCCCGCATCGCCAGGCCGTAGGCGTCGTCCGCCTTCTCGTGCCGCGCGCACTCCTCGAACAGGCGCTCGGCCTCGTCGACGTTCCCTCGGCGGACCTCGACGTGCCCCAGGTTGTGCAGCTCGACCACGACCATCCCCTCGTCCCCGATCCGACGGTTGAGCTCCAGGCTCTCCGAGAACAGCGCCGCCGCCGCGGCGAGGTCCTCCTCGGCCCAGGCGGCCTGGGCGCACATGTGGAGCGGCGCCTGCCCCATCGCCTCCCCGAGCGGGCGCGCGAGCTCACGCGCCCGCTCGGCGAGCGTCCGCGCGAGCGCGTGATCCCCGTCGGAGAGCGCGACGCGGCTCCGTCCGAGGTGGGCGAGGGCGAGCGCCTCGGGGTCGCCCGACGCCTGCGCCGCCGCGACGGCCGCGTCGTTCCTCGCACGGGCCTCGTCCAGCGCGCCCCGCCAGAAGGCGAAGAGGCCGTCCCCGTAGAGGGCCAGGGCCCGTGCCCGCGTCGGCTCTGGCGGCGCCGCGTCAAGGACGACGGACAGGAAGGCGTGCCCCCCGCCGATGTCGCGCGAGAGGATCCAGAGCCTCCAGACGTTTGCTGCGATCTCCGTGGCCTGCTGCGCGTGGCCCGAGGCGAGCAGGAGGTGCGCCGCCTCGACGAACGAGGCCTTCTCCGCGAGAAAGCGCTCCACCCACTCGGGCGCCTCTCGGGGGACCGGTCGGCCCGAGGAGGACGGGAAGGTCCACCTCGCCTCCCTGGAGAGTCCAAGCAGCCGGACGGCGTCGTCGAGTGTCATGCTACGCTCCGGTCTTCCGCTCCGCGCGCCAACCCGGGGCACGGGCGGCGTGAATCGTAGCTTGGTGTCGATTGCGCGACAAGCAGTGGGTCGGTCTCCTGCGTCTTGGACCTGCTCGGCCTGATCGGTGGCGGTGGCGTGCTCGTAATCGGGCTCGAAATCGTTCTCGTGCTCGT
>CAZYRM010000077.1:0-28411 GCA_964649705.1 uncultured Planctomycetia bacterium
GGGCCGCGCGCCGCGTGGGCACGCGCTCCTGGACCTCCTTCAGGACCATCGCGCTGAGGGCCATCTACGACACGATCCCGCTGGTGATCTGCAGGAAGACGTCCTCGAGGTCCACCTCTTCGCGGGCCATCTCGAGGATGGGGAACTTCTCCCCGACGAGCTTCTCCGCCGCGGTGCACGGTCCGTCGGGCCCCGGGTGGAACTTCACCTTAAGCGTCTGGTCGGAGACGAGGACCTGCGCCACGCGCGGGTCCTCCTCGAGGATCTTCTTCGCCCGCTCGAGGTCCCCCTCGGTCCTGACGCGCCAGACGGCGTTCTTCGCGACGCGCTCGACGGCCTCGCGCACGGACCCGCTGTAGAGGAGCTTCCCCTTCTCGAGGATGCCGATCGCGTTGGAGACCTTCCCCAGCTCGGCGAGGATGTGGCTGGAGATGAGGACGGTCTTGCCGTTCTGCTGGAGCACGCGCAGGAGCTGGAGCATCTCGATCCGGGCGCCCGGATCGAGGCCGCTCGCGGGCTCGTCGAGGAAGAGGACCTCGGGGTCGTGGAGGAGCACGCGCCCGAGCTCGAGGCGCTGCTGCTGCCCCTTGGAGAGGGTGCGGATCTGGGAGTGGAGCAGCTCGCGGAGGCCGCAGACCTCGACGACGTAGCCGATCGTCCGTCGCCTCGTCTCCTCGGGGAGGTGGTAGAGAACCGCGAAGAACTCGAGGTAGTCGGAGACCATGACGTCGGCGTAGACGCCGGTCTGGTCGGGCATGTAGCCGATCTTCCAGGCGATCGCGCGGCCCTTGGACTCAACGCTGTGCCCGCAGACGTAGGCGGTGCCTCGCGTCGGGCGGCAGAGCGTCGCGAGGATCTTGATGAGCGTCGTCTTCCCCGCGCCGTTGGGGCCGATGAGGCCGTAGATGTCCCCCCGCTTGATGTCGAGCGAGACGTCGGAGAGGGCGACGGTGCTCCCGTAGACCTTGGTCAGGTTGACGGTGCGGATGACCGTCGTGCGGTCCGCGATCCCGACGAGGTAGACCTGCTCAGCGTCCACCGGGCACCTCCAGGCGGAGGGCGTACATCGTCCACTTCTCTCCCTCGGGCTCGCGCCCGGCGAACTGGACCTGGGAGACGTCCTCCTTGCGCCAGCCGATCAGGACGACCTCGGGGGAGAAGGTGTGGACGAGCGGCTGGACCGAGAGGCGCGCGCTGTCGAACTCCACGTTCTCGAGAGGGTTCCCGAACGACCTGATGCTCTCGCTCTCGAACGGCATCTTGCAGGGCGGCAGGAGGGCGTAGAACGAGTAGGCCTTCCACAGGTTCACGACCTGGAAGCGGCCCTGATCCACGCCCGGGCCGCCGGAGAGCTTGTTCCCCGCGTCCGTGGGGTCGAGGAGGAGGGTGTTGTTGTTGGTCAGGGTTCCGAACATGAGGTCGGGTCGCGTGCCGGCGTTGATGTCGATGTTCGACGTCTGGGCCTTCTTGGGGACGGTGATCGGGCCGTACACGTAGTTGCGCGTGTACAGGTAGCAGTTCTGGAGCGGTTCGTCCGCGGTGTTCTCGATGGTGCCCTGGAGCCTCCAGTTTCCCGTGCTCCCCGCCCACCGGAGGTGGCTGACGACTCCGGTGTCGACGTCCCCCTTCCACTCGCACACGAACGTCTCGGGGATCCAGGGGCGGACGGACATGGAGACCTGGTTCGCGGCGCCCTCCTGGACCTGGATCTCGCTGGTGCGCACGCCGGTCTCGCCGCGAGGCAGGACCGAGAAGACGGCGCCGTCCCGCTGCGAGGTGATCTGGAAGCCCCCCTCGGACGGGCTGATGAACGAGAGATACGTGGTCCCCCGGGCGCCCTTCCCGTCCTGGGCGCCGTAGACGAGCGTCAGGCGGACCGAACCGAGGTCGCGGTCCTTCATGGCGGCGTTCAGCAGGAAGGCGAGCACGGCGAATCCCGCGACGACCGCCGGGAACGTGAGCGCGCGGGTGAAGACGCTGCGATATCGCCGCTGGATCCAGAAGACGCCGGGCCCGACCAGGACGGCGTAGATGAAGGCGAACAGGGTCACCGGGCCGATCGGGTTCCCGGGGGCCTGCGACGGCTCGAGGAGGATCGGGAGGAAATCCTCGGTGGGCAGGCGGTCGTTGAAGCTGCCCGGGATGGACTGCCGGCCGATCAGGTTGTGGCCCCAGAACGGCCCGGACTTGTTGGCGGTGTACGAGAGTACCCTCGGGTGGAAGGGCAGGAACTCGACGGTGCCGCAACCGCGGGCCTCCCGGATCCACAGGGGCGCCTTGGTCTCCAGGCTCGACTCGAGGGCGAAGGCCTTCGGATGGAGGCTGACCTTGAGGGCCGACGGGATCACCCTGTTGGACAGGCCCAGGAAGCTGGAGGTGGGCTTGTCCTCGATCCCCCCCACGATGCTGCACGGCAGGAGCTGCGCGAGATACGGGTCGACGCCGCTCGGCGTCCAGGTCGGCTCGCCGACGACGATCACGCGGCCGCCGCACTCGATCCACTGGAGGAGCGCCTTCGACTGCGAGGGCGTCATCGAGGAGACCTCGGGCGCGTCGATCACGAGGACGTCGAGGGCGTCGTACCCCTTCCAGTGGTCAGGCAGCTCGTCGGTCGCGAGGACGGTCGGGGTCACGAACCCCGACAGCCCCAGGTCCTGCACGTTGGGCCGCGCGGTCCACACGGCGGCCAGGTAGTACGGGTCGCGGCTGCCGGCCCCGAGCGAGGTGGGCTTGAACTTCTGCTCCCCCGCGTTCTTGTCGACCCACGAGACGTTGATCTCGGTCCTGAGCTGCCGCATCCGAAAGTAGACGGTGACGCGCGCGCGCTTCTTGGCGGGGAGGTCGACCTTGCGGGTGTAGACAAACGGGTCGTTGGGGAGCTGGACGCGGACCTCGCCTGACGTGTCGTCGCCGTCGTTGGTGAGCTGGATGGAGAGGAAGCCCCAGCGGTGCGAGCGGACTAGCCCGTGGAGGCCGGGGGTGACCTCGACCTTCACCTCGGCGAAGGCGAGCACGGGCAGCAGCAATAGCGCGGCGACGCGCAGCGGCATCAGAACCTCTCGGCCACCACAGTTGCGGAAATCGACGGGACGCCCCAATCGTCGGGAGGACCCGGGATGGCGACGTACGGGCGACCCGCGGGGCGGCCGTCCTTGTGGAACACGACGAAGACGGTGTTGAGCAGCGCGCGCGGTAGCGTGAGCGCGCCAGACTCGTCGGTCATCTTGACGCCGAGCTCCTGCCATCCATCGGAGTTGATGCTGGGGATGATTGCGCGGACGACCAGTTCCTCGTTCCGGGGGAAGGGGCCGAGAACGACCTCCACCCCGCCGAGGAAAGGTGCCTGGGGTGACGCCATCTGCTCGATCCGTCCGGAGGGACGGGCGACGAATGGCGCGCGGGCGAGGTGTTGCTTCAGGGAACCCTCGCGCCACTCGAACCAGGTGACGAAGTAGAGGACGTCGTCGCACCCCACAGCGGGGAAGTTCACCGTGCCCGTGGGATCGGCCCTCGATGCGGAGACCTCTTGGAGGCCCGCGTTGTTGAACACGGCGAGCCCGTAGAGGCGGCCGGGGTCGAGGCCTCCCAACGTTACGTCGGTGACGTGGGCATAGTCGCTCGTGACGTCGACCATCGGGAGGCAGCGGAGATACCAGTCGAGGAGGGGCGGGATCGACTCTCCGTCACCCGGCTCGACCGATCGGGCAACCGCGCCGCGTTCCTCGCCGGGGACGACCTTGTAGACCTTCGCGTGGAGGCCTCCGTGCTGGATGTGGAAGTAGGCATCCTCGCACGGCCCCCCGGCGCCTCCGTCGACGTCGTACCAGGTCTTCGCGGCCGGGTCGTACATCGTGGCCCAGTAGTGATTGCTGTCTCCGCGGGGCCACCAGATGGTGCGGACGCCCGTCGCGGCGATGCCAAACGTCCGGCAGAGTGCGATGAGGGCGTTGGTGAGGTCGGTGCAGCGGCCGGTCTTCGCCTCGATGGCCTTGGATGGCGGGAGGTCGGGCATCCCGCGGGGGGCGTACTTCATGCGGGAGGCGAGCCACTCGGTGTTGAGGAAGTGGACGAGGCGTCGGAAGACGGCGGGCTTGTCCTGTGCGGCGGCGTACTCCTCTGAGAAGCGCTCGACGGCGGCGACGAGGTCGGCCTGGGAGAGGAAGTACGAGCGCCAGTCCTCGAGGGCCTCGGTAGTCATGCGGTACGGGAGGACGAAGCGGAGGAAGGTATCGCTGTCGACCTCTCGGGCCCAGGGCCAGCGCTTCCAGGCCTCGAAGGCCTTGGAGATATGAGAGCGGAGGAGTGCCGCGCTCACGGTCTCGGCGTCCGGCTGCTTGGTGAGGACGGCCTCGACCTCGCCGACCGTGCCGCGGTACGGGGTGCGTGCGACGAGCCATGCGGCGGCCTTGCGCTCGTCGCCCTGGGACTCGGTGATGGCGCGTTCCAGCTCGGCGCGGTTGTCTCCGGCGGCCTCGAGTGCGGCGGAGACCTCGGGGACCATGGGGGTTGGCACGAGGTCGACAGCGGCGAGGGACCCGTCGACGCCGTTGGTGTGCGGCGTGGCCCCCTCGCGGCAGGACGCGAGGAGGGCCAGGGGGCAGAGGAAGAGGAGGGTGCGACGGTACACGTATGGACCGCTGACGACGTTCGATTTCTAGCACGGGCTTTGCCGCGTGCGCAAGAGGAGTTCTGTGCGTGCGGGGCGTTACTCCCCCACGTCCTTCAGCTCCCCCACGAAGCGGAACGACCCGTCGACGAAGACGAAGTAGGCGATCCTCGTCCCTCCCTGGAATTCGCCAGGCGTATTGAGGTCGACGACGAGCAGGTCGAACGGCTGCGCCATGGCCGCGTAGATCGCGGCGGTGTGGTCGTCCTCGTCCTGGGTCAGCGTATAGACCCAGGGGTCGGTCCGTCCCGCCTCGATGGCGCCCGAGAGCGTCGCGATCAGTCCGACGACGACCTGCTCGGCGTCGTACGCGGCGCTGGCTTTGGCGCCGTTGACGACACCGAAGGCGTCTTCGAACCACAACGGGGCCTCCGGCAGGACGAGCCCCTCCAGCGCCCTTGCAGCGGCGCTACGGTCGCTCCGCTGCAACGCGGCGATCGCCCCCTTGAGCACTGCCTGCAGGACCTCGGGATCCGCCCACGCCTGGGGTGTCTCCCCTCCCTCCGCGCGGATCCGTCGCGCCTCCTGGTCCAGGGCGCCCATGGCCTCCTCGCGCGTCGAGTACTTTCCGCTGGCCACCTCGGCGCGAACGCGGGCGGCGGCCTCGAGGAGCCGGCCCATGCGCTCCTGCTCAGCCTGCATGGCCTGGGTGTCCTCGAAGAAGCCCTTGGGGGTGAGGGTCCAGGACCCGTCCTGGAGCAGGGCATCCCACAATTCCTCGGAGTCGGTCGTCTTTGCGGGGTCGAGGCGATCGGCGCGGGTGACCTTGAGCGTGAGGCGGAGCGAGTTGCCTTCTTCGGTGCGCCCGGCGATGGAGACGTGCCTGACGAGGCGGAACCCGGCGGTGAGCTGCTCGACGAGGCCGGCCTGGCGTCGGGCCTGCGGGTCTGCGCCGAACCGCTCGTCGAGGGCCTTGAACCAGGCGGCCTCCTCGTCGTCCTGGGCTTGCATGGAGGCGACGAGCCGTCGGAACAGGTCTCCGCCCTTGGCTCCGAACCCACTGGCGAGGGCCTCGACGTCGCCGGCCTCGCAGGATGCCTCGAGTCGTGCGACGGCCTCTTCCACCGAGTCTGCGAGGAGCGGAGATGCGGTGGCGAGAAGGGCGGCCAAGACTGCGGCGGGGAGTCTCATGATGGGAGCAGCCTCGAAAGGGCCGCGACTTTTAGCACCGCGCCCGCTGCACGCGCAAGAGGAGTTCACGCAAGCGCGGCGCATCGGAGATTTCGTTGGGAATCCCGACGGCGCCCGGCTACAATGACGCTCCAATTGACGCGGGGTGGAGCAGCCTGGTAGCTCGTCGGGCTCATAACCCGGAGGTCGTGGGTTCAAATCCCACCCCCGCTATTTCCGCAAGGAAAGAGGACGCAGCGCAGTACGGCGTTGCGTCCTCTTTTCGTTTGAGGCCCGCGCGCTCGAACGTAGCGCGATTGTAGCGGGAATCCGGCGAGGAAGACGCAGCGCCCAAGAGAAGGAGCTGCGACATGGCCGGACCCAAGTACGCCTCGCTCTACCTCCGGGGGCGGATCTGGTGGGTCTCGTACTACCGGGACGGCAAGCGCGTCCTGGAGTCCACGGACACGGAGAACCGGAAGCACGCCGAGGAAATCCGCCGTCGCCGGGACCGCGAGATGTTCGACGGCACGGAGGGCCTCGAACACGAGGTCGTGAAGGCTCTTCACGATCCCCGCCGCCGCGACGCCGTGCTCTCCGCGCTCGCCACCTCGCCGTCGATCGACACGCAGAAGGCGCTGGAGGAGTACCTCAGGCACTGCACGAC
The DNA here is from genome assembly GCA_964649705.1 of uncultured Planctomycetia bacterium. Classification (GTDB taxonomy): domain Bacteria; phylum Planctomycetota; class MHYJ01; order WSZJ01; family CAZYRM01; genus CAZYRM01. The sequence continues at coordinate 6,444 of CAZYRM010000077.1, forward strand.
GTACAAGAAGCCCCAGACGATCTACAGTGATCGTGGGCGGCTCGTGCCCTTCTTCGAGTCCATCGGCGTGTCGTTCGTCGGCGAGGTCACGACCAAGCACGTGATCGACTACCTCGCCATGAAGGTCGAGGACGACGACATCACGCCCACGACGGTGTTGCGCTACAGGGAGGCGCTCCATGCGTTCTTCGAGTGGGCACGGAAGATCGCCTACTGCCCCTCGAACCCGGTCGATGACGTGTCCCGTCCGCGCATCGCCGACCACGAGATCCGGTTCCTGACCCTTCCGGATATCGAGGTGTGCCTGCGTGCCGTTGCCGCCGACCACCTGGAGCCCGTGGTCGCGACGGCCATCTACGCCGGGCTTCGGAGGGAGGAGCTGTGCTGGCTCACGATCTCCGACCTGGACCTTCGCGACGGGCGGCGCTTGCTCCGTGTTCGGGGCAAGGAGGTGAACGGCGAGCGGTGGACGCCGAAGACCGGGCGGAACCGCGTCGTTCCGATCTCGAAGAGTCTCTACCACTACCTCGCGAAGCAGGTCCTCCGCGCGGGCGACGGTCCGTGGGCCTTCCTCTCCCCCGAGGGCTGTCGCTGGGACCCGGACAACCTGACGCACCGCCTCGCGAAGCTGCTCCGCCCCATCGGCCTGCCGTGGACCTTCCAGGACTGCCGCCACACATTCGGGTCCCAGCTCGCCCAGGCCGGCGTCTCGCTCTACAAGATCGCGGAGCTGATGGGGAATTCGCCGGTGATCGCGCAGCGGCACTACGCTCGCTTGGTCCCCGAACAGATGCACCGTGAGGTTGAGTTCGGCGGCAGCCAGGGGCTGTTGTCGAATTCCATTGATCCCCCGCGCAACATGCAGTCGGATAGGTAGTGAGATTGGAGAGCGGAGTAGGCGGATGGCGAGGCCAATACTGGGGCAGGAGTCGTTTCCGGGGGGCGTCTGGTGTCCGAGCTGCAAGGCGTGGGTGCGCGCGCGGCGCGACCAAGCGGGCATGCTCCGGTGTGGAAGGTGTAGGAAGTTGATCACCTCTGCATTTCGACGCGCAAGAGCCGGCCGTACACGCCTTGGGCCTCGCGGGGAGGTGGAGGTGTCGATCGGTGGCAAGACCACCAAGCTGCCGATCAGGAAGCTGGCGACGCTCTTGGCGACGATCTTCCCAGACTGGTCCAACCAGAAACTGGCAGAGGTTCTCGGGGTGAACCCCTCCACATTGAGTCGCTATCCGGAGTTGACCTCAATACGGAGGCTACGCCACAAGTCGCCGAGGCGCAGGCGGTTCGTCGAGAATTTGGACGGGACGGCTCCTGATCAGGGCGCTGATGCTCCCCCAGAGGAAATCCACTAGCATCGCAACCCAGCATCGCGCAACGCCATCTGCCACATCGGTGCTGACCCACCTGCAACTTCGCTCTGATGTTGACGAGCGGAGATCATCAGGGACGGCCCCCGACACCGACCTTCGAGTCAAGTCGTAACACCTAGAGTCTCCGCTCTCGCCTGCCTCCCGGACTGCACGAGTGCTCCCGGGGGGCGGGCACACACCATGGAGCGGAGACCTCAATGTCGAGCAAACTCTCCGACGGAGCGCAGAGTGGTCTGCCCCCCACCTGCGTGTCACTGGCCGAGCTTGCCCGTGCGCTGGGTGTGAGCAGGAAGACCGTTCGCCGGGCCCTCCACCGTGCACGCATCGGCGCCTACGTCATCTCGGACGCGAGGAACGGGACCATCCGATACCGGCGCGCCGAGGTCATGGCTTGGCTGGACCAGCAGCGCGAGCAGCATTGAACCTTGGACGGGGACCGGTCCTGCTGCGCTGTGTCCGACCGGTGCCCGTCCCTACTTCACCAACGCCCCTGGAAGGAGGCCCGCACGTGTCCGCCCCAGAGCCCACAAGCTCGACCGCGCCCCAGCTCGCTCCTGTCGAGCCGCTCGCCAACGGTTGGGGCGAGACCCCTCACCGAAGCGCGCAGATCGAACCTGGCGGGTCTCTCTCCGCCACCGAGTCGCTGACATCGTCTCCTTCCGCAGATTCGCGGGCGGCGCAGGCGCAGAGCGTCGGTGCGGTGAGCCTCCCCCCGGCGACGCCGCCGAGTCCGCTGGGACCTGACGCATTTCCTCGCCTCGCGCTCTCCCTTCAGGAACTCTCTGCGCGCATCCCGCCCGAATGGCTCGCCCTCCGACAGTGGGTCGCGTGGCAGCTCGTCCACCGGAATGGGGATTGGACGAAGCAGCCCACCAACCCCGCAAGTGGGCGGCCCGCGTCCTCGACTGATCCCTCAAACTGGGGAACGCTGGCCGAAGCCCTCGCGTGGCACGAATCGAACCCCGAGTCCCGAGGCGTCGGACTCGTGTTTGCTGACGGGTGCGGCATGGTCGGCATCGACATCGACGACTGCGTGAACGCTGACGGGTCGATTGCCCCATGGGCACATGAAATCCTCGTGAAGCTCCCTACCTATGCGGAGGTTTCCCCGAGCGGATGCGGGATCAAGATGTGGGCGAAGGCCCCAACGCTCCCGTGCGGCAAGAATCGGCGCGACTTCCCCGTGCCTGGCGCGGGCGTCGAAATGTACAGCAGGGCGCGGTACTTCACGGTCACGGGCTCTCGTTTGCCCGACACCCCACGCGAAGTGTCGGACTGCTCCGAGGCCGTCGCGGAACTCTACCAACGCCTCCTCGAAGACGACAAATCGAAGCGGACGAAGTCCGCGTGCGTAACTGCGGGCGGTGCCCACAGGAACGGGGGGACCACGGCAAGCGTGGCGGGGACTCCTCCTCCCACGGAGGAAGGAGACCTGCTCGATGACGATCGCCTTCTCGACGTGGCGCAACGCGCGAAGAACGGCCCCAAGTTCTCCCGCCTCTACTCCGGCGACTGGAAGGGCGTGGGGTACGGCTCGCAATCGGAGGGAGACCTCGCGCTTCTCTCGATGCTCGCCTTCTACACGGGGCCGGACGACCCCGCGCGGCTCGAACGCCTCTTCCGTAGGTCCGGACTGATGCGGGACAAGGCGACCCGCGACGACTACCTGCCGCGCACGATCGCTGCGGCGCTCGCCGGGAGGACCGAGTTCTGGAAGAGACCGGCGTCCCCTTCGGACGGCCGAACCGAATCGGGTGCTGCTCGTGCATCCGTGACCAAGCGGTTCACGCCGACGCTGGTAGACGCTGTCGAAGTTTTCTCGGTCAACCTCCCGCCACTGGCCTGGTTGATCGAGGACGTGATCGTCAAGGAGGCCAACGGCTTCATCGGCGGGCCCCCGAAGTGCTTCAAGTCATTCGTCGGCGTCGATGCCTGCCTCGCCGTCGCCACCGGCACGAAGTTCCTGCGGCGGTTCAGCGTCACGCCGGGGCGCGCGCTCTACGTCTCGGAGGAGGATGGCGTACGAATCGTCCACCGTCGCGTGAAGCGAATGATCGAGGGGCGCGGCATCGCGCCTGAATCGGGCCGATTCCAGTTCCTCGTCCACTCCGGGTTCATGCTGGACCGTCCCGAGTGTGTCGCGTGGCTGCACGAGTACCTGGTGGGGTTTCCTGCCGACCTAGTCGTCCTCGACGTGCTCTCGAAGCTGCACACGAGGCAGGGGAATGACGCCGCCGAGATCATCCCGCTGATGAAGGACCTCGACGCCGTGCGGACGCAGCACGGCTGCTCAATCCTCGTCGTCGCTCACTTCCGGAAGACGCAGCCTGGGATGTCGAAGGACGTACAGGCTGGCCAGCGACTTGCCGGCACGGTGGGCATCCACGGGTCCAGCGAGTCGAGCATCTTCCTCACTCGGGTGGGGGACGACGTCCGAATCGGCTTCGAGCAGAAGGAGGCGGATCCTCATCCTGACATGCTGCTCACCGTCGGCTCGGGGGGAGAGCCGGTGGTTGGCACACTCTCGAACGAGGGCCACGACGATGGGACCTCGCCAATCGTACTGATGGCGACCAACCCGGCCGACCGCCGGAAGACCCGCGATCGCAACGCGGAGTTGGCGCTGGAGGCGCTGACTGCGGCTTGGGAGGCAGCGGGGAAGCCGACGGATGGCGTGGGGAAGGGGGCGATCATGGTGGAAGTGAACAAGCTGGGGGGGACGTTCTGCGATAAGACCCTTCGCTCCCTCCTCTCCAACCCGAAGAACAAGAAGCGGTTGCCCGGCACCCACGGCCCGAACCACGAGGCTCACTTCCATCCTGATCCGGAAGCACTGTCGCAGATCGCGAGGTCGGATAGCCACAAGGGGGGTGAGCAGCTCGAAATCCCGGTGCCCGAGCACCACCCGAGTGTGGGGGGGCAATTGGCACAGACGGGACACTGGTGGATGGAAGGCACGTACCCGTTCAACGAAACACGAAATGGAACATAACCTACAGCCGGAAAGTCGGTTGCGCGCTGGAAGGAAGGAGGAAACGGGCATTTTGGAGGCTGCCGCCGAGCCACGGGGGGGGGGCGCTGGAAACCCCCACCCCCTTTAAGGGGGTGGGGAGGTTTCCAACGAACCCCTGCGTCGAGGGAATGGTCCTCTAGTTCTGATCGAGGTCTCGGAAATGTCGTCCCCGAGGGGAACTCGACCGACCCGGAAGGCACGCCCCCGCAAGGTCGCGGGCGGAGCTTCCTCGAACGCACCGAACCCGATGCCGGATCGAAGGGTCCTGGACGCTGCCATTGGCTTCCTCGAAGAATGGGTGCCGGCCAAGAACGACGATCGTGAGCATGTCCCCCCGCCGCGCGTGAACAGGTCCACCCAGGCGAGCCGTGGGGCGAAGCTTCACGGCAGTGAAGGCACTCCCCCTGCGGCCCCAACTCCGATTGAAACTAGGCCCGATCCAGCACCTGGCACAAGCCAGCCTGTGCCCGTGCAGGAACGAGCCGATCTTCAATTGGTCCGCGACGACTGGACATTCCTCCGGTCCGTCTCGACGCTACCGCAGAGGACGGGGGTTGGTCCGGACCTCCTCCGTCGCCTCGTCGTGAAGGAGCTGGTGGACAACGCCCTCGACGCTGGCGGGTCCTGCGAGTACGGCCAGACCGAAGACGGTGGCTACTTCATCGAGGACGCCGGGCCGGGCATTGACCCGGACCGCCTCGCCGAGATGTTCTCCATCGCTCGCCCCCTCGTGTCCTCGAAGGCGCTTCGCCTCCCCACACGCGGTGCCCTCGGAAACGGTCTCCGGGTCGTGGCTGGTGCCATCCTCGCGTCGGGCGGGACTCTTCGCGTGCTGACTCGCGGGAAGCGTGTCACCCTCACGCCGAAGGACGACGGCACTACCGAGGTGACCATCCAGGATGGAGTGAGGACCGAAGGCACGCGCGTCGAAGTGAAGCTGGGCGAGGCGATGCCTGGCGACGAGGACGGCGACCCGTTCGCGTGGGCGCGCACGGCGTGCATGATTGCAGGACGTGGCTCTCGCTATCGCGGCCGATCGTCGCCCTGGTGGTACGGCGCGGATGCCTTCTTCGAGCTGCTCCAGGCCACGGGTGATGGGGGCGTGCGGAGCCTCGTGTCCGACCTGGACGGATGCTCGGGACGGAAGGCGGGAGTTGTGGCGGGTCCGTACCTGGGACGGAGCGCGAAGTCTCTCGGCCGCAGCGAGGCCGCTGACCTCCTCAACCGCGCGCGCCAGGCGTCGAGGCCGGTCAAGCCCTCGCGGCTCGGCACGGTCGGGCGGCTGGACGGCTACCCGTGGTACGCGCGGCAGCGCGGCGTGTACCGGGTCGAGGACGGCGGCACGCCCGCAGAAGTGCCGTTCGTCGTCGAGGCGTGGGCCGAACCTCTCCCGAGCGGCGAGGAGGACGCCCTGACCGTCTGCGTGAACCGCACGCCCGTGACCGGGCTCGTCGAACTCTGGCGAAAGACCGATCGCGGGAAGGCGACGCTCGCGATCTTCGGATGCAACGGCGATCTGGTTATCCCCATCTCGCGCAAGACGGGGCCGCTCCGCGTCCTCGTGAACGTACAGACCCCCTACATGCCGATCACGCACGAGGGGAAGGCGCCCAACCTCGCCTTCGTGCGCCCCCCTCTCCGTGACGTCATGGCGAAGCTCGCGCGGAAGGCGCGGCGCTGCGCCCCGACTCGCGTCGGGGAAGGCGGCTCGCAGCGGGAGTTCATCTTCGGCGCGCTCGACGCGGCGACCGACAAGGTGAGTGGCGGAGGGAGGCACCGCTACAACGTGCGGCAACTCTGGTACGTCGTGCGCCCCCTCCTCGTGGAGCACTGCGGCTCGGAGCCCGACTACGGCTACTTCTCACAGGTCGTCCAGGATCGCGAGAACGTGGACGGACAACCCCTCCCAGGCATTTTCCGCGATCCTCGCGGGACCCTGTACATCCCGCACACGGGCGAGGAAATCCCGCTCGGGACCCTGGCCGTTGAAGGGTACAGGCACCGACATTGGACCTTCAACAAGGTCCTCTACATCGAGAAGGAGGGCTTCTTCCCGCTGCTCAAGGACGCGCGCTGGCCCGAGCGCCACGACTGCGCGCTTCTGACCTCGAAGGGGCAGGCCACGGGCGCGGCCCGCGACCTCCTCGACCTCCTCGGAGACGTGGGGGAGCAGATCCAGTTCTTCTGCGTCCACGACGCCGACGGGCCTGGCACGACCATCTACCAGGCACTCGTCCAGGCCACAAAGACACGAGCCGCCCGCAAGGTGCGGATCGTGAACCTGGGGCTGGAACCCGAGGAGGCCATCGCTATGGGCCTGCAAGATGAGCCGGTGCCGACCTCGAAACGGCGGATCGCAGTAGCACCGTACGTGTCGGACGAGTGGCGGGACTGGCTCCAGCGCCGCCGCGTCGAGCTGAACTCAATGACCTCCCCGCAGTTCCTCACGTGGCTCGATGCGAAGATGGAGGCGCGCGGCAAAGGGAAGCTGGTACCGCCCTCCGACGTCTTGAAGCGTAGGTTGAAGGAGGAAACGGAAGCGCGTTTGCGTGCGTCGATCACGGAGCGCGTCTTGAAGGAGGCCGGCTTCGAGGGACAGGTCAAGGCCGCCATACGGCGTCTGCGCCGGCGCATGGACGGCCGGACAAGGACGCTCGCGACGGCGATTCGGAAGGCGTTCTCAAGTGGTCCCTCCCACTCGTGGGCGGACATCGTCGCACGGATTGCCGTGGACTTGGCGAACCAATAAGACGCCGCCCCCATCCTTCCAAACTACGCTGATGGTCCAGAACCGCATGAGGATCGAGCCCACAGGGAGGGTCACCTGCGCCTCCGGTGCACAATCCAAGCCCCTACCGCTCCAGGCCCGTGCACAACGAGCTGCTGGAGAGGGGGCAAGGCCAGGTCCGGTCGGTTAGTCCATCTCCTTCCCCCCGGCCGGCTTGCGTGACCGTGGCTACGGGAGGCCACTCCCGGTCGATCGTCGGGGACGTACGGGGTGTGCAGGGTTGTGCAATGCAGCCACGTGAGGCCCTCGGTGACGGGGTGGGATCGTCGAAAGTCCCGAATCCCCTCCGGGTTGCCTCGGTTTTCTCGGCTCGCTCCTATGCGGCGCTCGCGGCTCGAAAATCGCCTCCCAAGCGGCGATCAGGAATTGACGCGCCTGGGGATCGAGTCCAAAATGATCCGGGTCTGGAAGCGTCCCAAAGCGCCGCTGGGCGGCGGCCGGTCGCAGACTTCCGGGCTCGCCCGAGGTTGGCTTACCGTCGCCGGGCCTGCGCCGGCACCCTCGACCCGAGGATGGGGTCGATGGCGCGGACGAGGACGGTGGAACGATCGCATTCTCGCACGGAGTCGCCGATGCCTTCGCCCGACACGCCCGAGGTCCTTGCGATGCCCGCGTTCACCGAATCGCCCGCACGGGGGGACGAGGACCTCTACCTCGGTGTCGAGGAACGACAACGCAGGCTCTTTTTTCTGACGTGCATGTTCGGCAAGAGCGCCTCGGACGCCGCGCGCCAGCTCGGCGTGGGCGTGGACGTCATCGAGGACGACCTTCGGGCGATCCGGGAAGACGCTCGCCGTCGCATGGTGGAATTCGACGCGCTCGCGGAGCTGGGCCTCGCGCTCGCAAGGTACGACGCGATGACGCAGACCGCCCTGTTCGAGGCAGGCGCAGCCCGATCGCCGTTCGGGAAGGCCGCGCTCCTTGCGGCGAGCCTGCGGGCGACCCAACTCCGCATCCGATTGCTCCTCGCAACGGGGCTCATCCCGCGAGCGGCGACGCGGGTCTCGGTCGCGGTCTCCGTCCAACCGGACTTGCGCCGGCTATCGGACGCGGAGCTTTGGGAGCACGCAAAGGAGATCGTCCGGCAGCACTCTCGGACCAACACGTAGATCGCCGCCCTTCCCGCGCGGGCAGCGCGCACGTTGAGAATCTTCTGCGCGCAGCTCCTTTCCGGAAGCTGCCATCATCCCACGCCCCAGATTAGTGGAAATGAATCGGCGAATGGCCCGGTCAACCGCTCGATCCCGACCTATACTTCCGGTGTTCGATGTCGAAGGAGTCCGACGATGGGCGCGGGCGGGATCGTACCGATGGGCGGCGGGAGCGAGCTGCGGGCGCGGGTGGCGCGGGTAGCGGAGCTGTTCGCCGACTGGTTTGCGGCGCTCTCCGAGGCGACCCGGCGGAACTACGCGCAGGATCTCGACGCCCTCGCCGTCCACCTCGGAGTCTCCTCTCGCGTGGAAGCGGCGGAGCGCCTCTGTGCGTCGTCTCCCCTCGACGCGCGTGACTTGGTGCTGCGTTGGAAGACCGATCTTCGCGACGCGGGCCTGGCCTCCGCGACGATCAACCGTCGCCTCTCCTCGGTTCGCTCGCTGTACCGGCACGTCATGGGCGCGCCCCTCGTGGTGCCCTCGGTCAAAGGAGTCCCGCGCCGTAGGGTCCAGAAGGGGAGCGGCGGCCTCGTGCCGGCACTTCTGGCGGCGGCGCGATCCGGCGGCGGAACCAAGGCGCTCCGCGATGTCGCCCTGGTCCTGGTCCTCGCGGACTCGGGCCTGCGCCGCGCGGAAGCAGCCTCCCTCCGCCTCCAGGACCTCGACCTCCCCGGGCGCATGGCGTGGGTTCGCGCGAAGGGGCTCCAGGGGGAGAGGGCGGCGGTAGACCTCTCGCTGCCGGCCGTGGAGGCGCTCCGCGCGTACTTCTCGGCTCGGGGGACCCTGGAGCCGGCTGCCCCCGCGTTCGCGAGCCTTCACCGCTGCCCGGCGCGCAGAGGTCCGCTCAAGGCTGACGGCATCCACGCGATCCTGGGGGACCTCTCCCGTCGCGCGGGCCTTGCCTCCATCGTCCGCCCCCACGATCTCCGCCGGCATGGCGCGTACACGCTGGCGAAGAGCGGCGCGGACGCGGAGACTCTGCGACGCTGGGGGCGATGGAGCGACTACCGGACGCCCGCGCGGTATGTCGGAGAGGTGGCGGAAAAGGGACGCGAGGCTGTGGACCTCCTCGCCTGCCTGCGTGAGGCAGCCGGGACCGGCGATACTCCCGAAAAGGGCGATTCTCCGGAATAATAAGTACGGCCCGAAGTCCCGCACCCGTGACCTCGGGATCAGTGCGTGGATCACGATTTCGTGAGGACTACCACGTGAACATGACGTACATCGCGAACCTACGGTTCGCGATCCGAGACCGGTACGGATGCGCGTCCGTTCACGTCGAGTCCGTCCACGTGGCGGTAGCGAGTGATGGGAGTAGCGTCTGGCAGGGACTGGTCGAGGTCTTTGATCTCGTTGGGCACCCCCAGGCCAAGCTGTGTTACGCCTGGCGCATCGCGGACGACTTGAAGGACGGCCAGCCGCGCATCGTTACGGAGCTGGGGATTTCTCCGGTGGACTCCCCCTCGGACGCCGTCCGACGAGTTGAGATCATTCGTCGCCACATGGCGAACGCCGCAAACAACACGTTCGGCCTGCTCGACGCGCAGGTCCTCCCCGTGGAAGGCGGGTGGCGAGAGGCGCGAATCTGCGATGGGGAGTTTGTCGATTGGCGTTGTCGCCACACTCATCAGACAGAAGAGGAGGCCGAGAGGTGCCCGGAGAAGCGGTCGATCCTCGCGGCGAAATCGGGAGCTTGAGCGAATCCGTTCGTCTACGTGCAGGGGTGGGCGACAGACTGCCAGCAAAGCCTGCACGTTTGCCGTAGAACCGCGCTTGGTGGTCGAGAAGCGAGGGAGACGATGATCGCGTCCGTCACGGTGAAGCGGATTCCGGATCGCTGCGCGCGGTGCAGGCAGCGGATCGGCCTGTGGACGTTCCGTGTGGCCCTCGACGACCATCGTGTGACCGAGGCATTCCTGGCCGCATCGGAGGGCAGGACCACGGAGTTCCGTACGCTCCGGTGGATCTGTTGCCGGTGCGGGCTTGATCGCTCGCGGTGCGGACGTTGCGGGCACCGACTGGCGGGAATCTCATCGTCTTGGATGCTGGATGACGACGGCAGCCTCGTCCCGCATCCGTTTTCCGCGCCGCCGTGGAGCGCCCCGTCCTGCATGAATGAGAGCTGCTCCCTCTACTCCGGGTCGGCTCTCGGGGAGTTCCTCTCGCGGCGCGGACGCGCGATCGACTCTGGAAGTTGGCCGGACCCGTGGGGCTTGGAGTGAGGCCACTCCTGGGCGAACCTCAATGTTGAGCGAGTCGGCGGGGTGTCTCCTCACCATGCTCCGTCGGAGCCTGTCTGTCGAGGAGGAACGGAGCTTCCTCGACGAGATGTCGGACGAGGAGAAGGAGGAACTGGTCCGGGTTGCCGAGTTGAACGGCGTGGAGGACCTCGTCGAGCGATGGGACCGCGTCGTGCATGCAGTGAGGATGTTGAGGAGCCTGCCGGGCCGGCAGAGGATCGGCGCAGGAGGAAGCCGATGAATACCGGCACCGACGCTGCAACGAATCCCCGAGTCGCCCAAGGGATGGGGAGGGTCACGGCGGCGCTGGCGGGGCCGGGGAATCTGAAGGAGAAGCTGGCGACCTTGGACTCGGTGACCCTCCTCATGGGAGCACTCGGCAGCGCCGAGCCTCCCGCCATCCTCCTCGTCGATGACCACGAGCGATTCGGGGTGGCCAAGGGCACGTCGGCGATGATCGAAGTCGTCCTCGACCGCCTGCGGCCGGAGTGGGACGCATAGATCCAAACGCGCCGATCCGCCAAACCGGCCGAGGCCGCGACGACGTCCTCGACTCGCACCGCGCGAAGCGGTACACTTCCTCACCGCCATGAAGAGGATCTCAACGAGCTTCCGCATGACCGCGCAGGCGAGCGCCCTTCTGAAGGCGCTGTCGGTGCGGCTCGGGATCTCGCGGTCGGCGATCCTCGAACTCGCGATTCGCGAGAAGGCGAGGGGCGAGGGCGTAAAGTTCAAGTCGGAGGAGACCAAGCGATAGGCGCGTAATCGAACAACTCAAATCGAAGACTCCGAAGCCGGGGAGCAGAGCGGTTCCCGCCCCTCACGGGGCTAGCGGATTCATCACCCGCGACGGGCACTGCGACGCGACCCGCGCTTCGGCCACGGCTGCATCCCTGCGCCAGCACGCATCGGGGTGATTCCCCGGCGCCTCTGTTGGACGGCCCAAAGGGCGGTTCCGCAGCCGTGGACGTCTGGAGGGCCGTCTCAATTCCAGGGGGCTGGCGTGGCGATCAAGTTCAACTGCGGTGGATGCGACAAACGCCTCGGCGTCGCTGACCACCTCGCGGGGAAGCGAGGCAAGTGCCCCGAGTGCGGGAACATCTTCACGGTGCCTTCCGCCGGCAGCGCACCGCCTCCTCCGCCACGCGCGACGAAGCACACCAAGACCGACTACAACATCCAGCTCGACGAACACTCGGAAGGCGACAGTCCCGATCGGAACGTCGAGAGGACCGAGGCATACAAGGGGGTATGCGCTGCCGCATCCGAGGAGGTCGATCGGATCTCCAGGTCCTCTGGCGGCAGGACACCAGCGAAGGTCCCGGCTTCGCCCGCGAAGGCTGCACCGATCAAGCCGGTGCTCCGATGGAGGACGGTCGGGTGCATCTGCGCAGCCCTCTTCTCCGCGATGATCCTCGGTGTCGTTGGGATCAACACGAGGGATTCCAGGCCGACCAGCCCATCGAGAGTCGAGCAGAACGGCGACCCAGCCCAGGGGGTGACGATGGAGAACTTCAACAAGATCAAGACGGGTATGACGCAGAGGCAGGTTGAGGACATCCTTGGTGGCCCTGGAACAGAGATGAGTCGTGTGGAGATTCCGGGGACGCCGACGACCGTCATGTACATGTGGGAGGGTGACGGAATGAGCGGACACCTGGGAGGGAACATGAACGTCATGTTCCAGAACTCGCGCGTGATCTCAAAGGCGCAGTTTGGTCTGAAGTAGGGAGCCAGCCACGGCTGCTCGTCCCGCACGTGGGAGGGAGCGATGGTCAACCGCCCCGACCTTCTCTTCGGCAAGCTCGCCGTCAAGGCCGGTTATCTGACCGAGGCCCAGCTCGACGACCTCCTTCGCCGCCAAGCGGAGGCGAGCCGCGCCGGCGTCCCGATGTCGTTCGGGGAGCTGTGCCAGATGACGCGCCTCCTCACCTCGCAGCAGGTCCAGCGCGTCCTTCTCGCACAAGAGTTCCACGACCTTCGGGAGGAGGACCGCCGCCTCGGCCAACTCGCCGTGAAAAACGGGTTCACGAACGAGGAGGAGGTCGCCCTCGCCCTCGACGAGCAGAAGAGGCTCTACCAGGAGGAGCATCGGCTGCCGAAGCGACTTGGCGCGATCCTCGTCGAGATGGGCACCCTTTCCGAGCAGCAGCTCGGCGCATTGCTGAAGACTCAGGCGCGGCTCGGCAAGCAGACCTCGACGCGGACGATTGCTGCACCCACGACCGTCGCACCTGCCGAGGCGGCGGAGAAGCCCTTACCCGCGACAACGGCGTCAGGGGAGGAGGTCACGGGCTCGCTGATCCAGGAGGCGGGCGAAGGAACGGGGCGGACGTTTCTACTCGGCAAGAAGGCGCTCCTCGGCCGACAGCCCACCAACGAAGTGCCGATCGCTGACCAGGGCTCTTCTCGGCAACACGCCAGGATCGAGTTCATCGGGCTCGCACGGCAACACGTCCTTTCGGATCTCAACAGCAAGCACGGCACGCTCGTCAACGGGAAGCTCGTCACGGAGCCTCTCGCCCTGAACCCAGGGGACCGGATCCAGATCGCGGGCACTGTGCTTCGCTACGAGCCCGGCTCCCCCGTCCAGGCCGGATTCATCCCGCCTGGCGCGACGATGGCGGGGCCGGTCCAGATGGGACCGCAGCGGCGGATCGACACGGCCGTGCATCCGAGCGTGAAGGCCCCGATCAGCCAGTCACCCTCGACTCGGAAGACGACACGTGCTCCCGGGGTCGGCGATCGAGTGCCCAGGAAGGGGACTCCCGGGGCTCCACCCGTCGTGGCGCGACTTGCCGACGCCGAAGCACAGCAGCCCGACGATTCGACGGACTCGGAAGAGATCCCTGCGGATGCGATCCAAGTGCTGGATGACGAGGCCACGCCCGCCGCGACGCTTCCTGGGGACGCTCGGGGGGCCTCGACCTGCATGACGTGCGGTCAACCGACTACGAGTGGCGGGGCGTTTTGCTCGGCGTGCGTAGAACGAGAACAGCGAGCACGATCTGCGTCTCCGCCCGCCCTCGATGCCGGCGGGACGCAGTCTGGAAGCGTTCCTGCCAGGTCTCGACGCGCCTCCACCGGGGCAGTCCACAAGATGCGGGGTGTGCAGGACGAGCTGGAGGTCTTCGAGGACCGTCTGACCATTCAGCCCAAGGGCGTGTTGGGCTTTCTCAACAAGGGGCTGAAGGGGAAGAAGACCATTCCCTTCTCGTCCATTACGGCGATTCAGCACAAGGAGGCCGGGGCAGTCTTCAGCGGCTACCTCCAATTCACCGTGCCCGGTGGAGTGGAGAATCGCGGGGGCCTGTTCGCGGCGACGAAGGACGAGAATACGTTCATGTTCGCAGGCACCGACAAGAACGTTCTGGTCGTCGAGATCAAGGAGTATATCGAGCAGAGGATGCGCGAACTGCGGAGGCCCGAGACATCCACGGCCGGTTCGAGCCTCGGCGACGAGCTTCAGAAGCTCGGCGAGATGAAGGCGAAGGGGTTGCTGTCCGAAGAGGAGTTCCAGGCTGCAAAGCGACGGCTACTCGGATGACCAGGGGCGGCTGCCCGGGTCACCAAGGCTCCGGTCCCGAACGCGGTGTCTCTCGGTCATCGGTCTGAATCTGGAGGGGAAGAACGATGCCGGCCAGGATCGATGTCAAATGTGACGGCTGCAATCGGCAGCTGACTGTGCCGTCGGAGTTTGCGGGCAAGCGAGGGCGGTGTCCTACGTGTGGGGCGCAGTTCGTCGCCCCAGCCTCCCAGCCAACCTCGCATCTGGCCTCTCGGACACACCCCCAGGGCGGTAGCGTTTCGGACAAGGACGCGCCCTCCGCCCGTATCGACCGGACGCCCGGCAGTCTTCCGCCGGGGCAGCCCTCACGGCGGAGTGCCTCAGGTCCGTCGCAGAGTCCACACACAACGCCGCGAATGGCTGCCGCGTGGTACTTCTCTTGGCCCGTCGTGATCGTGGCCATCATCGGCTTCTTCCCGATCGGCCTCGTCCTGCTGTGGCAGGGCCATCGCGACGATCTGCGGCGCGCCCTCGGGAAGCTCACCCTCGCCTGGAAGGACCCGGTGTTGGTGAAGCGCGCACGGATCATCGCGTCGGCTGGCTTCGGACTCCTCATCCTCCTCGTGGTTGCCGGAGTCCTTGTTTCCTCGCACGCGAAGAACGAGATCCAGAAGGCCAACCAGATGTACGAAGCAGGCGCCAAAGGCGAGGCTGTCGAGGTCTATCGCAAGAACCTCGACTTCCTGGACTCGGAGGACAAGCCGAAGGTGCTCTCCCGGCTCATCGACTTCGAGGCGGACAGGGGGAACAAGGCAGAGGCGCGGAGACTCGCCGAGCGCGCCGAGGCGGCCGGCGTCGTGGTCTCGCCCGAGTCCGAGAAGGGCAAGGAGCTCATGAGCGAGGTGTGGCGCGAGAAGGAGAAGGAACGGGAAGCGGCGCGCCAGGCGCAACAGCCCACGTCGACCAGCGGCACATCGGGTGCGCAGGATACAAGCGCGGGGTCAGAAGAGGCGGTCCCAGAGGAGATCAAGAACGGGCGGCTCGTCGCAGGGCATCGGTATGCGCTCCGTGCCTCATTCGAGAATCGCGTGGACGAGTGGTTCGTATTCCAGCAGGAGTACGGCCCATCGAAGATCGCGGCGAAGCCGACGGTTGACCTTCGTGGGAGACTGACAGCGACGGAAGTCTACTGGGTGGAGGGCACCTTCTCGGGCTTCCAATCGTTCCAGACTGTGCTCGGGGTTGAGCAGGATCTGGCTGGCTTCATCGACGCCGTCGTCTGGACGGACGAGCAGTGGGAAGCTAGCACGCTCTCTCGCATCCGTGCGAGAGACCCGGAACTCGCCAAGTACATCGACCAGGTCGAGACGGCAAGCAAGATGGCCGACAAGGGCCGCTCGGATCTGGATAAGAACATGGAGAATTACCGCTCCCAGATGTCGGCGGAGGCGTTGCGCCTCTACGGGAAAGCCGCGCAGCTTGTAGGAGATGCGCGGAGGAAGCTCTGCTTCGCCTCCTCTTTCGATGACGCGCGGAAGAAGATCGAGGACGCACGAAAAGGACTCCAGGAAGCGATCGACAACCGCCCGGACACTCCAGCGGCGGTCGAGGCGAAAAGGCTCATCGAGGTGCTGCCGCCATCTCGATGAGGGACTCGCACGACGTCGGGCAGCCTCCATCCAGATTCACAGACGCATCCACCGGCCCACGAGGTCGGTTCGACGGCATGTCGGTGCGAGCTTCGACGATGCCCAGAGACGGCCATGCGAGGATCGAGACGACCTGAAAACCAGTCGGCCGGGAAACGCTCGCCCTGCGCCGTCCAGAAGGCCGGCGTCCGCGTTTGGGCGGGCGCGCCCCCTCCCACCGCGATCCGTAGTGGCGGCTGCCCGGGCCGTTCGCCCATGTGGAAGGAAGGAGGATCGAGAAGTCCGATGACGCGCGCTCGATCCGGCTTGGCACTGTAGCTGAATTGTAGCGGGATCGTTGCCGAGCAAGCCCAGGAAGGGTAGTATGGCAAACCGACCGAATGGCAGAACCCCTTTCGGGGAGGGAAGATCGACGTAAGTCCAGAAACGCCAAAGACGGCGCTACGTCGCTCATAACCCGGAGGTCGTGGGTTCAAATCCCACCCCCGCTATACCAGCCAACGACCCCGCCGGATGCCCTCCGGCGGGGTCGCGTCATTCCGGCGCCATCCTCCTTGTCCACCAGCACGGGCTCCTGTAGGATCCGCTCATGGCGAAGCGGAAGTACGGGGTCGAGTACGACCCCGCGGCCGTGGAGGAGCTGCAGGCGCTCCGCCGCTTTAGTCAGGTGAGAGTGATCAGCGCGGTTGAGAAGCACCTCCTGGATACGCCCACGCTGCCGAAGGGGAGCACGATCAAGAAGCTCGATCCGCCAGTCCTTGCTGCGTTTCGCCTGAGGGTTGGCGACCTGCGCGTGTTCTACGACGTCGAAGAGGCGAATCAAACGGTGCGGATCATCGCCATCCGCGCGAAGGGACAGCGGACGCTCGGGGAGATTGCCCATGATTCCGGTGATTGACTTGGACGCCAAGGGACTGACGCCGACGCAGATCATGCGCCTCGTCAGGCGAGGCGGCGGCGCCCTGCTGCGTAGCGGGGGCCGGGTCATCGGGCGGATCTCCCCTGCTGACGACCTGGACCTGGAAGACGAGGTCTGGGCGCACCAGCCCGAGCAGGTCGCCCGCGGCGCGGCAGCACGCCGCAGATTCGCCGCGGGCAAGGGCGTCTCCCACGCCGAGGTGAAACGACGCCTCGGTCTCCGGAACTCTCCCACCAAGCGATGACGGTCTTCGAGAGCTCCAACGGGACTCCTGCCCTCCCATCCGACTTCACCGGTCTCTGGATCAACCATGACGCTGACGGGGGGCGGCGCGAACTTGAATTCGTCGGCGGCAAGCCACACGGCCGCCTGCGCGTCATCCTTCCCAATGGCGTCGTGCAACGAGAGTGCTCCCTGGTCAAGGGGCAGTACCACGGTGAAATGACGGTACGGGATGCGCACGGCTCTATTCTGGACGTCTCGTCCTTTGACCACGGAACGGGCGTCTATCGCATCTTCATGACTGGCGGACAACTCGGCTGGGAGATTCATCTTCGTGCAGGGCTGCGACATGGTCCGAGGAAGCGATTCGACCATCGAGGCGGCCTCCTGAGCGTGGAGCAGTACGTCGATGACGTGCTCGTTTCCGCCGAGTGATCCCCAATCCTCGCCGCCGAGAAGGGCGGGCGCAAGACCTGCGAGGGAGCCGGGACGATGCTCAGTCAAGCGATGACCCTCTCGAGGACGAGCGTCGGGAGGGTCGTGCGCAATTCGAGGATACCGCCCCCGCTATCCCACGCATGAACGGCGCAGCGGACACACCGCTGCGCCGTTTTCGTTTCAGGTCCGTGGATTACGAAGGCGTTCGTCCCGGCTCCATCGGCAGCCTTACACCGTGGCCGCGTCCTACTCTCGTCTCCCTGCGGGCCTGTGTACTTCGTTCCCCGCCACTTCTTGTGGCAGGAAGGACCGAGGCACGATACCTTTCGCGTCAGACATCAAAGTTCGAAGGGGGCCCCGTGGGCAAGAAGCGTCGCGCGGACGCCGTGGTCGGTGAGATCCGGGAAGGCGATGGCGTCGACCCCAAGGAGGAGAAAGCTGCGCAGCGGGCTTGCGATGCGCGCGGGAAGCCCGACTACGCGGTCTTGCGACTGGCAAGCCAGATCAAGGACGCGCTGAACATCTTCCTAGCACTGTGCGGCACCCCAGGCCTTGAGGGGTTCGCCGTTAACTCGGTCGAGCCGTCGGCCAAGGGCACCTCGTTCGTCGTGCAGGTCTTTTCGACCGACCCGTCCGCCCAGTACGAACCGCGCGAGGTCAAGTCGGCCCTCCTGGTGGCGAAACCGGCATTGCGCGCCCAGATTGCCCGGGTGACGAACCGCAAGAACGCGCCCGATTTCACCTTTGACGTCCTGCCCGCGCGAGTGCTGCCGAAGTAATGGCGAAAGAAGGACCCCGCGGTTGCCCATTCTGCCTCGTCCCGCTGGACACCGAGGGGGAGTGGAACCTCTCCCTCCTGGAGAACGCCGCCTCCCTGTCCGGTGGCGAGTGCATCTTCGCCTCCTCCGCCGATGACGCCTCCGAGCAGCCCAATCCTCTGGCGACCTCCACGCGCCCCCTGGACGAGGTCCTGAGTGCGGTCAAGCGTGTCATCGCCTGCGAGGCGGTGCGCGACAGTGGCAACGTGTACGACCTCCCCGCACCCCGGCAGCCCACCGCAGTGCTCGTGGGAAACGAGGTGAGGGGGATCCCGAGATCAGTCCTGAAGAAGGCCGATGCGATTGTCGCCGTCCCGATGTCCGGCGCGGGGATGAGCTCCATCAACGTGGCCGTCTCCGCTGCGATCGCCCTGTATGTCCTGTCGCACGACCTGGGGCGCCGCAGGAAGCGCACCGGTGAACTCCCGCAGCGCGACATCGACGTCCTGATCCACGCCCCCGAAGACCCGCACGAACTCGGCTCTCTCCTCCGCAGCGTGTGGTCTTTTGGCTGGAAGCGGGTATTTGTTTCGGACCCGCACGGCGCCTGGTTCACCCGTGACCGCGACAAGGTGGTCGAGGGTCGCGCTGCTGCGCGCCGCGCCAAGAACCCGCTGGCTGTGGTTCCTTCGGCCCAGATGGACCCGAACCGCTACGATCGTGTGCTGCTTTGCGATGGTGAGCGCGAAGGCGTGCCGCTCTCTCGCCTTCGCCTGCCCTCCAGCGGGCGCTTGCTCGTCGTCTACGGGCGCGGGACCGCGACGGAAACCGCGGAACACGTATTCGTGGACCACGCCCGCCCGCAGACTATGCCCCGGTTCCGTCACGCGGGGTCGATCCTGCTGTCGATGATCTCGCAGATGACGCTGGAATCACACGCACGGTGAGGGGAAGTGGATCGCAAGTATCGGTACCGGGCGAAGAACGTCCATGACCTCCAGGGGGAAGGGCTCCTCGTGCGGCTGTGGTCGGCGGACGGGCCGGCAAATCGCAAGGAGATCGAGAGGGTCTTTCAGCCGCTCGCCCGAACAGGCTTCGTGCATCCCTATGTCGCCTTGATGCCGGACTGGCATCCAGGCGAGGATGCCGTCGTCGGCAGCGTCGTTCCGACACGCGACATGCTCCTTCCCCAGGTGATTGGCGGGGACATCGGGTGCGGGATGTGCGCCGTACGCCTGCCCGTTTCCGCACACGACCTCAAGCCGCTCTTCGCGGTCATCGCCAGCGGACTCAGAGAGGCTATTCCCGTGGGCTCCGCGCAGAACGCGGTCGTCACGCAGCGTGTGAAGGACAATCCGCTGTGGCAGCGGGAGCTGCGGGCCTCCATCTCCGACCGCACGTTTCGGAAGTTGATCCGCCAGTTCGGCTCGCTTGGCGGGGGTAACCACTTTCTTGAGCTTCAGGCGGACCAGGACGGGCGGGCGTGGATCATGCTGCACTCGGGGTCCCGGTACCTTGGGGTGGAGGTTCGCGACCACTATGTGGAGGCAGGACGGACGCAGGACGGGGTGGACCCGAAACTGTACAAACGGATCCCGCACCTTCGGGCGGAGTCGACTCTCGGGGTCGAGTACTTCCAGGATGTGCAGGCCGTGAGGGACTTCGCGCGAGAGAGCCGGCGGGAGATGCTGCTGCGGGCCCTGGACGTGGTGCAACGGGAAGTGCCCGCGTTGGACGTCGCGGGGATCGCCGGGCAGGCGGCGGATGTGGGTCACAACTACGTTTCGCTGGAGGAGCATTTTGGGGAGCGGCTCTACGTGCATCGGAAGGGCGCAATCCACCTTGCGAAGGGCACGATCGGCTTCGTGCCCGGAAGCATGGGGAGCTCCTCGTACGTCGTGGAGGGTCGCGGCACAGAGGCGGCCTTTTGTTCCAGCGCGCATGGCGGAGGCCGCGCCATGTCGCGCGCCGCCGCGAGCCGAACCATCACCCAGAGGCAGTTGATGGAGAGGATGGAGGGGATTGTGTGCGTCCACGACGGCGTGCTCCTCGACGAAGCCCCCGACGCATACAAGGACATCCGCAGCGTCATGCGCGGTCAGGGCGACTTGGTGAAGATCCTGCATGAGCTGACACCGCTTGTGTCGCTCAAGGGGAGATGAGGGCACGTCTCCTCGATCGGCCCGGATGGCCTGATCACGCGATGACCCTCTCGAACACGAACGTCGGGAGGGTCGTGCGCAATTCGAGGATACCTCCCCCGCTATACCACGAACGACCCCGCCGGATGCTCTCCGGCGGGGTCGTTGCATTCCATCTGCATCATTCTTGTCCGTCCCAGGGTGGATCGGGGTCGCAGCAGGACACATGCGCCGCATCGGAGCGCGTGCAACAGCTCCGTCGCCATGCTGCTCCCTATCTGCATTGTCCCGGCATGCGGCCTGTCCATTGCTGCAGCGTCACCACGTAGCGGTGCGTGGCCCCCACGAGACGTAGCTGCTCCGGACCGGGCTCCGCGACGTTGACACGCGCTGGTGGCCTGCAGATGATGCCCGAAATGAGCGAGACTGGGTCGCGACCAATCCGACTTCCACAGCGACTGGTCGTCTTCGCGTCGGGTCTACTCGCAGGGTTGATCCCCGCCGTCGAGACCGTCGCCGGGGTCCCTGGCTGGTCGGCCTTGCGGCAGATGGAGCTCCTCCGCGAGGCCGCCATCGCGGCGCTTGTGGTCGCGGCGGTGGCAGCCGTGGTCGGTCCCAGGTTCGCGTGTCGGCATCTGTGGGGAGTGCACCGAGTTCTGGGTCCGCTACGTGCCGCGGTCGTTGGTCTCCTGATGATGGTCCCAGTCATCGTCGCCATGGAGGTGTTCCTCTTCCTGTGGATGCGTCCGACGCATGTGGCGACGATCGCATTGCTCACATCGACGATGTCGGTAGGCATGGTCACCTGCGAGTGGTTGGGACGTCCAGCCTCGCGTCGCCACGCTCCGATCGAACCACTCTTGTTCCTTCTGCTCGCCTCGCTGCTCGGTCTAGCCGTGAGGCAGTCGATGACCAGTGGCGGCGATTTCATCGCGGTCGTGCATCGCCCGGCGAGCCGCATCGCCGCGTCTCCGGATGCCTCGAAGTCCGCGCAGGTGTTCTACACGGAGCGCATCCCGGCAAACTGGCGCGACGACGTCTTCGGGGACAATTGGGCCGCCTGGTGGACCGTGGAAGTTCGCGGGGCCCCGATGGGTGGATTGTCCTGCTACGTGGATGGGATCGGCGGCATCGACGCCTCCATCCGCGACGGGCGCGAGCGACTCTATGAGATCTGCTGGGATGCGAAGGGAGACTTCCTAATCCTGACTCCTGACAACCGCGACGCCATCCTCAGCCCCGGCTTGCCGAAACGGGCCGTCATCGAGCATGGCGCCCTCGCCCTGGACCGGAACTGGCAGGGCCCGCGTCCCAGGTGAGCATCCAGACGGTCTCCGCGCGCAGTCACGTGCGCAGACCCTGGTGGACGCACACCGGACTCGGTGCCTGCGCTAGCCGCGGTCAGCGGCCCTTGCGCAGATCCTCGAGCGCCGCCATGAACGCGCGGTGCTCCTCAAGGTTGCGGGCCGCCTCGGCGTCGCGTCTGGCGGACTCGGCTTCGCGTCTGGCGGACTCGGCTTCGCGTCTGGCGGACTCGGCCTTCCGCGCGGCAGACTCGGCCTTGAGGTCGGCATCGATCCTCGAGACGATCTTGACGATCTCTCGGGTCTGCCGGCGCGACTCGGCGAGCCCTGCGTCACGCCTGACGCTGTCGGCCCTCATCCGGGCCATCTCTTCCTTGTGCTCGGCCGCACGCTCCCTGCCTTCAGCCCGGATCTCCTCGATCATCTCCTGCAGCGCGTCCATGCGCCGCTCGTTCTCCGTCAGGCGC
>CAZYRM010000078.1:0-28320 GCA_964649705.1 uncultured Planctomycetia bacterium
CCCCTGGAGCGCCTACAACTCGTATTCGGGGGAGACCCGCGTCGCGACGGGCGACGTGGACGGCGACGGGCTCGACGAGCTGGTCGTCGGCACCGGCCCCTATACGTACTACGGCGGATGGGCGGCGGTGCTCGACGACGCCCTGGCGGGATATGCCCTGAGGCGCTGGGTGCGCATTCGGAGCAGCAACTACTACTACCGGAACGGCGAGGTCTGGCCGGCCTGCGGCGACGTTGACGGCGACGGGCGGGCCGAGATCGCGCTCGGCACCGGCCCGGCGTATGGGTACAGCGGATACGTGGAGATCTTCGACGACCTCACGACCGGCGCGGCGTTCCTGACCCGCGTCTCGTGCGGACGCAGCGCGTACACCTATGCGAACGGGGAGGTGCGCCCGGCGTTCGGGGACGTGGACGGCGACGGACGGGCGGAGCTGATCTTCGGGTATGGCAGGTACACGCCCGACGGCGGCGTCGTCGACGTCCGGGACGACGCGGTCGGCGGGTACGCGCTTTTGGCCCGCCTCAGGGTCCAGTGGAGCTCCTACAACTCCGCGGACGGCTCGACGCAGCCCGCCTGCGGAGACACGGACGGAGACGGGAGATCCGAGATCGTCGTCGGATTGGGCCGCGGGGCGGCGGGCCAGTTCGAGGTCCTCGACGACGCCTCCGCGGGCTACGCGCACCGCGCGTGGGGGCAGGTGCCGTGGTCCAGCTACTGGGCGTACGACGGCCAGACGCGGGTCGCGTGCGGCGACCTGGACGGCGACGGGCGCGCGGAGACGGCTGTCGGTCTCGGCCCGTACCCCGGCGCCGGCGGGTGGGTCTACCTGTTCGACGACGACGCTGCGGCCTACGCCGTGACGGGGCAAGTGCGGGCGGGGTGGACGTCCTACAACAACGGCAACGGCGAGACCCGCCCGGCGATCGGCCGCCTGCGGTAGCACTTGCAAGGAACGGCGGGCTCCCGGAGAATCCTGCTCTCTCTCCGGGAGCCTGGCATGTCGATCGAGAAGATCGGACCCCTGGCGCGGCTGGTGACGGAGCTGGGCAAGCTGCCCGGCATCGGCCCGCGCACGGCCGAGCGGCTTGCGTTCCACCTCCTGCGCGCGTCGAAGGAGGAGGCGGAGGCGCTGGTCGGGGCGGTCCGCGAGGTGAAGGAGCGGGTCCGCCCGTGCGGGCGCTGCTTCCACGTCAGCGAGGCGGACCCGTGCGAGGTCTGCTCGGACCCGTCGCGCGACGCGGGGATGGTCTGCGTCGTGGAGCAGTCGAAGGACCTCTGGGCGATCGAGAAGTCGGGGGCGTACCGGGGGCACTACCACGTGCTTCTGGGGCGGATTGCGCCGCTGGAGGGGATTGGCGCGGACGACCTGACGATCGACGCGCTGGCGCGCCGGGTGAAGGCGGGCGGGGTTCGCGAGGTGATCCTGGCGACGAACCCGAACCTGGAGGGGGACGGGACGGCGCTTCACCTGGCGAGGGTGCTTTCCCCGCTCGGCGTGCGTCTCACGCGGATTGCGCGCGGCGTGCCGACGGGCGCGTCGATTGAGTTCGCGAGCCGGGCGATCCTCGCGGACGCGATGCAGGGCCGGCAGGAGGTGAAGTGACCCTCCTGGCGTGAGGATTGCCGGCGCTCACCGGCCCAGCGCCTCACGAAGCGGCGAGGTCTGCCAGGTCGGGCTGGTTCCGAGCCCGCACTGTGAGGCCACCATGTCGCCCACGTCTTCGGGGCGTACTGTCACGTCCCCCGTGGCCACGCGTCGGTCCGGATGAGACACGATCAGAGCCCCCGAACCACCGTGCCAGGCCGGAAAGAGGCGATGGCCGGGCGTTGGGACCATGTCGTGATCGCCGACGATCACGACCATGGGTTCGACTTCGTACGCCGCCAGGAGGCGGGCGACGACCTGGTCCAGCCACTGGAAGTAGCGCAGCACCGGCTGGCGGTCCCGCGTGGGGACCGGCCTCCCCGGTCCGTCGGGATAGCCATCAGGCCTCCAGCACGGCCAGAAAACGTGTTCGACCACGTCGAGGCCTCCGAAGTAGACCCACGCCACGTCCGGTCGCCGCTCGCGGATCGCGAGCTCGGCGATCACTGCGTGCGAGGCGTCGCCCAGGTGCTCGTATCGAACATACCCGGCCTGGTTCTGGTTGAGGAGCGACAGCTCACCCGACAGCGCATCCGCCCGTTCGACGCCGACGCCGGCATCGATCCCCAGTGACGCCAGGTCCTCCGCGTCGCGATCGCTCGGCTCCCGCACCAACCCCCGCACGCTATCCCTGCAGAACCACCCGCCCGGGGCGAAGCGTCCCTGCCGATAGCGATAGAAGACCTCCCACGAGCTGCGCGCCCCCATGTAGGGGAAGACGTCGCCATCGCACGGTTCCACGGGCCAGGAGCCGAGCCAGCCTACGACCGCGGTGGACAGCCCGGCCGTACGGGCTCGTGTCCACATCGGCTCGACGCGCCAGCGGTCGCGCGGCGGAGGATACGCCTCCACCACCTTGGTCGCGAGCAGTGGGACGCCGAGGGCATACGCGAGCCACAGGTTGCGGTGCGAATAGTGGAGGGGGAACGACGTCATCGCCGGGAACTTCACATAGAAGTGGGTTTGGACCCCATGGACGGGCGGGGGGGCAGCCGTGGCGATGGAAGCGAACAGCTCGCAACTGTTGGTGGACGGTCCGACCACTCTCGCCAGTCCGCCGTGCGAGATGAGCCTTTCGAACGTCGGGAGGTCCCCTCGCGGCGACTAGGTCGGCGAGGGTGTCGTGGCCGAGGGAGTCGATCCCGATGACGAGGAGGGGGCGAGCCGGTCGCGCGGCGGAGGGCTGATCTTCCGCGACTCGGGACCGCGCGGGGGCGGGCGAGCTCCCCAGGCCCCAGCCGACGGCTGCAGCGAGAAGGGTCGCGCAGGCCATCGCGGCGACGATGTACCTGCTCCTCCTCGGCCTGCCCAGGAACCTGCGGACCACGCGTCGCAGCAGCAACACCAGGACCGACAGCGCGGCCCCCGCGGCCAGCGTCTGCCAGATCGAGGGCCTTCGGAGGTCGATTCTCTCGCCCCAGAGGATGGACCGATTGAAGGCGATGGGGACCGCCCCGAGGACGGGCAAGGCAACGAGGAGCCACCTCGTGAGCTGGGACGCCCAAGAAGCGACGCGCGAAGGGCGGCGAGTGAGCGCCGCGACGGGAAACAGGAGCGCGGCGCAGCCGACCCACGTCGCCAGGAGCGCGGCCTCGGCGAGAACGGCTCCGTAGAGGAGGAAGAGGAGGTAGTCCACGAACCTCGGGAAGCAGACCGTCGGGAGGACGGCGGTTGCGCAAGCGACGCCGGCGACCGCCACCAGGCATGGCTGCCAGGCGAACTCCCCGACGGGGGGGACAGGGCCCGAGTCCGCGCTGGATTTGTCCATGGGCATCTCAAGATGGTATCGAAAGGTCCAGCTCCGGTCACCTCCCACTTCGAACCGTGGGCGCAGACGCACAGGTTCACAGGCGCTTCTTGGCCGCCGCGTTCGGCGAGTTGCCGACGGGGGAGTCGATAGACTTCGCGCGCCGCGCGATCTTCGCCGACGCCATGCAGAGGCGGCAGGAGGTGAGGTAGCAGGTCTCGCCGGGTTGCGGACTCCCCCTCCACGCTGCTATCATGCCGGCGATGCGAGCCCGTAGCAAAGCAGCCGTTCCTTCCCGCAAGACGACCATCCCCCTGCTCCGCCCCAGCATCGGGCGCACCGAAGAGCGACTGGTCCTCCAGGTCTTACGCAGCGGCCAGCTCACGCAGGGACCGATGGTGGAGGCGCTGGAACGGGAACTGGCTGCGCACACGGGGGCACGGGAGGTCGTGGCGGTGTCCTCCGGCACGGCGGCCCTGCATCTCGCGCTGCTAGTCTCCGGCGTCGGTCCCGGCGACGAGGTCGTTCTTCCGTCGTTCACGTTCGTGGCGACAGCCAACGTTGTCAGGCTGCTTGGTGCGACGCCGGTGTTCGTGGACATCGATCCGCGCACGTACAACCTGAACCCCGCCCTGTTGCCGGCGGCGCTGACGGCTCGGACGCGCGCGATCCTGCCCGTGCACCAGATTGGGCTCCCGTACGACCGGGACGCAGTGCGCCGGTGCGCGCGCGGCGCAGGGATCCAGGTCGTGGAGGACGCGGCGTGCGCGATCGGGGCGTCGTGGAGAGGAAAGCCCATCGGGGCTGATGGGCTCGTCTGCTTCAGCTTCCACCCCCGCAAGGTGGTCACCTCCGGAGAGGGGGGAGCCATTCTGCTGGGCGACCGGCGCGTCGCGGATCGCCTGCGCCGACTTCGATCCCACGGGCTGGCCAGCCGCGCGTCCACCGGACCGGTGCCTCCTCTCGAGTGCATGGAGCCTGGATTCAACTTCCGCCTCTCCGACGTCAATGCGGCGCTCGCGCTGGGCCAGGTCCGACGACTCGAAGCGCTTGTGGGGGAGCGCCGCCGCCTGGCGAGCCGGTACGCTCGGGGACTCGAGGGGCTCCCCGGACTGCTCCTGCCTTGGACGCCCCGCGGAGCCGAGCCGACCTATCAGACGTACCTCGTCCGGGTGACGGACGACGCGCGGCTGGGCAGGGACGAGCTGCTGTCGAGACTCTCCGCGGAGGGGATTGGGGCAAGGATCGGCGTGGCCGCCATTCACCTGCAGCCCGCCTATCGGTCGACGAGGGCCAGCCTGCCGGAGACGGAGCGTGCCGCGCGCGAGACGCTGGCCCTGCCGCTGTACCCTGGACTCTCGCTGTGGAATCAGGACCGTGTCATCCAGTCGCTCAAGAGGCTCCTCGCATGACGCCTATCCAGGGGAAGAAGCTTTTCATCACCGGAGGCGCCGGGTTCATCGGCTCCACCCTCGCGGGGCGTCTCGTCGAGTCAAACCGCATTGTCGTCTTCGACAATCTCTCGCGCGACTCGCTGCGTGACAAGCCCTTCCGCGGCCACCCCAACCTCACCCTCATCGAGGGGGACGTGCTCGATTTCGACGCCCTGTCGCGCGCGATGCAGGGGGCGGACTACGTAATTCACTGTGCGGCCATCGCGGGAATCGACACGGTGATCAAGAGCCCCGTGACCACGATGCGCGTGAACATGGTGGGCTCGGCCAACGTGCTGGAGGCGGCTTCGCGGCTGCAGCGCATCGATCGCGTCGTCTGTTTCTCGACGAGCGAGGTCTTCGGCTCACAAGCGTTCCGATCGAGCGAAACGGACAATACCGTGATCGGCAAGGTGGGAGAGGCGCGCTGGACGTACGCGGTGAGCAAACTCGCGGAGGAGCACCTGGCGGTCGCCTATCACCAGGAAAAGTGGCTGCCGACGACGGTCGTGAGGCCGTTCAACGTCTACGGCCCCGGCCAGGTGGGGGAGGGGGCACTCAGGACCTTCATCCAGCGCGCGCTGAAGGACGAGACGATCGAAATCCACGGCGACGGAACGCAGATCCGCGCGTGGTGCTACGTGGACGACATGGTCGATGGCGTGCTGCTTGCGATGGCACATCCCAAGGCGGTGGGGGAGTCGTTCAACATTGGCAACCAAAGGACCGTGACGACCATCTACGGCCTCGCGAACACGGTCATCCGTGTGCTGGGCTCGAAGTCGACCGTCCGCTTCACTCGGAAGGACTACGTCGACATCGAGCTGCGCGTCCCTGCGGTCACGAAGTCGCGCCAGCTCCTCGGATTCGAGGCCAAGGTGGACCTGGAGGACGGAATTCGCCGCACCGCGGATTGGTACTCGTCCCTCCAGGCGCCGGAGTCGGGGAGGCTGTGAGAATGGGGTCTCGGGTCTTTGCGAGCCACGGCGACGGGCGCATCGTCCGACGGGCCTTCCGACGGATCGGACGCAGCGTCGTATTCGAGAGGGGTGCGATGGTCTTCCACCCCGAGAACATCCTGATCGGCGAAAACGTCTACGTCGGACACTACGCGATCCTGAAGGCGTACCACAGGAACATGATGGAGATCGGGGACGGCACCTGGATCGGGCAGATGGCATTCCTGCACTCCGCGGGGGGAATCGTGATTGGGCGAGACGTCGGGATCGGACCCCGGGTCACTATCCTCACGTCGTCGCACGCCCTCAAGGATCGCAAGTGGCCGATCCTGCATCAGGACCTGCACTTCGCACCCGTCGTGCTCGAGGACGGCTGCGACATCGGCGCTGGATCGACGCTCCTTCCGGGCATCCGCGTCGGAAAAGGGGCCCAGGTTGGCGCGGGCTCGGTCGTGACGCGGGACGTCCCTGCATACGCCGTGGTCTCGGGCGTGCCAGCCCGCCGGCGAAGGCTGTGGCCCTGACATGTCGAGCCGCACGGCCCTGATTGTGACCCTCGGCGCGCTGGCGGTGGGTGCACACCTGCGATACCAGGGGCTGGAGACCCACGATGCATGGGCCGATGAGGGGATCTCGTGGACAATCCACCAGTCGGTCGACCCAGTCCAGACAGTCCGGCGCGACGCGAACGGCGAGCCTCCCCTGTTCCACGCGCTGCTGCGCCTGACGGCCCCAACGGGCGCACGGCTGGGGCGTCTGCGACTGGTTCCCGCCGCCTGCGGCGTTCTCACGCTGCTCCTCTGGTCGGGCCTGCTGTGGAGGACTCTCGGTCCGCGCGCGGCGGCGATCGGGACACCCATGCTGGCCCTCTCCGCATTCCACGTCTTCTACTCTCAGGAGCTACGCGCCTACGCCCTCTTGGCGCTCTTGGGCGCGGTCGTCTTCTTCCTGCTCCTCGAGTTGGCGCGCCGGGGCAGGCTTGCGGCCGTGGGGTGGGTCCTCCTCGCTGTGGCCGAGGCCCTGCTCGTGTACGCCCACTACCTCTCCGTCTTCTTCCTGTTCGGCTTGGCTGTTGCTGTGCTTTCCTCGGCCCGCCTCCGTGCGAGCGCCGGACCGTGGACCATCTGCCAACTTGCGGGAGCCGCCATGGTCGCACCCTGGGTCTCGGTGATGGCGGGGTGCTACTTGGGCGCGGAACAGGCCCGTATGATCGTCGACGTGCAGCCGCACCGCGACACTCTCGCGCCCCTCGCGATTCTCGTGCTTGGCCGCTCGGTCGTTCCGGGGTCCGAAGGGGCGCTGAGCCCACTGGCTTGGGGGGCCATCGGCCTCGCCGGCCTGCTCGCCCTTGGATTCCTCACCTGCGGCGCACACGCGCTGCATCGTCGCGCGCGGGGTGTGGAGGCCCTTCTCGCCGTGTGCGCCGTGGCGCTCCCGATCGCCGCCCTGGTCGCGTTCAGCCTGGCCGTTGTGCCGGCTTTCAACTACATCCACACCAAGTACGCCATCTGGGCGCTGGTCCCGCTTCTCTGGCTCGGAACCGCATGGCTCGACTACCTTGTGGAGCACGGGAGCGCGCGGATTGCGCTCCTCCTGTTCCTGACCTACGCCGCCGTGAACGGCTGGGGAGTCTGGAATTACCGTCACAATCCCGAGTACCTCAAGGCGCCCGCGTACCGGGAACTCGCGGAGCGGTTGGAGGGGGCCGTCCGACCGGGAGATGAGGTCGTCTACGACTGGCTCGGAACCGCGCAGGCGCTGGATCCGGTGCTTGCGGCGCGGCCCGGCCTGGGCGAGACGCCCCGCGCCCTCCTTGCCTTCTGGAACGACGGGGAGCCCCTCGTCCAGTACGGCGCGAGTTGCCTGGACGCGCGCCGTCACCGCCCAAGACCGTGCGGCGGCCGCCGAGTCTGGCTGGTCCTCTTCCACGACTGGCGTGCAAGGAGTGACGAGGGATTCGAGAAATTCCGGATTCGCCTGGCGAGGCAGGCCGAGAGCCTGACCGACTCAGACTGGCAACGCGGGCCCCGCCTCTCCGTCCGCGGTCTGGACGTCATCTGCCTCGAAAGACGGTAAGCGCGTGCGGCCATTCGTCTCGGTCCTGATGCCGGCGTACAACGAGGAGGAGAACCTCGCGTGGGTGTTGCCCCTGCTCCTCGAACACCTCGACCGGCTCGCGCGCCCGTTCGAAATCGTCGTCATCGACGACGGCAGCCGAGATCGGACCGCGGAGGTGGTGCAGGAGGTCGCCCTCGGACGTCCTGAGGTGCGTCTGGAGCGCCACGCACGCAACATGGGCCCCGGCAGCGGCATCCCGACGGGCCTGCGGGTCGCCAGGGGGGAGTACGCGGTCTTCGTGCCCGCAGACCTCGCCATCGAGCCCGAGGACCTCCTCCGCAGGATCCAGGCGGGACCGGGATGGGACGTCGTGGTGGGAATCCGGAGCGACCGTCGCGACTATACGCTCGCGCGGAAGTTCGTTTCGCACGTGAATGTCTTCCTCCTGAGACTGCTATTCGGCCTCCGCCTGCGCCAGTTCAACTACCTGCACCTCTACCGACGCGCGATCTTCGAGCGAATCTGGCCGGAGACCCACGGCGTATTCCTCACGGCCGAGGTCCTCGTGAAGGCGCGGGACGCCGGTATGGCGATCCGCGAATTCGAGGCCCGCTACGTCCCCCGGACGCACGGACAGGCCACATGCGGCAACTCGCGCGTGATCCTCCGCACCGTGCGTGATCTCTTGCGATTCTGGGCGAAGTGGGCCCTCGGGTGGTAGAAGCTGCTCCTGGGGGCCGGCGGACCCGCCCCCCAGCACGAGAGGACCGGGAATGACCACAAGCGTAGCGGTTTTCGGCTGCGGCGCATGGGGGCGCAACCTCGTCCGGAACTTCCATGAGCTCGGCGTGCTGGCCGCCGTTGTCGACAGCGACGCGGCGACCAGGGGGCAGGTGGCAGCGCAGTACCCCGGCCTGGCCCTCCATGCCTCGACGGACGCGGTCCTCGGCGATCCAGGCCTACCCGCCGTCGTCGTCGCCACGCCCGCCGCCACGCACCACTCGGTCGCGCGTCAGGCCCTTCTCGCCGGCAAGGACGTCTTCGTCGAGAAGCCCCTCGCCATGTCCGTGCACGAGGGGGAGGAGCTCGTGCGCCTCGCCGCGGAGAAGGGGCGCGTCCTCATGGTCGGGCACCTCCTCGCATACCACCCCGCAGTCATCGCGCTCAAGGACCTCGTAGACCGAGGCGACCTGGGCCGCATCCAGTACGTCTACTCCCATCGCCTCAACCTCGGGCGGATCCGGTCCGAGGAGAACATCCTCTGGAGCTTCGCGCCCCACGACATCACCGCCATCCTCCTGCTCCTCGGAGAGATGCCGACCGAGGCCTCCGCGCAGGGCTGGAACATCCTCCACAAGGCCGTCGCCGACGTGACCGTCACGACGCTCCGCTTCCCCAGTGGAGCCGGAGCCCACGTCTTCGTGAGCTGGCTCAATCCCTTCAAGGAGCACCGCCTCGTCGTCGTCGGCGACCGCAAGATGGCCGTGTTCGACGACACCGAGCCCAAGGACAAGCTCGTCCTCTACCCGCACCACATCGACTGGATCCAGCACCAGCCCGTTCCGAGGAAGGCCGCCTGCGAGCCCGTGGCCATCGACTCCGCCGAGCCGCTCCGTCGGGAATGCGAGCACTTCCTCGAGTGCGTACGTACGCGCGCGACGCCCAGGACTGACGGGTCGAGCGCACTGCGCGTCCTCGCCGTCCTCGAGGCGAGCCAACGTTCCCTCGAATCGGGCGGGCACGCGGCCGCCGTCGGCACCGGACTCAGGTTCGAGGCGCATGAAACCGCGATCATCGACAGAGGAGCGGAGATCGGCGAAGGCACGCGCGTGTGGCACTGGACCCACGTCATGACGGGGGCCCGCATAGGGAAACGCTGCTCCATCGGGCAGAACTGCTTCGTCGGAAAGGACGTCCAGATCGGCGACAACGTGAAGATGCAGAACAACGTCTCCGTCTACGAGGGCGTCACGATCGAGGACGACGTGTTCTGCGGGCCGTCGATGGTCTTCACGAACGTGATCAACCCGCGAAGTCACATCTCTCGCAAGCACGAGTACAAGTCCACGGTGGTGCGGCGAGGCGCGACGCTCGGCGCGAACTGCACGATCCTATGCGGCCACACGATCGGCCGCTTCTCCTTCGTCGGTGCCGGCGCCGTCGTGACCAAGGACGTCCCCGACTACGCCCTCGTCCTCGGCGCCCCCGCACGGCTGGCCGGCTGGATGTGCGCCTGCGGCGTTCGCCTCGACACCTCCCAGGTGGATGTGACCTGCGACGCCTGCTCCGCCCCGTACCAGATGCATGAAGGCGCGCTCGTTCCCCTCGGCTCCAGAGTCCGTTAAGCCCAGGACGGGCGCACCATCGTGTCCTTCCACAGGCGTCTCAGGTGGTGGAATCGCGGGTCTCTCCGTTACTTGCGGGGGAGCCTCCAGACGCGATGCCCCTGGACGTCGAGGACGACTTCCCAGCGAGAGGTGATCGCGGGGGATGTCGGGTACCGCGGATCCTCGACGACGTAGTCGAGGCGGAAGGGGATTCGCGCTGGGTCCGCGGGCTGGATCGCGTCGAGGAGGGGACGGACACCCGTTGCCAATTCCCCCGCGCCGGCCGTCACGTGACCGAAGTAGAACGTGCCGTACCCTGGATCCGCAAGGAGCGCATCGCGGTCCTCTCCTCGCATCCCATACGCGTGCATTCCCCAGGCCAGACGGAGGTCCGCCTCGTGGCGAGGAAAGGACCTCGCGTTGAACCAGGGAATGAGCGTGTTGTAATCACTGGTGCATAGGATCAGGGAGGCCAAATCGGGGTTCCAGCAGAGGACGACGGCCTGGTTCCCGTGATTGGAGGCGAACCATCCCGAGATCTGGCGCTCCGCATCGGTGTAGCGAAACCTCGCGGCATACTGGCGGGCGAAGGCCGCCTGGGAAGCGAGCCCGAAGGCGAACAGGGCCGAGCAGGCGGCGAGGCAGGCGCGAGGTTCCCAGGAGACGACCCATGGTCGGGACGCCGCGAGTCGGCCGGCGACCGTCAGCGCGAGGTGGACGCCGAACAGGGCCATCCACGGGTTGATGGTGCGCCAGAGGTAGTACCAGTGCTGCCACTCCCAGCCGGTGAAGACACGGATGTTGTAGAGGACGAGGATGCCCAGGCCCAGGCCGGCCCACGCCGGCCAACCGGTCCGGCGCACGCGAGGCGAAAGGAGAAAGAGGAAAGGAAGGAGCTGCAGCACGTCGGTCTTTGGCATGCGACTCCGGACTCCGGTGGAGGCGACCTCCTGTTCCACCGCCGCGCTTCCGAGGTTGACCAGGTACATCCAGGCGATCGGGGAGGCTGCCGCGGCGGCGAGGGTGTAGAGGCCGATGTCGGGGACGAGGGCGCGCAGCCCCTCCATACGGATGCGCGCCACAAGGGCGGCCGCGTGGGCGAGGCCCAGCAGGAGGGCCCCGTGCGGATCCGAGGCCGCGACAAGCACGAGGGGGACCAGTGCATGGATCCTGCGGCCGAGCGTGGGGCGTTCCAGGGCTCGGAGGAGCGACAGGAGTCCCCAGGCATGGAGAGGAAAGGTCAGCGCGGGATGCGTGAACCGGCAATACCACAGAAAGGTCAGACCTCGGATCGGGTCGAGAGGCGCCCGGCGGAGGCTCCCGAGGCTCCAGTGGAGGTTCCAGGAGAGAAGCATGACCCACGCGATCAGCCAGGCAGTGTGCTCCTCGTGTCCGAGCGCGCGTGCGATCCGAAAGGACAGGTACAGAGCGAGGGGTGGAAACAGGACGGAGCACGCGACGGGCAGCCACTCGGCGCCGACGACGATCGACAGGAGCGCGAGCAGCCAGATGGGGAGGGGGGAAAACGCCGTTCCGTCATCCCTGTGCTCGTACGTCGTGGGGGAGGCATTCTTGACCCAGTGCCCCTCCTGGACGTCGTGGGCCAGCGGGACGTAGTACGTGGTGACGTCCCACAGTGGGTTGTGCATCAGCCGGGGAAGGGGAGAGAAACGGCCCGTCTGGCCCGGCCAGGCCGCGACGAACAGGTAGAGGGCGACGTGGACGACGGAGGCGGCCAGGAGTTGCGAGCAGGTGCGGGTACGCTTCATGCGAGTGGCCGCCATTCTCGGCGAAATCCCTGGATGGCGTCAACGCATCCAGGCTCCGTCGCCGCACGCCACGATTGACGGCGGCGGGCGGGCTGACGAGAATCTCGCTGGCTTGGCCCCCGTGAGAGTCGTCTTCGATCCCCCCGGATCCACCCCGTGGTGAGCGGATGAACGTGGAGTACCCGAACAAGGAGGACTGGGGCGAGGGGATCTCGCTCGTCGAGGGCCAGAAGATGGAGGGCCTCGCCTACCTCCAGCTCATGGAGAGCTGCGCGCTCGCGTACTTCCATCCGAATCCGCTGACGCGCTACCTCTTCCGAAAGCGACTGCGGATCGTGATGAACCTCTTCGGCGATCGGCCCGCGGAACGGCTGCTCGATGCGGGGTGCGGCGTCGGGTACTTCCTCCCCACGCTCGCGCGCTTTTCGCGCCGCGTGGAGGCGCTGGACCGGCATGCCGTCTCGGTGGGCTTCGCGGGGCGGATCGTCCGGAACCGCCGGCTAGGTGGGGTAGGCCTAGCCTGCGGCGACATCCTTAGCCTCCCCTACCGCGACGGCTCGTTCGACGCGGTCGTCTCGCTGAGCACCTTCGAGCACATCCTTGCCCTGGACCTGGCCTGTCGCGAGATCCGACGCGTGGCGACGGACGGCGCGCGGATCGTAATCGGCTTCCCGCTCGAGGGGAGCCGGTTCTTCGAGATCCTTGAGAAGCTGGATGGTCGGACCTTCCTGCGACGCGCGTCTCGGAGGATGAACACGGTCCTCGAAACGAGCGGCGAGGCGCGGCGGACCGTGAGCGGCCACGTATCCGACTGGCGGACGATTGACGCGGCCCTGGAGCGCTCTTTTCAGGTCGTTCGTCGCCGGCGCCTGAACCTCCTGCCCGGAATCGGCGGGCTGTACGCCATCCGCCTCCTCACGACGAAGTGACTGGCCCCGGCCTGCGGAGGAGGAACTCGTTGTTTCGGGTCCCTGAACGACAAAGCAGCCGTTCAAGCTCGAGTCCGAGGCGGCCACAGCAGTACGACTTGATCTCCTCGACGCTCGCGAACTCGTAGGGATACCCTCCGAGCCAGTCTCGCAGGTCGACGATCCAGCTCATTCCGCGAGTCCGGAGGCGGTGGTCGCGCATCTCGCGGAACGGATCCCCCCCTCGGAGCAGAGTGAGGCCGGACCACAGGGCGGCGAACATGCCCTCGATCCCGCGTTGGAGAAGCGTCGGAAGCGCGTTGTACAGGCGCTTCTCGCGGAGCCAGAAGCTCGACGGGCCGAACGAGCCGTCGTCGTGGAAGCGCCACCTCTGAGCTCGGTTGTAGATGGCCAGGTAGAAGACGCCGCCGGGGGCGATTCGCGACGCGGCAGCCTGGATCGCGTCCCACATCCGCCCGGTGTGGTGGAGCACGCCCCAGGAGTAGACAACGTCGGCGGGATCGAGTCGCGACATGAAGGCGGTGTCGAGGACGGACCCCTCACACAGCTCCCAATGGGACGGGTCGCCAGCGCGCCTGCGCAGATCGCGGCAGCACGCTACGGAGTCGGGATCGACATCGAAGCTGACCACGCGAGACGCGCCGAGGCGGTAGGCGGCGAGCGAGAACAGGCCGCTCCCGCAACCGACGTCGAGAAACGACCGGCCGGCCAGGCTCGGAGTGCCGAGGAACTCGACGAGCGACCGCTCGGCAATGGCGAGGACCGCGTCGTCGAGGTGGTGGCGCGCGAACCTCGCCCAGTTCCTCCCGAACGCGAATGCTGGCCGATCGCTCGTGGATGCGCAGTCGCTCATCTCAGGCGGGGGGAGGCGGGCCGATGACCTCGCGCACCCGGTAGATGTGCTTCTTCTGGGACTCGTAGTAGGTGCGGACGAGCATCTCCGCGAGGAGGCCAAGGAACACGGACTGGGCACCCAGGAGGACGAGCAGCGTGGAAAGGAGGAGCAGGGGGCTCTGGATCATCGACTCGATTCCGGCGACCTTGCGGTAAACCAGGGCGCCGAGCGAGACAAACGCCAACGCGAAGCATGCGATTCCCAGGCCGCCGAAGACGTAGATGGGCTTGGTGACGTAGCTCCCGAGGAACTTCACGGTGACGAGGTCGAGGAGGACCTTGAGCGTCCTCCCCAGGCCGTACTTGCTGCGCCCGGCCTGTCGGGGTCGGTGGTTCACGGGGGCTTCGGCGATCCTCCACCCCCCCCAGCTCGCGATGGCGGGCAGGAATCGGTGCATCTCGCCGTACAAGTGGAGGTCCATGAGCACTTCTCGCCGGTACGCCTTGAGCGTGCAGCCGTAGTCGTGAAGGTGGACCCCGGTGATCCAGGAGATCAGCCAGTTGGCCGCACGCGAGGGGAGGACGCGCGTCAAGAAGGGGTCCTGGCGCTCCCTTCGCCAGCCGCAGACGACGTCGTGCCCCTCGGCGATCCTCGCGAGCAGAGTGGGGATGTCGGCCGGGTCGTTCTGGAGGTCGCCGTCGAGCGTGACGATCACGTCGGCGCGGGCCGCCTCGAACCCCGCGGCTAGCGCGGCGGTCTGGCCGTAGTTGCGGGCGAGGATGAGCGCCCGAAGTCGCGCGTCCGCGGCCGCGGCCTCTCTCAGTAGGGCTTGGCTGCCGTCCGTGCTCCCGTCATCGACAAGGATGGCCTCCCAGGGCTCTCCCGTGCGATCCAGGGCCGTCTTGAGCTCCGACCAGAGCGCGACGACGTTCTCCCGCTCGTTGCAGAGGGGGACGACGACCGAGATCTTCGGTGCGGGGGAGGGGTCCATACGACTCCGATCGGCCGAGGGGGCCCCGGCCGCGCGCGGATTATCCCAGCCCCCTGCAGACCAATCAAGGACGAGGCGCGCGCACGAACTAAGTAGCGGCCCGGGGCAAGGGGTCGGAGAATGCCATACGAGGACAGGATCGAGGGACCTCTGGCAGCGAGGCGGTGCGGCGCCGCCCCCTCCACGAACCTCTGAGGGCCGACCTTGGATCGTCAGTCGACTGCGCTACAGATCCCCGAACAGGCACAGCGTCGTGTGGTCGCATACCTCGCGGAAATCACGAAGGGCGTCTACCCGCGCGGGGCTGACCTGGAGAAGGTCGCGGCCGACATCCTCTCTCCCGTACGGACGACCGAGGGCCTGGGCCTCCTTGAGACGCTTTCTGGACGCCCCTTCGAGGCCGGGCAGACCCTCCTGGAGATCGGCGCGGGCTTCGGACTCCTCGTATCGGAAGCGCGCGTGCGATTCGGGCTGCGCGCCTTCGGCATCGAGCCCGACGAGCGGTGCCGCATGTTGGCGCGGGAGGTGCTGCATGCCAACGGAGAGACGCCGCTCGCGGTGGTCGCGAGCGAAGGAGAGATGCTCCCCTTCCCGTCCTGCAGCTTTGATTGGGTCTACTCGACGAACGCGCTCGAGCATGTCCGGAGTCCCCTGCAGGTGCTGCAGGAGGCGGCTCGCGTGTTGCGCCCTGGCGGGACCATGCAATTCGTCGTGCCGAACTACGGCTCCTTTTGGGAGGGACACTTCGGCATCCCGTGGGTCCCTCGAATGCCCCGCTCCGCCGCGCGATCTTGGGCCAGGCTCTTCGGTCGGGATGCCCGCTACGTCGACACGCTTCAGCTCCTGGACGCTGGGACCCTCAGAGGATGGGTCCAGGGCATGCCGTCACTCATCCTCCTGGACGACGGCTTCTCCACCTTCGAGCGGAGGCTGACGAGCGGCCTGTTTTCCGCCTGGGCGCTGATGGGGCGCCTCAGGCCCTGGGTCAGCCTCATACGGACCCTGCGCCTGACCGGGTGGGTCCTCCGCCTCGCGCGGTGGTTCGACTGGCACACGCCGGTCATCCTGACCGCCCGCAGAACTCGCTAGTCGAAACGACCGTGGCGCTAAAGGCCCAGCAACGCGCGGTCGAACTCGACGATCCGCCGGACCCCCTCCTCCAGCGAGACCTTCGGCTCCCAGCCGAGGGTCCGTCGCGCCTTCGAGATGTCCGCCACGTAGTCCCCCGTCTCGATCCTCTCGTAGTTCGCCGGCCAGGGAATGGAGACGACCGAACCCCGGCCGACGGTACGGACGACCGTCTCCGCCATCTCCCGGAATGGCGTCCCAAGCCCTGAACCGATGTTGAAGACTTCGCCGTCCGCCTCCGGGGTCGCGCCGGCGTGGAGGAAGGCGCGCGCCGTGTCGGAGCAGTAGATGTAGTCCCGCACCTGAGACCCATCCCCGAAGACCTCAAGCGCCTGTCCCTGAGCGGCCTTCCGTATGAAGAAGTTGACGAGGCCGTACTTGGAGTGCTTCCGCTGATGACGGATGCCGTAGGGATTGGCGAGTCGAAGGGAGACCGCCTGGACTCCGGCGCGTTCCCGGAAGACGAAGTGGTACGACTCTCCGGCAAGTTTATGGACGCCATAGATCGTGAGCGGGGAGCAGGCGTGCGACTCGTCGATGGGCCAGGGACGCAGAATCCGACCGTACTGCATCCGACTGCCACTGAAGATGACGCGACACCCTGGGGCGCGGTCGCGAACCGCGCAGAGGACGTTCACGTGGCCTTCGCAGTTGACCGCCAAGTCCTCGTAGATCATGTCGTAGGAGTCGATGTAGCTGACCTGTGCCGCGAGATTGAAGACGACCTTGCATCCTGTCACGGCCCTTCCTACGGCCTCGCGATCGCGAATGTCCCCGACCTGGACGTCCAGGCGATCTCGGATATCCCGAACGTTTTCTTCGGAGCCTCCGTACAGAGGGTGCAGGTTGTCGAGGATCCGGACCCGGGCCCCAAGCGACACGAGCTCGTGCGTGAGGTTGCTGCCGATCATCCCCAGTCCGCCCGTCACGAGGACGTCCTGGGCACGATAGAAACTCGAGAGTTGGCCCTCGGAAATCACGACTCACCCCCCCTGTCTCGCATCGAAGGGAAGACCGACTCGACAAGGCCCTCGAAGCGCTCCGCAAGGCGCGACCAGCTGAACTCTTCCGCCC
Source organism: uncultured Planctomycetia bacterium (assembly GCA_964649705.1). Lineage (GTDB taxonomy): Bacteria > Planctomycetota > MHYJ01 > WSZJ01 > CAZYRM01 > CAZYRM01. The sequence goes on from CAZYRM010000078.1 coordinate 16,899, forward strand.
GCCGCCTAGCTCCTTGCGACCACTGCGCCAGGAGATCGGGACTGGAGCACGCCTTGCGGATGGCCACCGCCAAAGCGCCCGCATCCTCGACTGGGACCAGGAGGCCGCCCTCTCCCGACACGACCTGCTCCTGCGTGCCTCGGCAATTCGTCCCGAGGACGGGGAGCCCGCACGCCATGCCCTCCGCGATGACGCACGACATCCCCTCGTTGCGGGAGGGTTGTACGAGCACGTCGTGGCCGAGGTACAGATCGGAGAGCGACGATGGGGGGACCCAACCCAGGAACCGCACCTGATCGGCGATCCTCCCCGCGACGGCCATCCTCTCCAGTCGATCCCGTTCCGGACCGTCGCCGACGATCGTGAGACTCCAGTCCGGCCCTCCGGGTTGGCCGTGGAGACGGGAAAGCGCGTCCAGCAGGACGTCGGCCCCCTTCTGGCGGACCAACCGACCGATGAATAGGAGGCGGAGAGGCGGCCGGAATCCGCGGGAGACGGTCCGGAAGCGGTCGGTGTCGACACCGGTCGGCAGGATCCCGATCTCGAGGCCCGGCACGGCTTGCTGCGCAAGGTCCCGCAACCCCTCGCTGTTGGCGAGCACGAACGAGGCCTGGTTCCAGATCCGTCGATTCACGGGGTAGGTCAGTCGCTGGAAGAGAGCATGGCCCCGCGACGTATAGAACCCGGGAACATCGCCACCGAGCAGGATCAGACCATAGGGCAGTCGGAGTCGGGCGCGCAAGAACCAGGGGAGAACACCGCTGGGCAGGCTCAGAAATCCAACGCATCCGGCCCAGGACTCTTTCGTGCTGGCAACGCGATACCCCCAGAGGAGCGAGGCCGCCACGAAGCACCCCATCTCGAACAGGGTACACCGCCCCGACTCGCGACGAATCGTCGGGATCCGCCGCAACCAGAGATGTGGAATGGGACACTCGACGCGCGGCAGGGACGGGAAGGCGGAGGTGACGACTTCGACTCCGTACCGCCCGCGACGGACGAGCGCCTCCGCGAGCGCCTGGGTGTACGAGCCGGCTCCGCCACCGATCGGAGGGTACTCGTAGTTGACGAAGAGGAGGCGCGTCCGGAGGCGATCCCGCCGGGGTGGGCCGAGCGCCTCGCCACGCGAATCCTGGCCGACGATGGGGTCCTCCGGTATCCTGTACCGCTGCCTGATCGCAGGAGCCCACTTCGGGCGCGAGCCTATCAGGGGACTGGCACGGGCGCAAGCTCCGCCGCGGTCCCCGTTTGGGGGCAAGCATGTCGGCAAAGGCGATCCTGCTTGCGGCGGGACAGGGCACCCGACTGCGTCCGCTCACGGACGATCGCCCCAAGTGCCTTGTGGAGTGGCGCGGCCGGTCCCTGCTCGAGAGAGCCCTGGAGGCGCTCGGCGAGGCGGGAATCGGCGATGTGACCGTCGTCGGGGGTTATTGCGCGCACGCGCTGGTCCGGCCGGACCTCCGACTGGTGCTGAACCCCCGCTACGAATCCACGAACATGGTGCACTCCCTGTTCTGCGCCGAGGATCAAATGGCAGGGGATGATCTCCTCGTCGCCTATTCGGACATCGTGTTTCACCCGCGGATCCTCCGTCCTCTTCTCGACTGTCCAGCCCCCATCGCGGTCGCAGTGGACCTGGACTGGCGCAGCCTCTGGGAGATCCGGATGGCCGATCCACTTGCCGACGCCGAGACGCTCAAGGTGGACGGACAGGGCGACATCGTGGAAATCGGCGGGAAGCCGACCTCGTACGATCAGATCCAGGGGCAGTACGTCGGTCTCATCAAGGTTTCGCGCGACATGCTCGAACCCCTTCGGCGCTTCTACCGGGGGCTGGACCGGCTCGCCACGTACGGCGGACGCGCGTTCGAGCGCATGTTCATGACCGATTTCCTGCAGGTCGTCATCGACCGGCTGACGCCCGTCCGAGCGGTCTTCGTTCGGGGTGGATGGATCGAGATCGACTCCGTCGAGGATCTCGCGGCCTATCGCGCGCACGAGAGGGAGATCCTGGCCCGACTCGAATGACCACCGGCATATGGCCTGAGCGATCGCACCTGGGCAGAGAGACATGAACGGAAACGAGACCGACCCGACGGCGCAGATCATCTCGGTGCGATTTCCCGCGGGCATCAGCTTTCTGGGCAACATCCTGCTCGAGCTGGATCTTTGCGTCTTCCACCACGATTACGACATTTTCTGGTATCGGCGGGGCCAGGACACCGTGCCCAATCCGGTGCCTACGAAGCGGTTCCTGCTGTGGTTCCCGGCGCTCGCGCGACGGACTGAGTTCCGGTTCCAGGAGGGGATCCGGATCCGCCAGAGCCACCACTGGCCTGACCCCAGAAACCGACTGATCCGGACCGTCCTGCTCGTGCGGGATGGGCGCGACACGCTGCTCTCCGAAGCGCACAGGAAGGGGAAGGGCGGACCTCCGGAAGAGTACCTCGCCAAACGCGGCCAGCGGTTCCCGCTTTCCGCCGCCGAGGAGTGGGCCCTCTTCTACCGATTGTGGCTCCGGGCCGGAGCCGGTGATGCGTTGCTCGTCACCCGGTTCGAGGACCTGAAGCAGAACGGCGTGGAGGAGGTGAAGCGCATTCTTTCGTTCCTCCATTGCTCCCGACCGGAGCCGCGGATCGAGGAGGCGATCGCTCGCTCCTCCACCGAGGCGGCCCGCCAGACCTCGGAGCGAACGAGTGCGCAGTTCGGCGGGTCGCGGATCCAGATGATCCGGGCGGGGAAGGTCGGGGAGTGGAGGGGAGCAGAGGCGGCCATGCTCGGGCGCCTGTTCAACGGGTTTCCCGCCGAGGTGCTCGATGAACTCGGGTACGCCGTCTCGGACGGGACATCGACCGGGGCGCCGCCTCCGTCGCGCGACGAGGCGGAGATGGCAGGCAACCTGGTGTCCGAGCGGCTGGTCCCGAACTCGCGGGACCCGCACCTGTGGAGCATCGCCTCACGGGAGTGGGCCGCGCTCCTCGCATGGAGACGCGCCATTGCGACGCAGTCCGTCGGCACTGGCGGGCCCGAGAAAGCCGGCTCCCGGGGCGGCCGCGAGCTCGTCCGCGGGCTGGCGACAGGCGCGTTCCGCGTCCTCGTCCCGTACCATCGCGAGGCGGCCGTCAAGGTCGCGGTTCAGCGGCGGATCGCCATTGGGATGCGCCTTGTGTATGAGATCGCCAGGCGTGCGAGCCCGCGCGTCTGGGAGACGATTGAGCGGCGCCTCGTCGGGTTCCGGCTCGGGGCGGATGCGTTGTGGAACGAGTGACCGAGCGGGGTCCGTCTCCGAGCCCCTGGCCAAGGCTCAGGCGGGACGAGGGCAGAAGAGCCGCCTGAAGAGCGCGAGGTCCTCCGGACGCGGCGACGGCTCGCGCTCGGGATGCCACATGATTCCGACCCTGGGGCAGGTGTCGTGCTCGATCGCTTCAATGACGCCGTCCTCTGCGGCCGCCACTTCCGACCAGCCCTGGCCGGCACCTCCAAGACCGACCGTGTGGTACGAATTCACCTCCAAGCCGTCGTGCCCCCCAAGCCATCGACTCGCGGCGCGAACGCGGATCGTGTGGCGTGTTCCCACATGCGCCGGAATAGGCGTCAGGTGGAAGCCCCCCAGATGACCCAGCAGTTGCAATCCTCGGCACACGCCCAGGATGGGTATGCCCTGTCGGTCGGCGAACTCGACCAGGGAGGTCTCGATCGCATCCCGTCGACGCGACGCGGGGGAGTCACGGAACGCGGCAATGTCGTTCCCTCCCGTCAGCAGGAGGCCCTCCGGCTTCGTCCCGGCCACAAGGTCAGCCACGGGGAAACCGCTCGGCACCAGGACGGGCAGGAGGCCTGCCGCATGCAGAAAACGCCCCCACCGGATATCCAGCGCGTCCCGTTCCTCCGCGTACTCGACGGCTTCCACGGCCCTCTGCGTGACGAGGATACGTCTCATCGCAGTATGACCACGCGCCTTCCGACGCAGTCGATCTCGAGAAGCTGCGCCTTCGACCACTCCCGGTAGTTTGCCTCGCCGCAACCGATCACGGCGGGAACGCCCTGCTCCGCGGCGCGTATGGCCATGTGGGAGTTGACGCCGCCGAACATCGTGACGAGGCCAGCGATCCGCTTCAGGAAGATCCAGTCGTACCCAGGGTCGGCGGACGGGATGAAGACCACGCGACCCTCGAGCGGCAGCGTTCCGAAGTCCTCCTCGCGCACGACCGCCCCGACCGCCTTCCCCGACCCGATGAAGTTCGGCTCGCAATCCAGGAGGTGGAAGTGGAAGACATCGTCCGGTTCGATGATCAAGGACGGCAGCTTGATCGCCCGGGTGAGCTCGAAGGCCTCGCGGTTCGATTCGGCGTCGCGGCGAAGGAGCTCCTTGAGGTCGAGCCCGTCCAGTGTCGCGTACAGGTTGAGCAGGGTGCGGATGTTCACGTGTGACATCGTCTCGACGTCCAGGCCGACCCGTTCGCCGAGTTGCCCAATCAACCGAAGTGCGTCGCTCAGACTGCGGGTGAAGACCAGCTTGGAATACTCCCGCCCCTCGATCGCCGTGCGCAGGAAGGAGAAGAGGCCGTCCGGCGTCGTCTCAATCCCCTCGGAACGCAGGACCTCGGCCAGCCGCCGCCGCTTCGGTTCTGCAAGTTGGAAAACGGCGCGTCCGGGCCGAGCCCCGTCCGTCGCCGTGGGCCCGAAGTACCGGTCCACGGCCTCGTCGTACCTCGGCGAGAGGATGTCGTACGTCCCAGGGCGCAGGTGGCCGTACTCCGCCAGGAACATGGGCAGGTCCATCTCGCCGCGCCGCAGGCGATCGAAGTCGCGGGCGAGGCGATGGGTGACCGTGTCCAGGGACTGCAGGAAGGCCTCGCGCTCGGCCTGGGAGAGGATGCCGAGCGCTACGAGCGACCGCAGCATCTGCACGGCGATGAAGCCGGCCCGGGCGAGTCCGCTGAAGGGCAGCGTCCCGTACCGCTTGCAGTCCTCGATCAACCAGTAGACCTTCGAAACCGTCGATAGGTCGCTGGCGAGGATCTGCTCCCGCCTCGTCCGGAGGGTCTCGACCTTCTCGAGGTCCGTCACGTAGAGTCCGGTCGAAGGGTGGATGATCCGGTTGGTCAGAACACGCAGCTCTGCGAGGATCTCTCCGACCTCCGACCCTTCGAAGCCCGCCGTCCCCAGCCGCAGGATGTCCCCCCGGATCGTCGGCGTATAGCAGGAGAACACGATCTCGAACTCGACCTTGTCGTGGAGCGACGGTCGACGGATCAGCTCCCCGACGTAATAGTCGACGAGCTTCTCGGACAACGGCTCCCGGAGGCCCTTCGGGACGAACGAGTTGAAGCAGACGCGCACGTCGATGAAGGGGACCCCGAGGTACGAGACGAGCAGCGGAAACGACCGCAGGTTCTTGTATCCGTAGTTGTCCCTCTGGTAAGCCCAGATGGAGTCGGTGATCAGCTCCTGGTAGAGGGAGAGCGCGAGCGCCCGGGGGCGCAGGCCGATGATCTCGGCCGGGTTCCAGTCGGGCATGACGCCGAAGACGCTCCGCCTCCCGTACAGGTACGGATGGGGCGCGGACAGCTTCTCCACCTTCTTCCGCACCTTGACCAGGAAGTCCTCGACCGTCGCGTCCGGTGGAGGGGACCCCACGGTGGCAATGGGGCGTGCCTGGAACAGGCAGACGCGCCCGGCGCCGTCGACCGCGAGCTCCAGCTCAATGCGGTCCGTCCCGACGAGCTGCTCGACCTCCTCGGCCGCGCGGAACGCCGCCTCCAGGTCGGGCGATGGGTAAGGCTGCTGGGCGCCGCGGAACCGCACGTAGGTGCGAAGATGGCCGCCCGTCCCCCCGGTCACGGATCGCGTCGAAGCCGTTTGGTCGTCGTAATTGAAGACCCGGTAGGGCGAGAGCGTCGCAGCGTCCCTGCACGCCAGGACGCCCGCCAGACGGACGGCGCCGAGCTGCTCCTGGACCAGGACCTGGTCGTCATCCGCTTCTCGACCATAGGATGCCAGCACCCTATCAACGGCGCGGCGAACGGCGTCGTCGTCGCGCGGGTCGACGTCCGGCACCGAAAGATACGCTCCGGCCATCGATTCTCCCACCCCGTCCTCGCCCCGAGCGGAGCTCCGCACGATCCAGGGCGCCGACGGCAGCGAGGTGCGCAGGCGCAGGAGCACCGCCCCGCAGTCCCGCCGCCACTCTGCGGCGCTGAACCACGCGAGGGGCATGATCTGGGACCTCTGCACCCGCGGGGCGAGGCGCTCGAGGGTCTGGGCCTTGGTCCCAAGCACGACATTGGCCATCCGGCTGCTACCTCGCGGGCGGTCTCAGGCGGGCGCACCAGGCGCGCGTCGTGTATGGGACCAGGAGAGTGGCCTGGTCCTTCAGGAGTCGGGCGATTTCCTCTACCACCGCCTCAAATCCGGCGCCCGCCTGACGCGCAAGGGTCGCATGGGACCGCCAGCCGTCCACGTAGTCCGAGACGGAGGTGGAGTGAACGAATCCCCTCTCGATCAGGACGGGGTCCTCGAACAACCCGCACGCGCGGATCACGTCCGTCTGGTCCGCGCGACGGGAGCCGTATGCGTACGCCGGCACGCTCCGTCGGATCAACTCCTCGACCATGGACTGCACCGGATCCTCCAAGACGCGGTGATTCCACAGGCAGCAGAACCAACCGGAGGCTACGAGGATTCGCGCAGCCTCGCCGAGGCTCGCCGTCGCGTCCACCACGTTGAACGAGGAGCCGAAGGCGCAGAGCGAGGCGGAAGCGCTACTCAGACCGGTCCGCTCTCCCGTTCCCTCCATCCAGGTCACCGGCCAGCCCTTCAGGTTGGCCTCTCCAATGCGACGCATCTCGTCATTCGGCTCCACGGCGAGGATTCGGAGTCCCCGACGCGCGAGTTGCAGGGTCAGCTTCCCCGTCCCAGCGCCGATGTCGGCCACCGGCAAGGAGCGGTCCGGCGTCGCGAGCGCTAGAATTGCGTCGATGGCATCACTCGAATAGTCCGCGCGCTGGTCGTAATGGGAAGCCAGCGAGGTGTAGTCCCACTCGGTCTTCATCGCGTCCCTCCCGCGAGTTCGGCAAGCCTCTTCACGAGGGTCTGGGCGATGCCTCGCAAATCCTGGACGGAGCCATCGTTCTTCACAATGTGATCCGGCCGCGCAGGCAGGTCGAACGGATGATCGACTCCGAGCTCGCCAGCTTGCCCAGGACGCGTGAAGAGCCCTTTGGTGTCCCGCCCTCGTCTCGCTTCCAGTGAGGCCTCCACGAGGATCTCGGTATAGTTCTGCATGTTCTCGCGGTTCCAGGTGTGGACGTCGCGGTAGAGGGATACCGTTGCGCAGACGACGTGGATGCCCTGGGAGGAGAGCCACCTGCACGTGCGAGCGATGCGGAAGGCGTTCTTGACGCGCCCGTCCGGATCCTTCCCCAAGTCGTTCCCCATGATGACGCGGAACTCGTCCCCGTCCACGCGGACCACAGCCGGAGTCACCCTGCGAACGCACGAATACAGCTCCCCGGCGAGGGTGCTCTTGCCGCTCCCCGGAAGCCCGGTGATCCAGAAGACGCGTCCAGGCGCCACCACATCTGCCTGACCATCCTGCTTCATCGGTCGTTCCCCTGGCCCCCCCTGGAGGGGCCCTGCGGACGTCGCAATGGTCCCCCGCGGCTGCACACCGAGCATGGGATATTATGGCGAATGAACCGCCGAATCCTAGTGTTCTGTCAGACTCTGTCCTGCGGGTTGACTCGGTACGCTTCAGTCCGTTGACACCCGGCCGGGACGGGAGTACCCTCGGTCCGTCCACTTGGAGGGCGCTCGCATGGCGGGACAGATCCTCCTGAGACCCAAGCCCACCGCGGCCCCGTCGCCGCCGGCCGACGAGGTCCTCTCGCTCCTCTCCCTCACCGCTCCCGAGCTCAGGGAGCGGCTCCTCGTGGAGATCGAGCGCAACCCCGTGCTCGTCGCCGTCGAGCGGCCCGAGCGCGAGGACGAGGCGCCGGGGGTGGACCCCGACCTCGACCTCCCTGTCATGGAGTGGATGGCCGACCTCCATCGGCCGTCGCTCAGGAACCCCGTGCATACGCCCCAGGAGGTCCACGAGGGGTACCTCCGCTCCCTGCCCGGGCGGCCCGATTCGCTCACCGAACGACTCCACCGGCAATTCCTGCTCGTGGAGGGCGACTCCTGGCGGAGGTGGATCGGGGAGCAGATCATCTTCAACCTCGACAACCGCGGCTATGTGCGGGGCGACTTCGGTAAGGTCGTCGCGTCGATCAACGGCGCGCTCGCCTCGCGCGCCAGGGCGCTCCTCGCGGAGACCCGGGGGGTCACCCGCCGCGGCGCGTTCGGCGACGTCCCGCCCACGCTCCAGCCCGACGCCAGGCTCGCGTCGGCCATGCTGCGCGTCATGGACGAGCTCGGCGCCATGCGCACGCCCCTCGTCCGGGTCCTCGACGGGCTCGAGGTCACCTCGACGGAGGCCGAGTCCGTGCTGCGCGTCGTCCAGGGCCTCGAGCCCCCCGGGGTCGGGGCCCGCGACCTGCGGGAGTGCCTCCGACTCCAGCTCGCCGATCGCGGCGCCCCGCCCCTCGCGAGGAAGCTGGTCGATCGCTGCCTCGCCGACGTTGAGGCGGGTCGCCTCGCCCGCGCGGCCCGCCGCCTCGGCGTGCCGGTCTCCCGCGTCCGCGCATCCGCGAAGCTCATCCTCGCGCTCGATCGCGCCCCCGGTCTCTCCGTGGCCACACCCGAGGAGCAGGGCTCCGCGCCGGACGCGGTCCTGGAACACGACGGCGGCGGCTGGAGGGTCCGGCTCGAGCGCGGCGACGTCCCCGGGCTCGCCGTCTCGAAGGGGTACGCCCGGCAGACCCGCACGACGTCGGATCCCGACACCCGCATCTACCTCGCGAAGCATTTCGACGAGGCCGGACGGCTCGTGGCCGCCCTCCGTGAGCGCGACCGCATCCTCCAGCGGCTCCTGGAGGCCGTCATCGAGCGCCAACGGGCCTTCCTCCTGCGCGGGCCGTCGGCCCTCTCCCCGGTCTACATGAAGGACGTCGCCAAGTGCGTCGGCCTCCCCGTCAAGACCGTTGCCCAGGCCATCGCCGGGAAGTCCGTCGAGACGCCGTACGGCGTGCTGCCGATCCGCGCCCTCTTCGCCTCCGGCGACCGGCGCCGGTCCGTCCGCAAGGCGAAGCGGGGGAGGGGATGACGTCGCGCCTCCTCCTGTGCCTCCTCCTCTTCGCCGGAGCAGCGGGGGCGGACGACCTCCGCCTCTCCGCGTCCTGCGACGAGCAGGGGAATCTGGTCCTCCACGGAGAGGGCCCCTTCGGGTCGGGCGAGACCGTCGAGATCCGCCTCCTCAAGTGCGTGGGCACGTCCCGCGAGTACAAGACGGGGAAGCAGGTCCAGTCCGCCGCGCGCTCGTTCGACGCCATGGTCGAGCCCGGCGACCTCCCGCCTGGCGAGTACGTCGTCGAAGTGCGGGTCGGGGGCCTCGCCGCGGCGGTCGGCGTGCAGCTCTCCAGCCTGAAGGCGGTCGAGCAGGCGCGCGAGGAGGAGCAGAAGGTCCTCCTCGGCCTCTACCGCAAGCTGCGCACCGAGGAGAAGGAGCTAGAGGACGCCCTCGCCGTCGCCGACCAGGAGACGCGCGACTCCCGCCTCCGTGCCTGGGAGAAGGGCGCGGTCTCGCTCGCCAGGGACATCGAGCGCCGCGACGTGACCCAGCTCGCCGCCGCGAAGCAGGCCCTCGCCGAGGCCGTAGGGCTCCTCGTGGTCCTCTCCCGCGTCCACCGGGGCGTCGCGGACGAGCAGATGGGCGACCTGCTGAAGAAGCACATGGTCCTCCGAGAGGACGCGACGCCGAAGGACGCCTCCGAGGTCCTGGAGACAGGGCGCCGCGACTTCGCGGGCGCCCTGGCCGACGCCTTCGCGGGCGTGATGAGGAAGTCCACGGACGAGCTGGACCGCGCCCTCTCTCGGGTGCAGGGGAAGAAGAAGGAGTTCGAGGGCTTCCGCTCGACGGCGGGCGCGTGGGGCGCGCGGGTGTCGAAGTCGTGCGACCGAGAGAAGGGGAACGTGGCGCCGGACGGGCCGTACCCCGAGCCGCTCGCCGACGACGTGTCGCACCTCCGAACCGCGTTGCGGGAGCTGGCCGAGGCCTACTGCCAGACGTTCGACCGCGACCTCGGTCCGGCCGCCTTCGCCCGGATCAGCGACCTCCGCACCCGCATCGAGGCCCGCCTCGCGCAGATCTCCGAGCGCGCCCGGCAGTAGGTTGCATTCGCCGGGGCGTTCCGTTACTGTGGGAATCCGTCGTCACCCCGTGGAGGTCCCGTGGAGGTCGAACGCGCGCTCGCCCAGTTCCAGGAGCGGATCGGGATCCTGCGCCAGGAAGTCGGAAAGGCGATCGTCGGCCACGACGCCGTCGTCGAGCAGGTCCTGATCGGCCTCGTCGCGGGCGGCCACGTCCTCCTGGAGGGCGTCCCGGGGCTCGGGAAGACCCTCCTCGTCCGCACCCTCTCCCAGGCCCTCTCGCTCCGATTCAGCCGCATTCAGTTCACGCCCGACCTCATGCCCGCCGACATCCTCGGGACGAACATCGTCGTGGAGGACGAGGGGGGCCGGCGCGGATTCCAGTTCCAGCGGGGCCCGATCTTCGGGAACATCGTCCTGGCCGACGAGGTGAACCGCGCGACGCCCAAGACGCAGTCGGCCCTCCTCGAGGCGATGCAGGAGCAGTGCGTGACGGTGAGCGGCGTCCGGTACCCTCTCGAGGAGCCGTTCTTCGTCCTCGCGACCCAGAACCCGATCGAGATGGAGGGGACGTACCCGCTCCCCGAAGCCCAGCTCGACCGCTTCCTCTTCAAGGTCGTCGTCGGGGCGTCGCCGATGGAGGAGCTCGTCGAGGTCCTGGAGCGCACGACCGGCAAGGCGACCGCGACGGTCCGGCCCGTGCTCTCCGGCGCCGATGTGCTGGCCATGCGCGCGCTCGCGCGTGAGGTGCCGATCGCCTCCCACGTGGTCCGCTACGCCGCGAGGATCGTCCTCGGGTCGCACCCCGAGACGCCCGAGGCGACCGCGTCGGCGAAGCGGTACGTGCGCTACGGCGCGAGCCCGCGCGGCGCGCAGTCGATGGTACTCGCGGCGAAGATCCTCGCCCTCCTCCGCGGGAGGTACAACGTCAGCTTCGAGGACATCCGCACGGTCGCGGTGCCGGCCCTCCGCCACCGCCTGATCCTCAACTTCGAGGGGGAGGCGGAGGGCGTGAAGACCGAGGACCTCGTCGCGAAGGTGATCCAGGAGACGCCCGAGCTCCCCCGCGAGGTGGAGAAGTTCGTCGCGAAGATGGGGAAGAGGTAGACGCATGTCGCGCGTCGCGCTCGCCTTCCTCGCGCTGGCCGCCTCGCTGTGGGCCGAGCAGGCC
>CAZYRM010000079.1:0-28286 GCA_964649705.1 uncultured Planctomycetia bacterium
CGCCGTATTCCACCTCTCGACGGCCGACATGAAGCGCCTGAAGGAAGCGGGCGCGAGCCCCGACCTGCTTCAGGCGATGGTCGAGACCGCGGGGGCGAAGGATCCGAAGGAGCCGGAGAAGGACGGGCCCGGGATCGCCCGTCCGAAGGACCCCCCTGCGGACCCGCCGGACCCCGGCCCCGTCAAGCCTCCCGACCCCGGCCCCGTGAAGCCGCCCGACCCGCCCGGCGAGGGCACGGTGACGGGAAACATCAATCCGCCGACCGCCGCCTCGACGGAGTCGATCCACTACAGCCAACCGTGGGGCTCCTTCGCGCTCGACTATCCGCGCGGCTGGCGCGTGACGACGATCCGCGGCGGGAAGAACGCCCTCTCCGCGAGGCACTTCGACGTGGGGTTCGTGCCGGACGGCGAGCCGGACGACCTCGACCTCGCGGAGCGCTACTTCGAGGTCCACTTCGTCCGGAAGTTCTGGAGCCGCGAGGCCCCGACGCTGGAGAAGTGCGAGGAGCGGTACCGGGAGGCGGCGACAAAGCAGGGGATCATCGTGTCGCCGGCGAAGCGCTCGCAGGTCGACGGCCGCGCGGCGCTCACCATGATGGTGACGAGGGCGACGGACGGCGGGAAGGGGGCCTTCCAGCTCATCCTCTACATGGTCATCCAGCCCGAGGGCATGTACTCGATCGCCTTCGGCGCCACGGCCGAGAAGCGCGAGGCCGCCGCGATCGCGCACAACAAGATGTTCGCCAGCTTCAAGTGGGGGGTGTTCGAGGAGGGGGCGATCGAGTCCAACCCTCCGGGAAAGATGCTGCCGCCGGACGCCGAGGAGGGAAAGGCGTTCATCGGGTGGGCCGAGAAGGACGGGCGGTTCCGCCTCCAGTACCCGTCCCCGTGGAACGTGACGGCCCACGCCTTACCCGACCCCGGCGACCCGAGCGCCCCGTGGCAGGCCTACTACTTCAGCCGCGAGAAGTTCGACCCGTCGAGCGGCGCGCCGTTCAGCTTCGGCGTCTCCGTGATGGTGCGACGGACGACCGATCCGACGCTTCCGAAGCCCGAGTGCCTGGACGCCTTCTCGGACGAGATCGCCGCCCGGTTCACCGACCAGCAGCAGAAGCGCGGGACGCTCGCGAGGGTCCTCGGGTCGGACTGGGTGACGTTCGCGGGGATTCCGGCCAGGAGGCTCAACTACAACCTCTTCTATTCGAGCGAGCAGGAGGAGGTCGGGTACCTCATCATCACGGCGACGCCGCACGCGACGATCGTGGTGGAGGCCAACACGCCGAAGTCCGACTTCAACCGCTACCAGAAGGTCCTGCTCCGGATCCTCGAGAGCTTCGAAATCCTCGGTCCGCAGATCGTCGCCGCGCCTGAGCCCCCGGCCGCCGCCGGCGCCGAGACCGAGGCGCAGCCCATGGAGGATATCCGCGCCGACCCCGCGGAGGCCTTCACGAAGTGGCGCAACGCGATGGCGCACCGAGATGTGGAGGTCCTGTGGGAGCTGCGCTCGCAGCGCCTGAGGGACGACATGGACCGCAAGGCGGAGACCGCGAGACGCATGGTGAAGAACGCCTCCGCCTCGGAGCGCGAGCAGCTCCTCGCGGACCTGGGACTGCCGTCGGAGCGGATCGACGCGATCGGCGGGAAGGAGTTCTTCCAGTACCACGTCGACAAGAAGTACCCGGCGGAGATCGTCGGCGCGGTCGCCTCGCTCACGGTGAAGGGCAAGGAGGTGGCCCGGGACCGCGCGACCCTGACGGTCCTCAGGAAGGACATGGGAACGGGGCGCGTGGCTTTGGTGTTCGAGGAAGGGGCATGGCGGATTGATACGGACTTCTGATGGGCATGGACATCCAAATGGTCAAGACTCAATGAGCAATTCTCAACGAACTCCCAAGTCTCAACGTGCAACACCTGAAAGTTCCATGAGAGTTGCTCATTGAGATTTGGAAGTTCGTTGAGAATTGCTCATTGAGTCTTGACCATTCGACTACAGTCCGAGCGCTGTAGCTGCTCCCCGCATCGCCTCGATCACGTTCGCGACGTGCTCCTCGAACGGCACGCCCATCTCCGCTGTCCCTCGCGCGATGTCCTCCCGGTTCACCCCCCGCGCGAACCCCTTCTCCTTCATCTTCTTGAGGACCGACTTCACTTCGACGTCGGCCACCTTCTTGGAGGGGCGGACGAGCGCGACCGCGGTGACGAGGCCGCACAGCTCGTCGCAGGCGAAGAGGGCCCGCGCCATCGGCGTGACGCGCGGGACGCCCGTGTAGTCGGCGTGCCCGAGGATGGCCAGCACGACCTCCTCGGGGTATCCCTTCTGGCGCAGGATCTCCGCGCCCTTCGCGGCGTGGTCGGGAGGGTTGGGCCAGCGCTCGTAGTCGAAGTCGTGGAGGAGGCCGGCGACGCCCCAGGCCTCGGCGTCCCCGGAGAGCTTCGCGGCGTAGTGCCGCATGGCCGCCTCGACCGCGAGGCCGTGCTTCCGGAGGTTTTCGTCCTTCGTGTACTCGCAGAGCAGCTCCCAGGCCGCCGCGCGATCCACTACCTCTCCTCCTTGTCCCATCCGTAGCGCTTCTTCATCGACTGCCAGTGGGCGAACGGGTCGGTGATCTTCACCTCGACCTTCGCGGGCTTGCGCGACTTGTTCACGCACGCCTTGCAGTCGCTCATGAAGCCGTCCTTCATCTTCTTGTGGCGGTAGAAATTCGCGATCGGCAGCGTCTTCCCGCACGCCTTGCAGGTCTTCTCCTTGAGCATGTTGGCGTCTCCGGCAGGGGAACGAGTGTGTGACTCCCGCGTGTGACGGGCGGGATCGTACTCCGGGGATCCGGGGGCGTCAACTCTCGCGGAAGGAAGGCCGAAAGATCGATCGGAACATGATTGACGCCGCTCGCGATTTCCTGGATTGGCTCTCCGTCGAGGCGGGACTCGCCGAAAACACGAGGCTCGCCTACCAGGCGGACCTCGCCCGCTTCATGGCGTGGCTTGCCGGGCGGGGCGTCGATCGACCCGATGCGGTGAAGGGGAGCGACGTTGCGCGGTACCTCGACTCCCGCGGGGAGGTCTCCGCGCGGACGCGCGCGCGGAACCTCGCGGCGATCCGCATGCTCTTCCGGTTCCTGGTCTCCGAGGGCCGCCTCGCGACGAGCCCCGTCGACGCGATCGACCGCCCCCAGATGTTCAAGAGGCTCCCCGGCGTCCTCTCCCCGGAGCAGGTGGAGCGACTCCTTGGGAGCCCCGACCCCGCGACGCCGCTCGGGAGGCGCGACCGCGCGCTGCTCGAGGTCCTGTACGCCACGGGGGCGCGGGCGAGCGAGGTGTCGGGGCTGAAGACGACGGACGTCGACCTCTCGATCGCCTGCGCGCGGTGCTTCGGGAAGGGGGCGAAGGAGAGGATCGTCCCGCTGGGGAGCAAGGCGGTCCTGGCGCTCAACGCGTGGCTGTTGTCGCGGCAGGCGTTCGCGCCCGGCAAGGCGCTCGCGGACCGCGTCTTCGTCTCGCGCCGCGGGACGCCGCTCGCGCGCCGCGACATCTGGTCGCGGGTGCGCTACCACGCGCGCCGTGCGGGCGTCGCGGGGAGGGTCTATCCGCACATCCTTAGGCACTCCTTCGCGACTCACCTGCTGGCGAACGGGGCGGACCTCAGGTACGTTCAGGAGTTCCTGGGCCACGCGAGCATCTCCACGACGCAGGTGTACACCCACGTCGATCGTTCCCGCTTGAGGAAGATCCACGAGCGCTTCCACCCGCGTGCGTAGCCGCTCCCGCCCCGGGTGTCGATATCAGATATCTGAGAGCTGAGAGCTGATATCAGATATGTTCCCGCATGCCATGCGGTTCCGGGGCATATCTGATATCAGATCTCAGCTCTCAGATATCTGATATCGACTTCAGGAGACCCTCTCGAGGCGCCACTGATCCGGCTCTCCCGTCCTCCGCAGTCTCCAGCCCCCCAGCAACCTCTCCCCCTCGAACTTGACGACGGCCTCTTCCTCCTCGATCGTCCCCTCATACATCCCCGCGTCCCACCTCTCGACCCTGCCCCGCCCCCCCGAGACCTCCCCCTCGTAGTCGAGGTAGACCTTCCTGTGGTCCTTGATCAGGCGGCACGCCTGCCCGTCCCTCCCGGGCGGCTCGTCGAACGACCACGTGGCGAGCACGTCGCCGTGCTCGAGCATCAGGTCGTAGTGGAACGGCGTGGTGTGGTGCGCGAGGACGACGTAGCGGGGCATCTCACTCCTCGTCGGGCTCCCGGTCCCCGTCCTTTCCCGCCCCCGAGAGGCCGTACTGCTTCAGCTTGCGGTACAGCGTCCTCTCGCCGATCCCGAGGATCTGCGCCGCCTTCTCCCGGTTCCCCTTCACGTCCTCGAGCGTCTTCTTGATTTGCGCCTTCTCCATCTGCTCGAGCGAGACCCCCGAGAGGGCCGGCAGCGGCGTCCGGTCCCCCGTCTCGCCCATCGCGTACGACGGGATGTCCGCGACGTCGAGCTTGTCCGTCCGCGAGAGCACGATCATCGTCTCGATGCACCCGCGGAGCTCCCGGACGTTCCCGGGCCACGAGTACCTGAGCAGCATCTCGAGGGCCTCGCGCGTGATGGTCGAGATCCTCTTCCTGTGCTTTCCCGAGAACTCGCGGAGGTAGTGCTCGACGAGGAGCGGGACGTCGGCGAGCCGGTCCCTGAGCGGCGGGAGCTGGATCATGACGACGCGGAGGCGGTAGTAGAGGTCCTCGCGGAACTTCCCCTCCTTGACCATCAGCCCCAGGTCGCGGTTCGCGGCCGCGAGGATCCGGACATCCACCTTGATCGGCTCGTCCGACCCGACGCGCGCGATCTCGCCCAGCTCGACCGCGCGCAGGAGCTTCGCCTGCGTCGCGAGCGCCATGTCGCTGATCTCGTCGAGGAAGAGCGTCCCGCGGTGCGCGAACTCGAACTTCCCCCTCCGCTGGGCGATCGCCCCCGTGAAGGCCCCTTTCTCGTGGCCGAACAGCTCGCTCTCGAGGATCCCCTCCGGCAGCGCCGCGCAGTTCACCGGAAGGAGGCGGTGGGCCCTCCGGGGGGAGTTCCGGTGGATCGCCTGGGCGATCAGCTCCTTCCCCGTCCCCGTCTCCCCCTGGATGAGGACCGTCGCGTTCGTCCCCGCGACCTGCTTGACCGTGTCGAGCACCCTCATCATCCCGGGCGTGTTCCCGATGATCTCGTTGTAGCTGTACTTCTCGTCGAGCTGGCGGTGGAGGTCGACGTTCTCGCGCGCGAGTCGCTGCTTCTCGAGGGCCTTCTCGACGACGATCCGCACGCGGCGGATGTCGAGGGGCTTCTTCATCCAGTCCGCCGCGCCGGCCTTCATCGCGTCGATCACCGCGTCCTCGTTGTCGTACGCGGTCATCACGACCACCTCGACGTCCGGCGTGGTCCGCTTCGCCTGGCGGACGAACGCCACGCCGTCCATCTCGGGCATGACGAGGTCGGTCACGACGACGTCGACCTGGTCGTTCTCCAGGACGCGGAGCCCCTCGCGCGCCCCCGTGGCGACGACGCACTTGTACCCGGCGCGCTCGAGCGACTCCGCGGTCGCCTTCGCGTGCGACTCCTGGTCGTCGATGACGAGGATCCGTACGTCCATCTGCTATCCCCGGAGCGGAAGGCGAATCGTGAACTGCGTCCCCTTGCCGACCTCACTCGCCGCCTCGATCGTCCCTCCGTGCTCCTCGACGATCCGCTTGGCGAGCGCAAGCCCCAGCCCGGTGCCCGTCTTCTTCGTCGTAAAGTAGGCGCGCCAGATCCGGTCGAGGTGGTCGGGCGCGATCCCCTCTCCCGTGTCGGCGATCTCGACGCGGCAGCGCTCCCCCTCCCGCGCCGTGCGGACCAGGAGCTCGCCCCCCTTCGGCATCGCCTCGCGGGCGTTCTTCGCGACGTTCAAGAATACCTGTTTGACGAGGTTCCGGTCCATCGGAACGAGCGGGAGGGAGCGCTCGTACAGCCGCTGGATCCGGACCCCGTGCGCCTCCGCCTCGGGTTTGACGAAGTCGAGCACCTCGTCGAGCACGGAGTTGACGTCCTCGTCCTCGACGGAGAGCTTGTGCCCCGCGGAGAACGACAGGAAGTCGGAGAGGATCCCCTCGAGGCGCTTTGCCTCGCCGAGGAGGACCTTGACCTTCGCGAGGGACCGCCTCTCCTTGTCCGTCATGGCGTCGGCCCAGTCCTCCTGGAGGAGCTGGAGCTGGATGGAGATCGTGGAGAGGGGGTTGCGGATCTCGTGCGCGAGCCCTCCGGCGAGCGACCCGGCGTAGGCGAGGGCCTGCGCGGACTTCGCCTTCTCGGAGAGCTCGGCGACGCGCCGTCGGACGCGGGCGAGGAGCCAGAGGGAGACGCCGGCCGTCGTCGCGACGGACGCGGCGAGGAGGGCGAGCCACGCGGGTGTGGAGAGAGCGAGGGGTCCCATCATCACGCTTCGTCCAGCACCTCGCGGACGCGGCGGACGAGGGTCTCGGGCGGGAATGGCTTGGAGAGGAGCGACCCGCCGGGGGAGGAGGCATCCCTTCCGCTGGAGAACTCCTCGGAGTAGCCGGAGACGTAGAGGACCCTCATCCCGGGCCGCGTCGCGACGAGGCGCCGCGCGAGGTCCGGCCCGCGCATCCCGGGAAGGACGACGTCGGTCAGGAGGAGGTGGATCGGCCCCTCGTGCCGCGCCGCCGTCTCGAACGCCTCCTCCGAGCGGCCCGCCGTCAGGACGCGGTATCCCTTCTTCCGGAGGACGTCCCGGAACAGCTTGAGCACCGACGGCTCGTCCTCGACGAGGAGGACCGTCTCGGTTCCGCGGTGGTCCGCGCGCGCGCCCTCGCGGCCCGCCAGGCTCTCCGGCGGGGTCGGGACGCGCGGGAGGAAGATGCGGAATGTCGTGCCGCGCCCGACGCTGCTCGACACGAGGATGTGCCCGCCGCTCTGCCGGACGATGCCGTACGAGGTGGACAGCCCCAGGCCCGTCCCGTGCCCCGTCGGCTTCGTCGTGAAGAAGGGCTCGAAGAGGCGCGAGAGCGTCTCCGGGTCCATCCCGGCGCCGTTGTCGGCGATCTCGAGGACGACGTGCGGCCCCGGGCGCGCCCCGTCGCGCGTCCGCGAGTCGTCCTCGGACACGGCCGTCTCCGCGGTCCGGATGGTGAGCCTCCCTCCCTCCGGCATCGCGTCGCGCGCGTTCGCGGCGAGGTTGAGGACGACCTGCTCCATCTGCGCCGGGTCGGCCTCCACGCACCCGACGCCCGGGGCGAGGTCGCAAACCAGCTCGACGTCCTCGCCGACGAGCTGGCGGACCATGCGCTCCATCCCGGCGACGATGTCGTTCAGGTCGATCGGGCGCGGCTCCAGGACCTGCCTGCGGCCGAAGGCGAGGAGCTGCCGCACGAGGCGTCCGGCCCCCTCCGCCGCGGCGCGGATCTCGAGCACGTCGTCGCGCATCGGGGAGTCGGCCGCGATCCTCTGGAGGAGGAGGTGGCAGTAGCCCGTGATGGCGACGAGGCGGTTGTTGAAGTCATGGGCGATCCCGCCCGCGAGGCGCCCGACCGCCTCCATCTTCTGCGCCTGGCGAAGGGCCTCCTCGCTCCGGTGGAGGTCGGCGACGGCCTTCTCCGCCGTCGCGGTCCGCTCCCGGACCCTCGTCGCCAGGTCGTCGTTCGCGCGGCGAAGCGCCTCCTCGGCGTGGACGCGCTCCGTCACGTCGCGGGCGACGCCGACGATCCCGGCCACCCCTCCGTTCACGAAGTAGGGGCGCTCGATGACCTCGATCAGGATCAGGCGCCCGTCCTTGTGCCTCAGCTCCACGAGGTACGGGGGGCTCTCCTTGCCGCTCCTGAGCGTCTCCTCGGTGTACTGGAAGACCTTCGCGTTGATCGGGCTGTCGGTCATGTAGGTGGAGTAATGGACGAGCCACTCCTCGGCGGTGTGGCCTGTGACGGCCTCCACGGAGGGGGACATGTAGTTGAAGACGCCCTTCGTGTCGTGGCGATAGACGAACTCGCGGCTGCGCGCGAGGAGGAGGGCGCTCTCCTGGGTGAGGTCGTGGAGGACCTCCGCGCCGCGACCCGCGGTCGTCGGGCGAACGGGGCGGGCCCGCGGGATGCGGCGCTTCTTCGCCTTGCGGACGGGCGAGGGCATGGCGACCTCGGGGGAGGCGGAGAAAGGGACTCTAGCACTCCCCCGGCCATGTCGCAAGCGCGCGCGATGCCCCGCTGGACATCCGAAATCAGGACCGTTATGCTCTTGGTCCGAATCGGGACCCCCGGGGACGGCACTTCTGGGAGTCCGCCATGTCCCGCACACTCTCGTTCGTCGCGGTTCTCGCTCTCTGCCTCCTCGCCTTCGCGGGCGAGCCTGCCCCCGGATCGCCTCGCATCGAGGCCGACCTCGTCGTCGAGCCGAACGGGGACCTCCGCGGGAAGATCACCCTCGACTTCGCCCTCAAGGAGTACGCGGCGATCAAGGCCGAGGTGGGCGACCCAAAGCGGCTCCTCAGGCGCATGCGGGGCGCGCGCGCCGACTTCCTGGAGGCGCAGGACGCCGCGGCGCGATTTGTGGACGATCGCTCGGCGGCCGCGCTCGAGATCCACGAGCTGGGCGCGGCGCATTCGTCGGGAGGCGAGTGGCGGCTTCCCGTGCCGGGGACCTCGGAGCTCGTGACGACCAAGGAGGAGGAGGGGCGCGTCGTCGCCTACTTCTTTGAGACGTCCGCCGAGGTCGCGGGACGTCCCTCCCACGGGCCCGTCCGCATCGGACTGCCGCCCGGCGCCTCGGGCGTCCGCTGGGACGAGGCCGCGAGGGTCCTGAACTACGCCCTCCCGAGGGCCCAGGGGGAGGGGAGGCTGCGCGTGGAGGTGCAGTCTCGAGATCGCAGCATGAGCGCGGTCTACAAGGTCTACGCGCAGCCCGCCGCGTTCCCGGAAATGTGGACCGCGCGGACGGTCTTCACCAACGAGGGGAGCGGGCCCATCCAGGTCCAGCGCATCCGGTACCGAATCGACGACTACGCGGACTGGACCACGGCCGCCGAGGGACGGGAGGTGGCCCCCGGTGGGACGCTCGTAGTCCCCTACTACCCGGTCCTCCAGCCCTCGATCGCGCGCAACCGGTCGAATACGCCCACGCAGCTCCGCGTGGAGTGGACCTGGGTCGACGCCGGCGCGGAGCGGACGGGCTCCGAGAACCGTCAGCTCACCTTCCTCGGAGGGCAGGCGTTCCTCGGGTCGTTCGCCGCCGAAGGCGAGAGCCTCGGGACCTTCGCCGACGAGAACGACGCCTCGGACTACATCGCCGCCTGGGTCACGAGGGACGACCCCGTCGTCAAGGAATTCGCCGGCATGGCCAGCCGCATCGCCGGTGGGGCCGGGGCCCAGTTGAGCGACGAGAAGGCGCTGGCCGTCGTGCGCGCCTGCTACGAGCTGATGCTCCTCAACCGGTTCAGCTACAAGTCCCCGCCCTACGTGGTGGACCCGCAGATCGGCTTCGACGTGAAGCTCGTGCAGGACGTGAAGTACCCGCGCGACGTGATCCGGGACAAGAGCGGGACCTGCATCGACCTCGCCATTCTCCAGGCGGCGATGTACTACTCCCTCGGCCTGAGGCCGTACCTGGCCTTCATCGAGGGCCACGTGTTCCCCGTGGTTCGCTTCCAAAGCGGCACCATGATCAGCGTCGAGGCCACCGGAATCGAGGGCGGCGTGCGCGCGGGGACGGTGGGGTTCGACGAGTCGATCCAGTTCGCGAAGAAGGAGTTCGAGGACAACCGGGAGAAGGGGAAGCTGTACCTGGTCGACGTCCTGTCGGCCTGGAACCGCGGGATCGCCAACCCCGAGCTGGAGACCCTGCCGGTCGACGTCCTCAAGAAGTGGGGGATCAGCGAGAAGGGGGCCACGGGCGGGATCATGCCGCAGGGCCTCGCCCCGCGCCACGAGGACCGGTCGGGTTTCTCGGGTGCCTGGACCGGTCGGATCGAGCACCAGGTCCCCCCCGACGGCAAGAGCGCCTCCTGCCCGATCGAGCTCGTGATCGAGATGGACGAGGGGGGCCGCGCGAAGCTCTTCGCCGCGATCTCGGCCGAGGTGCGGGACGGAGCGAACACCATCCAGGTCCGCCTGGAGGAGGAGTCGATCGGCGAGAACCAGGACGGGGAGCTGGTCTTCCAGGGGATGTCGAAGAAGGCCGTCCGCCTCGATACGGGAGAAGAGGAGGAGATCCCCCCCAGCCGCGGCGTCGCCCGCGTCCAGGACGGAAAGCTCGTCGGCTCCTACGGCGACGACGAGAACGGGTTCCACGAATTCACGCTCGAAAGGAAGTAACGCCACATGCAGAAGATCCACATCCACGCCCGCGCGTTCGTCGTCCTGTTCGCGCTCGCTTCCTCCGCCGCCGCGCAGGAGGACCTGTCCGGAAAGAGCCTGACCAGCCAGGACCTCCGGGCCCGGGACCTCCGCGGGGCGAACCTCTCGCGCGCCGACTTGAGCTACGCCACGCTGACGGGCGCGGACCTGTCGGGAGCGGACCTGCGCGGCGTGATCGTCGCGTACACCCAGGCGGTCGGGGCCAACCTGGAGGGGGCGAACCTCGAGGGGACCGACCTGACGAAGGGCCACTTCAGTGGGTCGAGTTTCCGAAAGGCCAACCTGCGGCGCGCGAAAGTGATGGAGGAGATCACGGAGTGCGACTTCCGCGAGGCCGACCTGCGCGGGGCGTACCTGGTCGATTCGAAGGACTGGAAGCCCGGGTCGGCCAGGTTCCGTGACGCCCTCTACGACCGCAGCACCAGGTGGCCTCAGGGCTTCGACCCCGAAGCCGCGGGCGCGAAGCGCACCGACGAGGGTGTGGAGGCCGCTGGGCGGGACCTGCACGGGCAGGACCTGCACGGGCAGGACCTGAGGGCCGAGGACCTGGAGAAGGCGAACCTGGAGGGGGCGGACCTCTCGGGCTGCAACCTGGCCAAGGCCATCCTGAGGGGCGCGAATCTGCGCGACACCAACCTGTCCCAGACGAACCTGATGGAGGCCGACCTCACGGGGTGCGACCTCCGCGATGCCAGGTTCGACGTGACACAACTGCAGGGGGCCAACCTGACCGGCGTCAACCTGGAAGGGACCGACGTGTCGGGGATGATCCTGCGGGACACGGCTTTCCGCGGCGCGAACCTTGCCCGCGCCAGGGGAATCAAGGACGTGACGGGGTGCGACTTCTCCGAGGCGAACCTCGTCGGGGCGTTCCTCCTCGACGCCCAGGACTTCGGTGGCGGGTCCGCGAAGTTCACGGGCGCGAAGGTCGACAAGAAGACCAGGCTCCCGAAGGGCGTCGATCCCGAGGCCGCGGGCGTCGTCGTCGTCGCGGAGGCCCCGAAGCCGGCGCCGGACCCGAAACCTCCCGTCAAGGACCCGGCGCCTCCCGCGGTCGATCCGAACCCGCCCGTGAAGGAACCCGAGGCGCCCAAGGTCGAGCCGGAGGCGCCGAAGGTCGGCTCGGGCCGAGACCTGCAGGGCGTCGATTGGCGCGGCAGGGACCTCCGCTCCGAGGACCTCGCGGCCGCCAACCTCAAGGGGGCGGTCCTCATGAGCGTCAACCTGATGGAGTGCGACCTGTCGTACGCGGACCTGCGCGACGTGGACTTCACGAACGCGCGGCTGGACGGGGCGGACCTCACGGGGGCCGACCTGCGCGGCGCGCGCCTCGACGACGTGCGCCTGATGGATGCGAACCTGACCTCCGCCAACCTGGAGGGGCAGGACCTCAAGGTGCTCTGGGGGATGGCGGGCGCGACGTTCCGCAAGGCCAACCTGCGCGGGCTGAAGGCCCTCCCCGTTACGAGCATCGGCAACTGCGACTTCCGCGAGGCGGACTTGAGGGGCGCGAAGATCGCGGGGCCCGGGTTCGCGGAGTTCGAGGGGTGCCGCTTCCGCGACGCGAAGTACGACGAGAAGACGCGCTGGCCGAAGGGATTCGACATCGAGGGGTCCGGCGCGACCCTCGTGGCGGGGGAGGAGGCCGTGGCCGAGGGACCCAAGGCCGGCGGCGGCAAGGTGCCCCCGAAGCTCCTCGCGCCGAAGCGCGACCCCAAAGCCCCCCCGGAGGCCGTCGTCAAGCGGCTCTTCGAGGAGGAGATGAAGAAGGGGTGGGGCGCCCAGGCATTCAAGGACGGGGAGAAGCTCGGGAACAAGACCGCGCCGGGGATCTCCACCAAGATCCGGTGGTCGTTCGACTACAAGTCCCTCACTTACGCGCCGATGGAGAAGATCAACGCTCCGAACATCGAAGAGGCCGTGGACGGGTACCCGGTCCATCTCGTGTGCGACGTCACGACAGAAGGGCAGGACGGGTCGGAGAGCACGAACACCGCCACGCTGGACTACATCTTCTTCAAGGACCCGACCGGCGATTGGAAGCTGAGCCGGGAGGACATGAAGAACGACGAGAACAAGTGATCCTCCGCGCGGCGTTCGCCCGGCCGTCGTCCCCTCCGCTTGATTCCCCATCGGAGGGTGCGATATACTCGCTCCCAGCGAGTGTCGCACCTTCCGTCACGCCACCGCGAGCCGTCCCAGCCAGGGGAGTGGAGGTCCGCCCCGAATGTCCAATACGGAGATCAAGGACAGGCTCGCCGAACAGGACGTGGTCGCCATCCGCGTTTCCTCGGCCGAGATGGATGGCTTCTTCCAGAAGCGCTACGACGTCCCCTTTGACGCCGTCGCGTGGGTCAGCGCCTCCGCCGCCGCGCCCAGGCTCGCGAAGCCCGGTGAGAAGCTCGCCGGCGAGTTCAGCGCCGTCGTCGTGAAGACCGGCTCGTTCGGACTTCCGTTCCGCATCCCGGGCCTCGCCTCGGCCGATGGCCTCTCGTGCGAGGCGACCGCCGAGGTCCTCGTCGCCCTCGATGCCGAGGACGCGGGCCAGGTCGCGGAGTTCGTCCGCGGCATCCCCGCGAACGCCCCGCGTATCGTCCGCGAGGACGTCCGACGGCGCCTCGAGGTCGGTATCCAGCGAGCCCTCGCCTCCCTCGCGAAGAAGCACCCGATGGCCACGCTCCTCCGCCCCGGGGAGCTCGGCGACCTGAACGAGGAGCTCGGCGGCGCGCTCGAGGGGGAGCTCTTCCGCCACGGCCTCGCCTGGAAGGGGCTCGCGGGACTGCCCGCGTTCCTCTCGCGGGACTTCGACGAGAAGGTCGCGCGCGACCGGCACGAGGAGGCGGAGATCCGGAAGCAGGAGGACGTCCTCCTCAAGCAGCAGCAGCAGAAGGAGAAGGTCCAGCAGATCGCCGGGAAGCTCAAGGACGGCGACATCCAGGCGATCATCGCCCAGGTCCAGGACCCGAAGCTCCGCGACATGCTCGTGCTCAAGCTCGTCGACCAGGACCTCCAGAACCTCTCCCCCGGCGAGCTGGCCGATGCGGTGGGGAAGTGGGGGGACGAGCTGGTCAACACCGTCGGGCGGTTCTTCACGGCGATCGCGCCCGAGGATGCGGAGACCAAGGACGACCTCCCGGCCGAGAAGGCCTCCGAAGTCTGGCTCGCCGCGGGGAACCTGGCAATCGCCTTCGACCCCGCCGATCCGTCCAAGCCCTCCCGCGAGATCCGCTTCGAGGAGTCGCTCCGCTCCGTCCGGGTCCAGACGCTGCCCGACGGGAAGTTCGCCCTGGCCGGGACGAAGCGCGGGATCTTCGTCGCCGACGTGGAGGGAAAGGCCGCACAGAGGTTCTACCCCTTCCCGAGTGACGTGAAGCCTCGTGGCGGCGCGAACGCGGCGGCGATCCAGGGCCGGTGGCTCTTCGCGACGCACTCGGAGTTCGGGATTGCGAGGTGGGACATGGAGCGGCCCGGGCAGCCGGGCGGCCTCCTCTACCACGAGATGACGCGCGAGGCGCGGACCGTGCGCGCCGTGCAGCCCGGAGGGGACGGGCTTGTCTACTTCGCGGCCGGCAACAGCGTCCACCGACTCGACCCCGAGAATCCGGGCCCCGCGCCGACGACGCTCCTGCCGGCGAGCCGCCTCCCCGTGACGGGCCTCGCGATCGGCAACGAGAACATCTACGCGAGCACGGGGAGCGACGACCGATTCCCCCGGAAGGAGGGGGCGATCCTCGTCTGGAGGAAGAACGACCCCACGCGGGGCAAGGAGGTCGTGCGCCGGAACGACCCGATCCTCGCCCTCCACCTCGCGAAGATCGGCAGCATCCCGTTCCTCCTCTACGCGACGAAGGACCACTGCGTGCAGTCGCGCGTGATCGGGCAGAACCTCGAGTGGCCCTACGAGGCGGGGGCGTACTCCGTGACGCTTGTCGCGGCCGCAAGCGACCTCATCTGCGGGATCGACCGGAGCGGGAGGTACCTCTTGTTCTGGAAGGCCGCCAATCGCAACCGCGCGGACGCCGTGATCGACGTCGGCCGCTTCACCCCGCACGAGGTGTACGACCTCTTCCTCGTCCGCGAACCGCTCTAGGAACCACGAATGCCTGACGAATCGCTCGCCAACGACCCGACCGCGACGAACACCTGCGGCGTCTGCCAGACGACGTACATGAGCGTGGCGGGGACCTTCCTGCCCCAGTGGAAGTGCTCGCTCTGCGGCGCCCCGATCTGCCGCCTCTGCTGGCGGCGCGGGAAGCGCGAGTGCGTGGCTCACGCGGAGCCCGCCGAGGCCGCGGGGACCGCCGGAGGGCCCGCCGCGGCCGAGGAGCCCAGGCCGCTCGCCGCGGGCGCGATCACGCGCACGGGCGCCAAGGAGCTGGAGCACGCCTACGTCGGGAGGCTCCAGCGGAACGTCCACGCCCTCTACGGGATCTTCAGTCCGCTCGAGAACCGCTGGTTCGACGCCGACGAAAAGAACCGGGAGTCGCACGTCCTCGACCCGGGCCAGGAGGCCGTACGCCGCGCCGTGAACCAGTACGTCACCCGCGGCCACAAGCGCGTCTTTGAGGAGATGCCGACGAACAAGGCGTTCCTCTGCGAGGTCTTCACGCGGGAGCTGCTCGGCGGGAAGACGCCGCGCGTGATCGTGCTCGGCCTCTCGGTCAACCCCGTCGACGAGCACGTCCGGGACGGCGGATCGGCGCGGAAGTGCTCGTACCAGGAGCTGATCGACGCGATGGGCCCCTGGGTGCACCACCCGCAGGTCTTCTACTACGTCTCCGCCTTCTCCCCGACGGGGTGGAACGACGAGGCGAAGTCGCGCGCGTCGAACTCCGGGAACGCCCTCGTCTGCCTCGTCGAGTACCGCGACCGGAGCTGGATCCTGAATCCGGCCCCCGACCAGCGCTGGGGCGACTCGCTCCGCATGTTCGACCTCAACTCCTCCGAGGAGCTGGTCGGCCGCGTGTCGGAGTTCGTGGAGGGGCACACGTTCGAGCTGCTGATGGACCAGATGACGGACCGGTACGTCGCGGGGTCGCTCGGCGTCGATCCCATCCAGGTGAGGAAGGCCTTCGAGGCGATGCCGTCGAAGGACAAGTTCGTCCGGCTCCTGCCCGGCAACGAGGCGCGCCTCGTGCGCGACTACGGCCAGGGCGCGGACGTCACGGAGTAGCTGGGATGCCGATGAACTGGATCAAGAAGCTCCTCGGGATGGACCCCTCGGCCGATCCCAACGACTTCCTCAAGGGGAAGGACCCGGCGGAGGCCCTCTCGGAGCTCTCGGAGCTGCGCCGCGGCGACGAGGAGCGTCGCCATCGGGCGCTCATGGACGTCGACGTCCTGGCCGCGAAGGAGAAGGAGATCTTCGACCAGGCGAAGAACGAGACGTCGGAGGCGAAGAAGCTCCTCCTCGTGAAGAGGATCAAGGACGTGCGCGCGAAGGTCGCCGACATCAACAACAAGGTCGCGATCTACGACAAGCGCATCAAGATCTACGGGACGCACATCCAGAACCTCGAGGTGATCCGCGAGGCCCAGGTCGAGAACCTGCCGGACCGGGAGGCGCTCGAGAAGGGGGCCCTCGTCGCGCGGACCGAGATGGACAAGCTGAACGAGGCGGCCGTCGCCGCGGAGGGGATGGGCGTGCGCCTGGAGACCCCGACGCTCGACTCCGCGGAGCAGGAGATCCTCTCCGAGATCAACAACGCGGTGGAGCAGGAGATCGACGCGAACGACCCGCTCCTCGCGGAGATCGAGGCGGCGAAGGTCGCGGACGAGGCGAAGGCCAAGGAAGAGCCTCCGAAGACCGAGGAGGCCAAGACCGACGACATCGAAAAGATGCTGGAAGGGTGATGCCATGCTCGACTTCCTGAAGGAGATGTTCGGCCACAAGCGCGGGATCATGGAGATCCCGATGGAGGAGATCCGCCTCGAGGAGCGGAGGAAGGAGATCCGCGAGAACCAGCTCATCGCGCAGATCGAGAAGTTCGACAAGGAGAAGGAGGAGATCTTCCGCGAAGGGGCGAAGGTCAAGAGCGCCGAGCGCCGCAAGATCTACGCGCGGCGGTTCAACGACCTGATGACGCGGATCAAGTTCGTCGACCGCGACCTGAACATGCTCTCGAAGGAGCTGATGCTCCTGTCGCGCATCCGCGCGATCCGCGAGCGCACGAGCACGGCGACCTCGTCGATCCTCTCGAACCTGAACGAGAAGAACATGACCGAGATCGCGAAGCTCCTCGAGAACGAGAAGATCACGGAAGAGCTGTTCCTCACCAAATGCGACGAGCTGCTCGGCATCGCGAACGACCCCGCCTATGCCATGGAAGACCTCGGCAAGGAGGGCTCGAGCGTCATGAAGGCCTGGGAGGCGATGGACGAGGGGGCGATGGACTTCGACGCGGGCCTGAAGGAGGCCGAGGGGAAGCCCAAGGAGAAGGAGAAGCCGGAGCAGGCGTAGGGTGGGGATCTTCGACTGGTTCAGGAAGGAGCGCGGTCTCGCGGACCTCTCGCTCGAGGAGGTGCGGTCGGAGGAGATGCGCCTCGGGATCCGGGAGAAGCAGTCGATCCAGAAGATCGAGGGGCTGGACGTCAGGCGGAAGGAGATCTTCGGAGAGGGCGCGAAGGAGAAGAGCCCGTGGAAGCGGCGGCAGATCGCGCGGCGCTTCCAGGCCGCGGGATTCGAGCTCAAGATGGCGAACGCCGACTTTGCCCGGGTGTCGAAGGAGCTGCTCACCCTCCAGGCGGTCCGCCACGCCGTCGAGCGGCGCGACCGCGACAGCGAAGGGAAGCTCTCGATGATGAACCTCCTCAGGGACACCGAGCTGGTGAAGCTCCTGGAGGACGACAAGATCACGTACGAGGTGTATCTCCAGAAGCTGAACGACACGCTCTCGGTCGCCGAGGGCGCCGAGGTGAACCTGGAGCAGGAGGTCGGCAAGGAGGGCTCGGAGCTGCTCGACATCTGGTCCCGAATGGACGAGGGGTCGATCCCCGACCTCGAGCAGGGCCTGAAGCAGGCGGAAGAGAGGGTCACGAAGCGGATCGTGAAGGAAAAGGAGCTGGAGTAGGTGGATTACACGCCGCAGATCCGCGACGCCGTGGAGAAGGCGAAGGCCGCGTACGAGAAGAAGGAGTACGCGAAGGCCTCGACGATGTACGACACGGCGGCGAAGCTCGCGACGCTCTACGCGGAGGACGCGCCGGGGCGCGACGCGGAGGTCCGATGGAAGGATCGCGCGCTCAAGTGGCGCGCCTACGCGCAGCGCCTCAGGTCCGGCGAGACGCAGATCTCGGACATCAACGTCCCCGCCGAGACGGGGGGCGGGGGAGGGGCGTCGGCGCCCGGGACGGCCTCCTCGGGGAAGGCCGTGGCCACGGAGGACGGTCCGAAGAACGAGCTGAGGCAGGCGATCGACCAGCTCATCACGGCCTCGCCGGTGATGTGGAAGGACATCGGCGGCCTCGAGGAGACGAAGCAGGACATCAAGTACGCCCTGGGCATCACGCTCGCCCTGCAGCCGGCGGGGATCGTCCTCTCCGGCTGGAAGAACATCCTCTTCTACGGCCCGCCCGGGACGGGAAAGACGCTCCTCGCCGCCGCGACCTCGAACGCGGTCACGAACAGCGAGGGGGTGAGGTCAGTCTTCTTCAACGTGAAGGTCTCGAGCGTCGTCTCGAAGTACTTCGGCGAGTCTTCGAAGCTCATCAGCGAGCTGTACGGCGTGGCGAGGGACACGAACCCTTCCGTGATCTTCCTCGACGAGTTCGAGTCGCTCTGCCCGAGCCGGGACTCCAACGAGAGCGGGCCGGAGCGGCGGATCCTTTCGACGATCCTCTCGGAGCTGGACGGGCTCGACCAGAAGGGCCGACGCGACATCTTCGTCCTGACGATCGCGGCGACGAACCGCCCGTGGGACCTCGACGCGGCGATCCTCTCGCGGTTCGAGAAGAAGATCCTGATCCCGCTTCCGGACGACCGCGCGCGGGCGGAGATCCTGAAGATCCACCTCGACAAGCGGGGGTTCCGCACGGCCGTGGACTACGAGACGCTCTCAAACATGACAAAGGGGTACAGCGGCCGCGAGATCGAGCGCTTCTGCAAGGAGGTGACGAGCCGGATGGTCGCGGACATGAACCGCGACATCCCGAGGCTCATCGACGAGGGGCTCGACGAGGTGAAGAAATACCGGATCCAGGTGCGCGACCTCGCCCTTCGCGACTTCGAGACGGCGCGGGCGCGGATCTCGCCGCAGACCACCGACGAGTCCATGCGGAAGTACCTCGACTGGAAAGAGTCGACGGACGTGTAGGCGAACTGTCGATCCACACAGCCCCGAAGGGGCGCCATGAAACAGCCCAGGGCGCAGCCCCTGGGTGCGCATGCGAAACCCGGAATCGGAGCCCCGAAGGGGCGACATACAGGAGATGCCAGATGGGCTGGTTCAAGAGCGACGAAGAGAAGCGGCTCGAGCGCGAGATCGAGATGAAGCGCACGATCGCGCAGATCAAGAAGAACATCCGGGAGCAGCAGCAATTCACGGGCTCGTACATCGACCAGGCCAAGCGAGCGAAGCGGATCGGCGACCTCGCCACGCTGCAGCAGCTCAAGGGCCTGATCAAGAAGACGGCCACGGTCGTCAAGATGCGCGAGCGGCAGCTCCTCTCGCTCGAGATGACGCTCCAGATCAAGAAGCAGGCCGAGAGCGACTCCGAGTTCGCGAAGGCGATGAGCACCTTCGCGCAGTCGATCGCCGCGGTCTACAAGTCCGTCGACTACGTCCAGGTGGCCAAGCAGACCGAGGAGGCCTTCCAGCGGGCGAACACGATCCAGGAGCGGATGCAGCTCATGCTGGACATGACGCAGGACTCCATCAACACGAACATGGAGAGCTCGGAGGACCTCGTCTCCGACAAGGACATCGACAAGATGATCGACGAGCAGGTGATGGCCGAGGATGGCCAGAAGCTCGACGCCGAGATCTCCAAGGGCATCAAGCAGATCGAAGACGAGCTGAAGGGATAGCGTGGCGCTCGAATTCAACCTGAAGCAGTCCGAGGACTACGAGAAGCAGGCGCTCGACGCCTTCGGCGCGAACGACCTGAAGCGCTCGCAGTATTGCCTCATGAAGGCCGCCGAGTACCTCACCGAGGCGGCCAAGGAGACCAAGGACGGCCAGCTCTCCGAACTGCGCAAGGAGAAGGTCCGTCACCTCCTGAACAAGGCCAAGAACCTCCCCGAGCTTGCTGAGCAGGCGAAGCGGAAGTCGGCCTCCAAGGAAGCGACGGATGAAAAGGCCCCCTCGTCCGCGGCCCCGTCCGACGGCGCCGCGAAGTCCGCCGTCGACGCCGAGATCCGCGGCACGGTCGAGTCCCTGATCCACGTCTCGAAGGTCACCTGGGACGAGATCGGCGGCCTCGCGGAGACGAAGCAGGAGCTGAAGTACGCCCTCGGGATGACGCTCGCGAAGCGTCCCGCGGGAGTGAGCCTCGCCGGCTGGTCGAACTTCCTCCTGTACGGCCCCCCGGGCACGGGGAAGACGCTCCTCGCGGCGGCGATCTCGAACGCGGTCAAGCGCCAGGACGGCGGATCGAGCTGCTTCTTCAACGCCAAGATCGCCGGCATCCTCTCGAAGTACTTCGGCGAGTCGGCGAAGCTGATCACGGGCCTCTACACGGTCGCCCGCGAGAAGTCGCCCGCCGTGGTCTTCCTCGACGAGTTCGAGTCTCTCACGGCGAGCCGCGATCGGGGCGAGCAGACGGGGGCGGAGCGTCAGGTCCTCTCGACGTTCCTCTCCGAACTGGACGGCCTCGACAAGAAGGGCACGGAGGGGGTCTACGTCCTGACGATCCTGGCGACGAACCGCCCCTGGGACCTGGATGCGGCGATCCTGTCGCGCTTCGAGAAGAAGATCCTGATCCCGCTCCCGGACCTGCCCGCGCGGCGCGAGATCCTCGACATCCACCTTGCGCGGAAGGGGTTCCAGATCGAGACCGACCTTGGGAAGATCGCCGAAATGACGGACGGCTACAGCGGCCGCGAGTTGGAGGCCTTCTCGAAGGAGGTGACGAACCGGATGATCGTCGAGATGAACATGGCGATCCCGGAGCTCGTCACGAAGGGGATCGAGCAGGCGATGGGGTACGAGATCAAGCTGCGCCCGATCACGCTCGCAGACTTCGAGCGCGCCCGCCAGAAGGTGCAGCCCCAGACCACGCCCGCCACGATGAAGCGCTACCTCGACTGGCGCGACAGCGTCACGCGGTAGGGGAGTCCTACCGCTCGTAGACGATCTCTCCGTCGAAGACGGTGAGGTCGACCTTGGCCTCCAGGATGCACCGGGGCGAGCCTCGGAAGATGTCCCTGGAGAGCACCACGAGGTCGGCGCTCTTCCCAGGCGTGATCGAGCCCTTCCGGTCCTCCTCGTGCGAGGCGTAGGCGCCCCCCATCGTGTACGCCCAGACCGCCTCCTCGACCGTCAGCGCCTCCTCGCGGTTCCAGCCCCCCGCCGGCGTCCCGTCCATCCGAGTGCGCGACACCGCCGCGTAGATGCTCGGGAGCGGCGGGAGGTCCTCCACGGGGCAGTCCGACCCGAACGTCAGGATCGCCCCCGATTGCCACAGCGAGCGGAACGGGAACGCCCGTGCGCAGCGCCTCCGACCCCACAGATTCTCCGCGGTCGAGATGTCCGCGAAGATCTGGTTCGGCTGCATGCTCGCGATCACCCCCAGCCGCTGAAAGCGCGGGATGTCCGCGGCCGAAATGACCTCCGCGTGCTCCACCCGGTTGCGGAGGTCCCACTTCTGGGCGTGCTTCAGGGCCCCCTGGAAGGCGTCCAGCGCCGAACGGACCGCCCGGTCCCCGATCGCGTGGACCATCACCGACAGCCCCGCCGCGTTCACGTCGCGGACCACCTCCCGCATCTCCCTCGCCGAGACGAGCAGCAGCCCGCGGTCCCGGCCCCCCGAGAACGGCTCCAGCATCGCCGCCGTCCGCGAGGAGAGCGTCCCGTCGGCGTAGATCTTCACCCCTCCGATCCGGAACCGGTCCCCCCCGAACCCGCTGCGGATCCCGTTCCGCTTCGTCGTCTTCCACCCTTCGACCGGCACGAAGAACGCCACGCGCAGCGGGAGTTCCCCGTCCCTCCACATCTCCGCGAGCGTCGTCAGCGAGTCGTGGTCCTCGATGACGTGGAGGCTCGTGACACCGAGCGAATGGGCGAGCGGGACGATCGACGCCACCGCCTCCCGCCGGGTCTGCGGGGTCGGCGGAGGAATCCTCGCGAGCATCAGCTCGATCGCGTGCTCGAACAGCACCCCGCTCGGCGTCCCGTCCTCGTCGCGGACGATCCTCCCTCCCGGCGGGTCCTTCCTCATCCGGTCGATCCCCGCGGCCTCGATCGCGCGCGTGTTCGCCCAGATCGCGTGCCCGTCGTGCGAGACGAGCGACACGGGGTGCTCCGGGGCGACCCGGTCCAGCTCCCGTCGGTGTGGGAGGACCTTGGGCGCCCACAGGTGGTGGTTCCACCCCCGCCCCAGGACCCACGCCCCCCGGGGCTGGCGGCGCGCGGCGTCCGACACGCCCTTCAGGACCATGTCCTTGCCCATCTGCTCCAGGCGGAGCCGCCTCCGCCCCAGCGCGTGCGACAGGAAGTGCGCGTGCGCGTCGATGAACCCCGGGACCAGCGGCCTCCCGCGGAGGTCCACGATCCGGTCGCCGCGCTCCTTCCACGAGAGCACGTCGCGCGACGTCCCCACGGCCGTGATCGTGTCTCCGCGCACGCAGACCGCCTCGACGCGCGGGCGCCGCGGGTCCATGGTGTGGACGTCCCCGTTCACGAAGAGGAGCTGCCTCATGCCACCCCCGGTTCGCCGCCCCCGAGCCCCTCCGCGAGGACCCTCGCAAGGACCTTGGGGAAGTCGGACATCAGGCCCACCACGCCGAGCCGCGCGCACCGCCGCATCTCCTCCTCCTCGTTCACGGTCCAGAGGAAGAGCGGGAGCCGTCGGGCGTGCACCGGGCCGACCGTCTCGTCGCTCGCCCAGACGTGCCCGCCGGACAGGACGTCGACCCCACCCGTCTCCTCGAGGAAGCGGTCGAGGCCGCGCAAGTCCTCGAGGATCCCCCCGACCGAGATGCCGCGCGCGATCCCCCTCGCGCGGGCGACCGTCCGCGCGTTGAACGACCCGACGATCACCTCCTCGGCCATCGACTCCTCGCGGACCTCCGTGAGGACGGCCTCCTCGATCCCCGGGTAGTCCGTCTTGTTCGTCTTCAGCTCGAGGAACAGCTTCATCTTCCCGCGGGCGAACCGGAGGACCTCCCTGAGCGTTGGAATCCTCTGTCCGCGGAACCGCCGGTCGAACCACATCCCCGCGTCGAGGTGCTTGAGCTCGGAGAGGGTCCAATCGGCCACGGGGCCGACGCCGTTCGTGGTCCGATCGACGCGCTCGTCGTGGATGACGACGGGGACGCCGTCCTTGGTGAGGTGGACGTCCAGCTCGCACATCGCGGCGCCGGCGTCGATGGCCTCCTGGAAGGCGGCGATCGTGTTCTCCGGGGCGACGCCGGAGGCGCCGCGGTGGCCGACGACCCAGGGGGCCGGTGCGGGGGGGCTCATCGCGGTCGAATGTAGGCCCGCTCGGGGGTGCGCGCAAGGATTACGACCCGTCCCGGGGCGCCTTGACGCGCGGGATCGCGCAGGGGAGAATGACGCCATGATCCTGTTCCGAGGCCGCGGGACCGCCGCCGCCGCCATCCTCTCCGCCATCGTCGTCGTCGCGCTCATCGGGGGCCTCCACCTCGGCCTCGTGTTCGGTTTCCGACGGAACGTCCTCCCCGAGGCGCAGGTCCCCTTCATCCTGGTGCTCATCCTCTCGTTCGGCTTCATCGCGACCTTCCGCCTGGCGGGCGCCGTGCGGTTCGTTCGGGCGCGTCGGCGACGCTGGGTCGGCGTGGACGAGCGGGGGTTCGAGTGGACCGACGGCGAGCGCGTGGTCCACGTGGCGTGGGAGGAGGTGGAGGAGGTCCGCGTCCACTTCGTGCGGATTGAGGCCCACGTCCTGAGCTACGTCACGGTCCAGACTCTTGCCGGCGAGCGGGTCGCCCTGTCGCACCTGTTCCAGGGACGCATCCAGGAGCAGTCGGACGGCAGGAAGATCGACACGGCCGTCGTCGACGTGGAGATGACCCCGTTCCTCCTCTGGATGGTGAGCGAGCGCGCCGGGCTCTCCGAGGTGGAGCCGCTCGTCTGGCGCCGCGGGGCGCCCGCCGAGGTGGTCGTCGAGGAGCCCGGGACCGATGTGGAGCTCGCCGGACGCGTCGGGGTCTCGGCGAAGACGTTCTTCACCCCCGTCCAGGTCGCCCTCGTGATCGGCTCTCTTCTCCTCTACAAGCTCCTCCTCTCCGAGCGCTACGGCGGCTGGCTGGGCGCGGGCCTCTTCGTCGCGCTCCTGCTGTGCCATGAGCTTGGGCACGTGTGGGCGATGGTCCGGCTCGGCATGAAGGTGCGCGGCGTCTACTTCATCCCCCTCTTGGGCGCCGCAACCGTTCCCGAGACCCTCTGGAGGGACCGGGACGCGCTGGCGTATACGTCCCTCTCGGGCCCGCTCTGGGGCGTCCTGGCCTCGGCGCCGATCCTGGCCGCCTGGTACCTCACGGGGCGGGAGCACGGCGTCCTCCTCGGCGTCGTGCTCCTCAACGCCGCGTTGAACCTCCTGAACCTCCTCCCGATCCCTCCCCTCGACGGCGCCCGCGTCCTCGCGAGCATCGCCTCCTCCGTGTCGCCGCGGCTGGGGCTCGCCGTCGGGATCGGCGTCGTCCTCCTGACGCTGTCGGCCGCGGTCTTTACCGGCGAGCCGCTCCTCTGGGCCCTCGCGGCCCTCGGCGTCGTCCTCGGGGGGTTCGAAGTCCTCTCCCAGTACTCCGCGGCCGTGGAGGCCGAGAAGGTCCGCAGCCTCGTCCCCGCGGGACGGGCATGGACGACCGAGGTCGCGCGCCTGGGCGACGCGCTCTCGCTGCAGACGCTCGAGGAGTACGCATGGACGAAGACCGGTGGCGCCCCGCGCCGCGTGGGGAGGTGGACGCGCTGGCAGCAGGTCCTGGGGTGCGAGGCGATGCGCGGCGGGCGGATCGCGTTCTACCTCTGCTTCTACCTGCTGCTCGTCGTCGGGCTCGTCGTCGGCCTCGCCGCCTCGATCCCGCTCGCGCAGGAGCTCTGGAGGTCGTAGAGCCTACTTCGTCGCCTCGTCCGCCTGGCGCATCCCCTCGAGGAGGAGCGCCATCGTGTCGCCCGAGAGGTTCGCCTCCCCCTGCGGGTCGCCGGGCTCGAAGCGGAACACGCCGTACTTCCACTTGAGGAACGCGAAGAACGCCTTCGTCCCGCCGCGATCCCCGAGCTTCGCGGAGACGAGCTGCCCCTCCTTCATGGCGAGGCGGAAGTCCTCGCCCTCGCGGCGCACGACCAGCGTCCCGGTCCTCCCCGAGAGCGAGAGGGCCTGCACGAGGTCGGCGGCGTCGATCATGTCGAGCTTGCCGATGATCCCCGTTTCGAGCTCCCTGAGCACCCGCTGGCTCGTGCTCGCCACGCGGCGCGCGAGGAGCCTCGCCAGCGCCTGCGCGATGGCGGGGAACCGCACGAGGAGCTGGCGGAAGTCCCGGGGCTCGACGAAGAGGAACGTCGTCTCCGACTTCGTGCGCACGGTCGCCGTCGCCGCCTCGCCCGAGAGGAGCGACATCTCGCCGAAGCACTCCCCGGAGCCGCGTTCCGCGATCACCTGCTCCTGGCCCGTCGCGTCCTTGCGGACGACCTCGGACTCGCCGTCCACGACGATGAAGAGCCCCTCGGCGGGACCGCCCTCCCGCAGGATGCTCGTCCCCGCGGCGATGACCCTCTCCTTGAAGAGCGGGAGGAGCGACTCGTAGTGCGACGTCGGGATGGCCTGGAAGATGGGGTTCTTCGAGAGGACCTCCCGGATGGTCTCCATGCGCCGGTGGTAGACCATCGTGCTCCCCGCCTCGAGCCGCTGGGTGATCGACTCGACCTTGAAGGTGGCGCTGCAGCGGGTCCCGCAGCCTGGGCACTTGACGATGGGCGGCTCGGTCGCGTCAGCCTCTCCGGCCGACTTCTCGGACAGCTCCTTCGCGACGGGGACCAGGTTCACGATCGCCAGGGCGCAGACCGCGGAGGTCTCGGCCAGGAGGACGCCGGGGAGGGAGAAGGTGATCCCGTCCCCCCGAACGTACATCGGGCAGGTCTGCTCCTCAGTCACCGTCGCCAGGATGCGACGTTGCTCCACTATTTGACCTCGATCGTGACCTGGGCCTCGCCCGTGTTCCCCGTGCTGTCCTTCACGACGGCCTTCACGACGTGTTTCCCCTTCGCGTTGCGGTCCGGCGTCCACGGGACGCTCCAGGGCGCCGCGGTCTGCGGCCCGCCGACGGCCTTGTCGTCGACGTACCACTGCACCGAGGCCACCGAGACATCGTCGCCGACGCGTGCCGCGAGGTCGATCTTCTCCTTCACCGTCTGGCCCGACTTCGGGTGCGCGACCTGCGCGACGGGAGGCGTCTTGTCGACGACGACCGTGAGCGAGAGCGGCTTCGTCTCCGCGCGGTTCCCCGAGAGGTCCTCGACCTCAACGACGAGGCGGTGCGTCCCCGGAGGGAGCGAGTTCGCGTCGATGGAGGCCTGGTACGGCGCCCTCGCGATGGGCGGCACGACCGCCTCCCCGTCCACCAGGAACCTGACGGAGCGGACCCCGACGTTGTCTCCCGCCTCGGCGGAGAGGAGCGTCATGCCCGCGGCCTTCGCGGAGGACTTCGGGGCGAGCAGCTTGACCGCCGGAGGCACCGAGTCCGACAGTCCAAAGACCGCGTCGAGGACGTCCTCGGCGGCGAGGTCGATCTTCAGGCCCTCCGGGTCGAACGTCACCTTCGGCAGGGAGGGCTTGATCGTGAAGGCGCCCGGCGCGAGCCCCGTGAACTCGAACCGCCCGTCGGGGCCGGTGGTCGTGGAGAGCTTCTCGTGCCCGGACAGCGCGACGGGGACGCCCGGGACAGGCTGGCCCTTGACCCGCACGCAGCCCGCGATCGTGGCCTTCGGAGGGGCGTCGGGCGGCGCCACGCTGTAGGTGAGGTCCCCAAACGGCTTCCCGTCGCTGCCCACGAACTTCGCGGAGAACCTCACGCCGGCCCCCTCGTAGAGGAGCTTCACCGCGAGGCGGTTCACGCCCCTGGCCAGCTTGACCCCCTTCACGTGGTCCTCGAACGCCGTGTGGGCGCGCTTCTTGTCGACCTTGTGCAGCGCCGCGCCGTTCCACAGGACTCGGGCGAAGTTCTCGCTCCCGAACCAGAGCTCGGCCTCGCGCTCCGAGGGCGAGTCGACGTAGACGACGGCGTAGACGACCCCCTGGTCCTTGGGCATCGAGGCTGTCAGGTCGACCCCGTCGCCCCCCGAGAGCATCGGCGTCCAGCGCTTCCCCTTCGTGGTGAGGCCCGGCGCCGGCGCGAGCTTCGCCTCGCCGCCGAGGGCGTCGGGGTCGATGGCGGGCGTCCCCTTGGAGGGGCCGAACGGACCCGCCCAGAGCCACCCGCGGACCCCCGCGTCGGCCACCTGGACCTTCAGCGAGCCCGTAGCCCCGTTCGGGCCGTTGGCGGAGATGGAGAACTCGCCCGCCGAGGGGAAGACGACGCGCGAGAAGGTGTGCCTCCCGCGCTCGAAGGCCGCGAACTCGTGGGCTGGGGGGAGGGGGACGCCGTTCCCCTCGATCGACAGCTCGACCTTCCCGGTGAACGAGGGGACGGGGTTTCCCGCGCCGTCCTGCGCGGCGACGGCGATGGGCACGGGGGTGCCCCTTGCGACGCCGCCGGGAGGAAGGAGGATGGCGAGGCGCTTCACGGGGCCGGGGCCGACCTCGACGGGGACCTCCCCGCGGGTCCCGGACTCGGGGTCGACGGCGGTGATCGTCGTGCGCCCGAGCGTCTTGAGCGTGCAGGGGACGGTGATCGACTCCTGGGAGCCAAACGTCGCGCCCGTGCGCAGGACCTGGGCGGCGGGGTCGGTGGACGAGAGGTTCACGAGCCCCGTGTAGGGCCTCATGGCCTTCCCGTCCCCGTCATTCGGGGTGACCTCGACCTCGAACGGCTCGCCGGCCTGGACCTGCGCCATGGCCGCGAGGGCGAGCGACTTTGCCGTCGTGGTGAAGCCCCAGGAGAGCCCCTCCGGGAGGGCCTCCCCTTCGGAGGGCTTCCAGCCCGCGGCGACGGACGCCTTGAACTGTCGGCCGCCTGCCAGCGGTGCGGAGGGCGTGATCGTCACCGAGAGGCCGTCCTCGGAGACCTCGAACGCCGCCGGGACGGCCGTGCCGCCCTCATCCGCAATCGCGATCCCCTCGGCCTTCGCGACGGCACGGTTGAGGCGGACCACGAACGGCCCGGCGAGGGGGACGTTCGTCGCTCCGTCGGGGGGGACGGTGCCGATGACGCGGAGGGTGGGGTTGTCGACGGTGGCCCCGAGGAACGCGTGTCCTTGTGTCGCAATCGGCGTCCCCTCGGTCGCGGCGACGAGCAGCTCGTGAGGCCCGTTCGCGAACTTGGTCGTATCCCACGCCAGGTCGGCCTCGCCGGACTCGGCGGAGGAGACGCGGAGGCCGTCGACGAACAGCTCCAGGCGGGCGATCGAGGCATCCTTCCGCCTCGACGCGGCCTTGACGTGGAGCTTCACGGCCCCGCTGACTTCGCCTACGGGGGCGGCGGCGGTGACCTCGGGGCGGACGGCGTAGGGGGCGCAGAGGGGGTCTCCGTCGACGAGGTTCATCCAGTGGACGAAGGGGAGGGTGCCGTAAAACGACTCGGCGAGGTTGTATCCCTCGGTGTAGCGCTCGAAGAGCTTGGCGGAGGGGAAGGTGTGGGCGTACGGCT
>CAZYRM010000080.1:0-28258 GCA_964649705.1 uncultured Planctomycetia bacterium
GACGTACCAGCGGCCGTGACAATCGACGTCGAGGCGGTGCGGGGCGAGACGATCGCCGCCGGCCACGCGCTCACCGAGGGGGTGCTGCGCGCACTCTTCGATGCCTGCGCCGAAGAGGAAGGTCCCCTCGGCCCCCGGGACGCGCCCCTCCTCGCGATCCTGTTCGGCTGTGGACTCCGCCGCGCGGAGGCGACCGCGCTCGACGTCGCCGACTTCGACAGAGAGACCGGTGCGCTCTCGGTCCGTCGCGGCAAGGGGAACAAGGCGCGCGTCGTCTACGCGGCCGGCGCCGCGCACCAGGCGATCGCCGACTGGCTCGGAATCCGCGGCATGGGGCCGGGGCCCCTCCTGCATCCCGTCGCGAAGGGCGGGAGGATCCAGCGACGTCGGATGACGCCCCAGGCGGTCCTCTGGAGAGTGCAGCAACTCGCGGACCGCGCGGGGGTCGCGCGCTTCTCCCCGCACGATGCGCGCAGGGCCTTCATCTCGACGCTCATCGACTCCGGCGCGGACCTGGTCACGGTGCAGCACCGCGCGGGCCACGCGAACGTGCAGACGACCGCCCGCTACGACCGCGGCGGCGAGGGGGCCAAGAAGAAGGCCGCGGGGCTCGTGCACATCCCCTACAGAAGGAGTCGAGTCGAATGACGATGGCCAGAGACCCTGCACGCCGCCGTCGGAATGCTCCCCGGGTCGCCGGCCGCCTCCATCACTCCCGCCCCGCGCAGACCTTGCGCAGTGGGCAATCGGGGCAGTCAGGGGCGCTCGCACTGCACCACTCCCGCCCCGTCGACCACAGGGGGTAGTCGAGTTCCCACGGGTCCGCGGGATTCACCAACCGGGACAGCGTCGTAGCCTCGTCGGTCGTCGACATCCGCCCCAGGAGAACGCGCCCGAGTACCCGCCGGGTGTGGACATCCGCCTTGATGTCGGCGCGCCCGTGCACCTTCCGCGCCTGGCGCAGTCCGCCCACGATCATCCGGGAGAGCTGCGGACCAACGCGCAGGTCCATCAACCGTTCGAGGACGACGTCGGGACGCGGCGAATCCCAGATCTGCCGCGCGTCCCCCTCGTACTGCTCCAGCAGTTCCCCGCCGATGCGGCGGACCCGAACGTACGCCTGGGGAAAGCGGTGGATGGAGTGGTCGGTGCACAACTCCATCCATTCCTGTTCGGGGATCGAATCGATGCGCTCCCAGAGATCAGGCGGGTCTCCCAGGAGGTCCTCCGCGAGAAGCAGCGCGTTCCCC
This sequence comes from uncultured Planctomycetia bacterium, assembly GCA_964649705.1. Classification (GTDB taxonomy): domain Bacteria; phylum Planctomycetota; class MHYJ01; order WSZJ01; family CAZYRM01; genus CAZYRM01. The sequence goes on from CAZYRM010000080.1 coordinate 1,251, forward strand.
CAGGCGCGGTCGACCTGCATCTGGTAGTCCAGGAGGCAGCCCAGGAACCACTTGTTCGCGGGCTTCTTGTGGTCGGGCCATCCCGCCAGGCGACCGTAGAAGTCCCACTCGCCCGCACCACTCCTCATGCCGAGGAGAATGCCGCGGATGCGGCGCAGCTTCGAGGTGTCGAGGTTCCATCCCTCCGCGTGATCGTCGAACATGGGTCACCCCCTATGCTGATCGAATCGGGCGGTGCCCCCGTGACACGGTGTCCCGGGACCGACCCCTACGGGTCAGTCCAGTCCAACTTCTGCACGAGCCGATTGCCCCAGCTCCATTCGAGGACCTCGTCGTGCTGGAGCCGACCGACCACGATTCCGGGGGCGATCCGGAGGGACCGCGCGAACCGCTGGATGCTGGGCTCGTCGAACCGAGCCTCGGCCCTGAATCGACGATAGTCCGCGGGAGGGATGAGGAGGTCTCTCGCAAACGCGTCCGCCTCCTCTTCGAGGGCGTTGTCGCCTCGAGATCCGTCGTCAATGAAGACGAGCTTCCTTCCGTGTCGCACGAGGTGTCCGGCCTCGTGGAAGAAGCTGAACCAGAAGCGATCGTCCCTCTTGTACCGGAGGCTAAGCTGAAGCATCGCCTTCCTCGGCGAGAGCCACCTCGTCGCGCCGCTGGTGCGACACTTCGGAAGTTCGGGAACGACCACGACTGCCACGCCGGCCTTTGCGCACAGGGCCTGGACATCGTCCACGAAGTTCGGCCCGAGCTTGGCTGTCAGGGTGCGCACCTGCTCCAGAGCCAACTGGAATGCGGCCGCGTCGAAGGGTGCGCATTCGATGCCCTGAGCCTCGGTCTCACCACGGCGCAGCCACGCGGCCAGGGCGTAGGGATCCGCCTTGAATGCGGGCGACAGCCGGAACGCCACCCCGGTAGCCGAGCAGACCTCGTCGAAGCGGTCAGGGCTGGCGATGCCGAAGAATCGGAGCAACTCCTTGAGCTGCCCGACGGTCGCTGCCGCCTTGATCCAGCCCAGCCCGATCATCTCCTTGAGGGGGAAGCGGGCCGGCCAGTTCGTTTCCTCCTCGAGTTCCTCGTCTGCTGTCGCGCGGGCGAGCGACTCCCGATAGTGCTGTTCGCGCGCGAGCCAGAAGTCCGCGGGCACACCGAGGACACGTTCGAGCTGGATCGCCATCGCAGCGAGGATGGGGGCCTTGCCCTTCACCACCTGGTTGACGTTCTTCGTTGTGCGCCCGATACGCCGAGCAAGATCGAGCTGTGACAGCCCGAGGGCCTCCAGCGTCTCCTGCAGGGTGTCGCCCGGCGGGGAGACCCGGTCAGGTGTGTATTGGTTCGTGATTCGCCTAGCCATGATAGTCCTCGATCTCCAGGATCCGGATGGCCGTCACTTGGACCCGGTCGAGACCGCCATCCTCGCGTTTCGGAACGGGATCGTGCGCTGGTTCAAAGATCAGACGCAGCGCACCTGGGAGCCGAACCGACAACTGCCCTTTTCGGTCCGCCTTCAACTCCTCGCAGTGGGCTTGTGGCAGCGACCACATCACCTCCAGCGTCGCCGCCGCGCGCAGCTCGTCGAGCCTCTGGCGCAGACGCTTCGCCACGTCCGCCCCATAGGCCTTGACGGCTCTCTTCGAGTCGTTGCAGTCCGACTGCAGACGGGTCGTCTTGAAGAGGATGTCCAACGCACCACCTGCATCGGCTACAGCTTGAGAACATCAATCATCTGACGAGTCCTTCGTGGGCACCGACGGCAACGACCCCAAGTATACCCCCCATCGGCGTTCCGTCAAGAATCATTTACCTGATTGGTAAAGCGTACATCAGCCTCGCGATCGTCCAGACTACCGCCCGCGACGACCGCCGCGGCGAGGAGGCCAGGCGCGAGGCCACGGACCTGGTCCACATCCTGTTTCGCAGGGAGCGGTCGCGCCGGGCTGGCACTTTCGCCCAGGTCCCCTCGCGGCCTACTTCGCATCCTTGACGCTCTGGATCACCGCGGAGTAGTCTCGGCGCCGTCAATCTCGTCCAGCGCGTCGCTTCGTGCTGCATCCCATCTCTTTCGGGCTGCTGATGGCGTGGGAGATTCCCTCGTGAACGAGCCATCCACCTTCGCTCGTCGCGTGACCGCGAAGGACAAGTGCTTCCTCTTCGAGTACATGTCCCTGGACCAGATCAGGACATTCGCCGAGGACCGCGACTGGGATATCGAAGACTCCCGGCTCAAGGTCCCCGGCATCGCGAAGGCTCTCTCGAGAAAACGCTCAATCTCGCTCCAGGAGATCGTCGACGCCCTGAACCGCCGGCAGTTGACGGACATCTGTCGCTGGCTGGGCCTGGAAGAAGGAGAGGAACACGGAGGAATGGCTGCGCGAGTCCTCGCGGCACTCCAGACGTCCTCACCGCGACAGCTCCGTAGGGAAGCGGCCAAGCAGGCAGTCCCGTTGGTGACGGTGGAGGCCCAGCTCGAAGAGGTCATCGACGGCGATACGATCCGCGTGAGCATGCTCGGGCGGACGCAGCTCATCCGGTTCCGCGGCGTGGACACCCCGGAGATGCACGAGTCTGAGAAGGCGGAGGCGAGCCTCGACTCCAAGGCCCTTCCGCTCGCTGAGGCGCGCCCCTTGGGCGAGCGAGCGCGGGCGCGTCTGGTTGAACTCCTGCGCGGGCAACGCATCTTCCTCGCGCTACAGCCTGTCGCACCCAAGAGCAGCGAATTCCGCCAACATGGCGGCCGTCTGTTGGCCTACGTTCGGCTCGGCTCCTCCGAAGGCACCGATGTCGGTGAGGTCCTGATCCGCGAGGGGTTCGCGCTAGTCTGGCCGCGGGACGTGATGACGCGCCGTTACCTGCACCCCCACAACGAGCAGTACGTCGAGGTCTGCAACCAGGCGCTCCAGGCCAAACCGGGTCTGTGGCAGCAGGGGCTGGCCAAGCTCTGCCCCTGCATCCAGCGGAAGTTCTCCACATGGTCGGTGGCGGCGTGCAAGAACCACTGCTACCGGGAGGATTGGAAGGAACTTGGGTCCGAGCCCCCACCGACCGCAGGGGGCTCACCGAAGGCACGGTGATCAGGATGGCTGAGCGGCGCGATACGCGTCTCCGCTTCGAGCAGTGGGCGCACAATCCAGAGTGCGGGGCCAACACCATCTCCGCCGTGCTAGGCGTCCGGATGAGCGAGGTCGCCAAGCGGGACGGCATCAAGCCGACCATGGGCCAGTCGCCCTTCGCCCTCGCGCGAGGCCGCGTATTCGAGAAGCGACTCTTCGACAAGGACGCAGCACGTCTTCGTGAGGCGATGGAGGTCGCCGGCGTTCTTCCGGCTGGCTCCGACGGATTCGGCGACATGCGACTCCGTCAGAATGGAGGATCGAAGCTGGTCACCATCGAGGAAGCGATCGACGCCACCTCGCAATTCCTCCGTCGTATCGGGGTCCGGACGCTTCCCCCGAAGGGAGACGATGCCCACCCCACGATCGTTGCGGGAGCGACCCTGCGAATCCCGGCCAACGTGATGCTCCCCGAAGCCATCCTCATTGTGGACGTCCTCGCCATTCGTTATGACGCCGACGCTCCTCGGATCCACGTAGGAGAGATCAAGACGTACCCGGACAGGGGGGGCTACACGGACACTGCGGATCTCGCGGGCGCGCGGGCACAGGCCGGCATCTACCTGCATGGTCTTCGCCTCACGGTCGCGAAGCTCGGGCTGGACGGCCGCATCACATGCGACGACAAGGGCTTTCTCGTGCTCACGAAGCCTGGATCGAATCGTCCCTCAGTACGGGCGGGGGAGGACCTGAAGTACCAGGCATGGCGAGCCGAACGCGGTTTCGCGCAGCTCGAAACAACCGCGAATGACCTGGGGAATTCCAAGCCGACCGACCCCGTCGCGGAAGTGCAGGGCGCGGACACCGAGTACACCTCCGCCTGCCTCTCGTTCTGCGACAGAGCTCCCAAGTGCTTCGCTGCGGCTGTCCGAGAGCAACGAGCGGTCATCCTCGGGGAGGACGTTGAGCGCTTCCTCTCCGGTACTTCCCTCCCGCGAGCTGTCGAACTTCTGGACGGAGCATCTCCCGAGAACGATGCTGAGAGGGACTTGGCTCGACGTCTGAACGGCGAGGAAAGGGCATGACCTCGAACTCCGCCGAGATCGTGAGAAGGCTGAAAGCCTGGAAGAGCGGTCGCCCGGCCCCCCGCGGTTCGACGCTCCACTTCCCCCTCCCTGCGGATGGTGACATCCTCATCGCGGCGTTCGTTCGCATGGGAGGAGAGAGTTCGCCGTGGGGGATTGTTCTCGGACACCCTGGGCGCAAGCCGAAGACGTGGACCGTCCCAGAGGCTCGCAATCGCGACCTGGTCGGGGACATGATCTCCGAGGTCGCTCCGCTACTTCTGGCACACTTCCATCATCCCGACTTCAGCGATGATTCCGACGAGGTCCTCGACGGAGAAGTCCCTCTCCGCCAGCTCTGGCTCCCGAACCCGAGCCACCTGGACATGCTCCACTACATCAACTACACCTACGCATTCACCCGATGGGGGGATGCCGATCGAAGTCGGCTGCTTCGCGCAACGGGCAGGCTCTCCGGGTTCCTCTTCCGCGAGGCGAAGCGTCCCGGTCAGGTGACGGTGATGGTCGCCACGGAAGTCCTGCGCGAAAGTCACTCGTTCCCGGCGGAGGACGTCCGCCAGGGGCACCTGGGGTTTCTTCTGGCCTGGCTCCAGACCCAGGGCGCGCGGGGCACCAGGATGAAGGCAGCGCAAGACGCGGAGGCGCTCTCCATCGGGAGCAGCCTGGACCCCGCTCTGGAGCGGGACCAGCTTCAGGACCTGGTAGATGGCTGGAACGCCGCGGTGAAGAACTCCGACGAGAAGGGGGCACGTCTCCGGGCTCGAGACATCCAGGCGAGCCTCACCGAAGAGCTCGAACGTCGCTTCCACCTCGTGGAGCGTTCGATCACCTGCCTGCGGGAGGATCCCCGTGAGGCGAATGGTGGTGTGACCGGCCTGGCCCAGGAGTCCATCCGCCAACTCGCGAGCCAGTACCTTCGACTTGAGTTGAAGCGTCCAGGCCCGAAGGAAGAGCCACCATTCACGCCATCTCCGGAGACGGATCGGAACCCCGCGGCGGCAGCGGCCATGTACTACCTGCACGAGGCATCAGAGGAGGCCCGCGTCGCAGCCCTCGTACATGACGACAAGGAGATGCAGTTGGAGGTAATTGCGGACGGCGAGGGAATCGAGGGGGAGGTCGTCTCCGTCGAAGAGGTGAAGGAGGGCAGAGTCACCCACCCCGTCTGGACGCTAAAGGTACGCGACCTGTATCCCCTGCGAGTCCGTGAGGGAGCTCACCTCTGCGTGGCCGGCGCTGCGAGGCGAGAGGTGCACGTGCAGTCGATCGTCCCCGCGGGACCCGGCGAGTTGCGCGTCCAGGTAGAAGTTGTGGCCCAGTTCAAGGACGTCTCGGGGGCCGTCTACACGCGCGTCTATCCGGCCTCCGACCGCAGGTACATTGGGCGTGTGGTCCGACTCCTTCCCACCTCGATGGAGAGCATCCCGAGGTTGAAGAGCAGCGCAGTCTGGAACAAGGATGTGCCCGGCGCGTGGCTGACCCATGCGAAGCCGGGCGCACAGGTTGAGGAATCCGAGTAGCAACTTGGCGGGCGCTCGTCCGCGCCGAGACAACCGATTCGTGAGGCAGTCATGTCCGACGCCACCCGTCGTGTCGAGATTCGTCGAAAGGCGGATCAAGTCCAGAAGGCGCTTCTCGGCGCCATCGACGATCGGGAACGTCTTGCCCTCGTGAAGGCCCCCCCTGGGTCGGGGAAGACCTGGCTCCTCCTGAAGGGCGCCGCACGCGCCTTCGCCCTGAAGAGGCGAGTCGCGATAGCCACCCAGACCAACACGCAGGCGGACGACATCTGCGAGCGGTTCGCACGCGACTACGCGGGCGTACAGGTCATCCGCTTCGCCGGCCGGCAGTCCGCGCCGCGGGAGTTCGGGCCGAACGTCACATGGGAGACGAGTTCTGGACGACTTCCGGTCGGGCCGTGCGTCGTCGTGGCGACCAGCGCGAAGTGGGGCCTCGTGAACGTCGCCGAGCCCTTCGACATCCTTTTCGTCGAGGAGGCCTGGCAAATGGCCTGGGCCGACCTCATGCTGCTTGGGAAGGTCAGCGAGCGTTTCGTGCTGATCGGCGATCCGGGCCAGATCCCGCCAGTCGTGACCATCGACGTCTCCCGCTGGGAGACCGCCGGGCGGCCGCCGCACTCCCCCGCCCCCGATCGCATCCTGCGCGAGGGATTGAGCAAGCCTCTGACACTGCCCGCGAGCCGGCGCCTCCCATTCGATGCGGTGAAGCTCGTGCAACCGTTCTACGACTTCGACTTCGGTGCCTACGCGGCCCCAGGTGATCGCGCCCTCCTCGTCGATGGGCGAAATGGCAGCGCGCATGACCGAGCCATCGAGTCGCTGGCCGGAGGGTCAGTCGCCGCGATCACGGTCCCAACGCCCGACCACGGTCCACCTGTCGAGGAAGATCGAGAACTCGCCGAGCACGCGGCGCGCCTCGTCAAGCGCCTCCTACATCGAGGTGCCCGAGTGAGGATCGATGGGAAGGTCGCCCCACTGGAGCCGGCGCACATCGGCATCTGCGCGACACACCGGGCCATGAACGCTGCCGTGGACCTGGCCTTGCCGCAGGAGCTTCGCGGCGAGGTCATCGTCGACACGCCTGAACGCTGGCAGGGCCTCGAACGCCCTGTGATGATCATCATCCACCCCCTCTCCGGCGTGCTGAAACCCTCCGAATTCGACCTCGAGACCGGGCGACTCTGCGTCATGGCGTCCCGTCACCAGGTCGCCATGTTCGTCCTCGCCCGCGACCACGTCGCGGACACGCTGGGGTCGACCATTCCGTCGGCCTCCCAACCGCTGGGACGCGCCGACATCACCGGTCGAGGATTGAAGGACAACCTCACGTTCTGGGAGACCCTCGAGTCCGGGGGGCGGGTGGTCTGTGCAAAGTAGAGCGTCCACAAAGTGGAGGATCGCCATCGGCTCATGCCGGCATCCCCGTCTATTTCGCTGACAGATGCCCAGAAGGACGTCGTCAACCACCGCGGCGGCGACCTTCAGGTGATCGCCTGCGCCGGGTCCGGGAAGACCGAGTCGATCTCCCGCCTGATCGCGGGCCTGATCACGGAGGGTGTCGAACCCGCCTCCATCGTCGCGTTCACCTTCACCGAGCGCGCCGCGGCCGCTCTCAAGGACCGCATCGTGAAGCGCGTGGGCGAGGCGCTCGGTGCCGCGTTCCTGGATCGCCTCGGGGCGATGTTCGTCGGGACCATCCACGGCTACTGCTTCCGTCTCCTTCAGGATCACGTCGTGCGGTATGGGAACTACGACGTCCTCGACGATCACCGCCACGCCGGGATCCTCTCCCGGGAGTACCGCAACCTCGGACTTTCGAAGCTCGGCTCGGGTCACTGGAAGCCGATCGCCGACTTTGCCCGGGTGACCGACGTGATCGGGAACGAGCTGATCTCCCCGTCGCGTCTGGAGGGCACGGACATAGGCGACTGCTACCGCGCCTACCGCGAGATGCTCGATCGCTTCCACTTCCTCACGTTCAGCCTGCTCATCTCATCAGCCGTCGAGGCCCTGGCGGACCCGCGCATCTTCCAGAAGGTCCACGCCCCCCTGCGATACCTGTTCGTCGATGAGTACCAGGACGTGAACCCCGCCCAGGAGCGCCTGGTCGAGATCCTTGCTTCGCCTCCCGTCAAGCTATGCGTCGTCGGAGACGACGATCAGTCGATCTACCAGTGGCGCGGTTCAGATGTCCGGAACATCGTGACCTTCACCCAGCGGCGGACCGGGGCGAAGACCTTGCCCCTGGAGGAGAATCGCCGTTCACGACCGACCATCGTGGTGCGCGCCAATCAGTTCGCGGCGACCATCTCGGGGCGACTTGCGAAGGAGATGAAGCCTGTTCGCCCACCCGGGAAGCAGGAAGTCGTTCCGTGGGTCGCCGCCACCGAGGAAGAAGAGGCGGAGACCGTCGCGAAGACCGTCGAACGCCTGCACGCGTTGGGGTACCGCTACCAGGACGTGGCCGTCCTCTACCGCTCCGTGCGCACCTCGGCGCCTCCGCTGATCGAGGCGCTGCGCGATCGCCACATCCCCTTTTCGTGCGCCGGCCGCACAGGGCTCTTCCTGCAACCCGAGGTCTCCATCTTCGGCGAGGCGTTCTCCTGGCTGGCGGACGGGGACTGGCGCGACGAACGGTACGGCCAGACCCGAAAGGCCGACCTCGACCACATCGTCGCGGGGCTGCACGCCCAGTTCGGCCTCAAAGACCCCGTCTCCGATCTTCGGCAGTACCTGCTCGACTGGAAGGCCTACGAGCTGCGCAGCGCGCGCTCCGTGAGCTTGGTCGGCGACTTCTACGAGCTGCTCGCCAGGCTGCGCGCGGACCAGATCGACATCGACACGCCAGAGGGCTCCGCGCGGTTCGGCGCATTCGCCCGCTTCTCGCAGATCCTCGCCGACTACGAGCACGTCACGCGGAGGGGGCGCTTCATCGAGGAGGCGGGGAACCGAGTCTTCCGAGGTGGACCCGATCGGGGAAAATTCTACTTCCAGAGCCTCGCGAACTACCTGCTCCACTACGCCCGGGACGCCTACGAGGACTTCGAGGGAGAGACGGTGATCGACCTGGACGCGGTGCAGATCCTGACCGTCCACCAGGCGAAGGGACTCGAGTGGCCCGTCGTCTTCATGCCGGCCCTCGTTACGGGCCGCTTTCCCTCGCGGATGACCGGTCGCGCGCAGGAGTGGCTCTTGCCGGAGGAGGTCTTCCCCCAAACGGTCCGCGACCGCTACGAGGGGAGCGAAACCGAGGAGAGGCGCCTGTTCTACGTGGCGCTGACGCGTGCCAGGGATGCCGCGTACCTCTCCTGGTTCGAGCGGAAGAAGAACCGATTCAAGCCGTCGCCCTTCCTTCTCGACGTGGCCGGTGCGCCCCCGACGTTGCGAGCGCCTCTGCCGCTCCCGGGTCCGCCGGAGGCAGCCAAAGCCGAAGAGCCGCCTCCGTGCGAGGTCTCCTTCTCTGACGTGGCCCTCTATCAGGAATGCGGCCACCGGTATCGCCTCGCGAACATCTTCGGGTTCCCGCAGGAGCTCGCCGTCGAGCTGGGCTACGGGAAGGCCATCCACCACGTCCTCCGCCAGGTCGCAGAGACCGCCCGCGGCGCGAACGGGATCCCGGATGCACGGAGGCTCGCGGCCCTCGTCGATGAGGAGTTCTACATCCCCTTCGCGAACGCCCCAGTCTTCGAGCGGATGCACCAGGCCGCGAATCGCCTCGTCCGGAACTACGTCGCAGAGTACTCCGACGATCTTCGTCGCGTCTGGGCAACCGAGTGGCCCTTCCAGTTGCACGTCCCCGGTGGTATCGTCTCCGGCCGCGCGGACGTGATCCTCGACAAGGAGGGGGGCCGCGCGGGCGCCCTGGCCATCGTGGACTACAAGGTCGCCGAGGACCCAGAACGAGAGGCACGGTACCGGCAACAGCTCGCCGTCTACACCGCCGCCGGTCGCGGTGAGGGCCTGACGGTCGAGGCCGCGTACCTCCACGAGCTGCGGGACGGGACGCGGCACGAGGTGGACACCTCGAAGGAGACGACGCGAGAGGCGGTGAATGCGATGAGCCAGGCGATCGGGCAGATCCGCGGGGGACTCTTCCCGGCCCAACCTGAGGCCACGCGTTGCAAGGCGTGCCACATGTCGCGCGTTTGTCCCCACCGCAAGACGGCCGACCGTGCGCGGTAGGGTTTCCCCGAGGAGGTGACCGGGTGGCCGGCAAGAAGAACAGCAAGGGAAGCGGCGAGAAGGGGCCTGCGGACTATCGCCATGCCGGCGAGAAGCGGAAGAACATCCCGCCCGCGAAGATCGCAGCGGAGGGCAAGGTCCCGGCGGTCCCGAAGGCCAAGTACTACTATAGCCCGCATCTCTCCCCAGTCCTGCGCTTCGACCCCACCGGTCGGGCCGACAAGCTGCCGAGCCTCGTTGCGGAGGCGGCCAAGCGCCCTTTGAGCGCGGACGAGATCAAGCTGCTCTCACAAGCCATCTCAGTCCACGAGCCCTGGCTCGAATGGTCGGGCAAGCGCGAGGAGCACGAGCGTCGTTTCTTCGAAGTGGACCCCGTCGCACTGCATATCCACGAGCGGGTGAGCACCCAGGCCATCGTCCGCGCGGCCATGCGCAAGGATGTCCAACGTACGCTCTTTGCCGACCCGGAGCAGCCCTACCAGGAGGCGATCCAGTTCTACCGGCACGACGTCGACTGGGCCAACCGCCTGATCCTGGGCGATAGCCTCCAGGTCATGTCCTCTCTGGCGCGTCGTGAGAACCTGGCCGGCAAGGTGCAGATGATCTACATGGACCCGCCTTACGGCGTGGCCTACAACTCAAACTTTCAGCCGAGAGTGGATACTCGGGAGATGAAGGACGGAAAGGACGAGAGTCTCACGCGCGAACCTGAACAGGTGCGAGCGTATCGGGACACCTGGACGCTTGGTGTGCACTCCTACGTTGCGTACCTGCGGGCCAGGCTGGTTCTTTGTCGCGACCTGTTGAGCAGCACTGGCAGCGTCTTCGTACAGATTGGTGAAGAGAACTCACATCGCGTACGCTGCCTTCTGGACGACGTGTTCGGGCCTGAACAGGCCGTCGCTACCATTGTCTACAAGAGTGCAGTGGGTCTTGGCGCACGCCACTTGGATGCCGTCGCTACCTACATCCACTGGTACGCACGCGACATCGAGCGATTGAAGTCCCATTCACTCTTTCGCCAATTGGTCATCGGAGAGGCCGGCGCGACTCGATACCTTCTTGCTGAAGGGATCCTGGGCGAGGTGCGGCGCCTCGCTGAGGAGGAGGTCCAGGCGCCATCTGGGATTCCTGACGACTTGCGGCCCTTCTTCAAGCAGGGTCTGACCTCGCGCACGGGAGGTGTCTCGACTCAATTCCGGGTTCCGTTCGAAGGCAAGTCGTATTCCCCCACAGCGGGTGGTTGGCGGACGAATCAAGCCGGAATGGCAAGACTCATTCAGGCTGGACGGATCGCTATCGAGGGAAATCGACTGACATTCAAGCGTTACTTCGCGGACTTCCCAGCCACTTCCCTGAACAATGTCTGGGACGACATTAGTGGCGGGATCAAATCGAGGTCAGACCCCAAGGTCTACGTCGTGCAGACATCAACATCACTTGTGGAACGGTGCATGTTGATGGCAACGGACCCGGGCGACCTTGTGGTAGACCCGACGTGCGGAAGTGGCACTACAGCATTCGTTGCGGAGACGTGGGGTCGAAGGTGGATCACGATAGACACGAGTCGGGTAGCCGTCGCGATCGCGCGCCAGCGTCTGCTGACCGGGAAGTTCGAATACTACAATACGAGAGCCGGATTGAACGATCCAGCCCAGGGCTTCTGCTACAAGACCTTGTCGCACTCTACGCTGAGGAGCATCGCGCAGAACCCGAATTTGGATCCCATCTTCTCGAAGCACGAACCGGTGCTCGACCAAGCGCTCGCGAGCTGCAATAGGGTCGTCAAGGCGATAGGGGCGGAGACGAGGAGGAAGCTCCAAGACAAGCTCCGCTCGAAGCAGGCTGCTGAGGGGAAACGCGCAATCACGGACGGGGATCGCCGGCGTTGGGAGCTACCCGTCAGCGGAGGCTTCGAGCATTGGACGGTTCCCTTCGACACTGACGCCGATTGGCCGGCGGCTCTCCGTGATGCTGTGACTGCCTATCGCAAGGCGTGGCGCGCGAAGATGGACGAGGTCAAGGCCTGCATCGAGGCAAACGCCGAGCAGGAGGAGCTCGTCAATCGGCCCGACGTTGTGAACGGCGTGCTGCGGGTCAGCGGCCCTTTCAGCGTCGAGGGAGTACGACCGGAAGAGCTCTCCCTCAGTGACGAGGGGCTCTTCGACCCGACCCCGAACGAGACGGAGATCGACGGCGGCCCCGTTCGGACCGACGAACGCAACCTCCACGCCTACCTCACGCGGATGGTCCAACATCTGCGCGCGGACGGAGTCCACTTCCTGGACAACAAACATCGTAAGTTCGGCCGACTCGATCCGCTCTTCGAGTCGGGAGGTGGAAGCCTCATTCACGCCGAAGGGATCTGGGAGGAGGGTGACGCCAACGGCCCGAACACGGTGGCGATCGGCTTCGGGCCCCAGTACGGCCCCGTGACCGCGCAGCAGGTCGAGGAGCTGATCCGCTCCAGCAAGCGCTACGACGAGTTGGTCGTCGCCGGCTTCAGCTTCGAGGCGGCGGCCTCGGAGGTCATGGACCAACAGGCCCATCCGAAGCTGCGGATCCATCAGGCGTACATCCGACCGGATCTGAATCCCGCGATGGACGGCCTCCTGAAGGACACCCCTGGAAGCCAGCTCTTCACGGTGTTCGGAGCCCCGACGATCGAGGTGGACGAGCGCGACGGCAAGTACGTTTGCCGCCTCGTTGGCGTGAACATCTACGACCCGTTGGAGAATACCGTCCGATCCAGCGGTGCGGAGAAGGTCGCGGCCTGGTTCCTTGACCAGGATTACGACGGGCGATGCTTCTGCATCACGCAGGCCTTCTTTCCCGACCAGGACGCATGGGAGAAGATCGCAAAGGCGCTCGGCACGCAGGCGGATGTCGAGGCCTTTGGAGCATTCAACGGCACGACCTCCCTTCCCTTCGAGGTGGGTAAGCACCGCCGCATCGCGGTGAAGGTCATCGACCCGCGAGGGAACGAGGTCATGGCAATCCGTAGTCTGGAGAAACGCGCGAAATGACGAAGGGCGCTCGCCGGCCCAACGAAGAGGAACCGCCCTCCGACTGGACCCCGACCCAGGCGGTCGAGGACCCGGTGGTTAACAGCCCCTACCAGGAGCCGACCCAGCACTGGGTCTACCAGAAGGGGGGATCCGTCAAGCCGTTCCTGACCCCGGGGCGACGCCCCGCGAGCTACTGGTACAAGAGCCAGAAGACGGGCACGGTCCAGACGCTGCTCTACGCAGAGGAGGAGCGCGACGACCTCCCGCTCGTCAATCGCTTCCGCAACGACGTCAAGCGATGGCGCGAGTCGGGGTATCGCGGGGCCTCGCCCGTCACCAAGGAACTGTTCGCCTGGTGGAGCCGTACCGACCGTCATCGCCCCCTCTTCTTCTGCCAACGCGAGGCCGCCGAGACGATCATCTACCTCCTCGAGATCGCGCTCCCGGGGAGACTCGCGAGCACGGGGTTCAAGAGCTTCGAGAAGGGCGTGGACGCGGCGAACCTCGAACGGCTCCTCGCCGGCGTGCGGCCGGATTTCCCCGACCTCCGACCTGATCAGCAGTTCTTTCCCCGGCTCGTGGACCCGTCGTCGGACGGGACCCTTCTCCCCCTGCGCCGCCTCGGCTGCAAGATGGCCACGGGGAGCGGGAAGACGATCGTGATGGCGATGATCATCTCCTGGGCATTCTGCAACCGCGGTCGAAACCCCGCGACGACGTCCTTCCCGAACGGCGTCCTCGTCTGCGCGCCAAACGTCACCGTTCGCAATCGACTCTCGGTCCTCAAGCCGGAAGACCCAGAGAACTACTACGACCAGTTCGACATCGTGCCGGCCAAGTACCGCGAGGCCCTCGGGAGCGGCCGGGTGTTGGTCACCAACTGGCACGCGCTGGCCCTGAAGAGCGAGCACAGCGAGGGCGGACAGAGCTACCGCGTGGTCAACAAGGGCGAGGAGAGCCCGGAGGCCTTCGCGAAGGACCGACTCGGAGACCTCGCCAACCGGTTGCCAATTCTCGTGCTCAACGACGAGGGGCACCATTGCTGGAGGCCGGCGGAATCGGCGGAGAAGAAGGCGCTCGAGAAGGGCCTCACACCTGAGCAACGCGAGGCGCTCGAGGAGGAGGTGGAAGAGGCGCGGGTCTGGCTGGCCGGCCTCGATCGGATCAACAACGCGGGCATCTTGGGAGAGAAGAAGGCCTGCGTGGGCGCCTGTGTGGACCTCTCGGCGACTCCCTTCTACCTCGGCGGCAGCGGTCACCCGGAGGGGAGCCCCTTTCCGTGGCTCGTGGAAGACTTCGGCCTGGTCGATGCCATCGAGAGCGGGATCGTGAAGATCCCGCGGCTCCCTGTCCGCGACGACCAGGGGAAGAAGGACGAGGTCGGGCGCCCGGACCCGAAGTACTTCCGACTCTGGCGCCACATCGACGAAAACCTGAAGCCGACCGACAGGTACGCGAATGGCCGCCCGAAGCCCGACCCCGTCTTCCGTGAGGCGGAGGGGGCCCTGCAAATGCTCGCGGGCCAATGGAAGCTGCGGCTGCAGCAGATCGAGGCGGCCTCCCCCGGCCAGCCTGTGATCCCACCGGTTCTGATCGTCGTCTGCGACAACACCGAGATCGCGGAGGTCCTATTCCGTCAGGTCAGCGGAGAGAGCACGGTCGAGGTACCCTCGGAGGACGGAAAGGGGACCACGACGAAGACCATCTACAACCCGAGCGCGACGAAGATCCGCGAGCTTGCGAACGAGGAAGGGGTCCGCCGCACGATCCGGATCGACACGAAGCTCCTGGCGAAGATCGAGGTCGAGGAGGGCGAGACGAAGGACGAAGCCGCTCTGGCGCTTCGCCAAGTGATCAACACGGTCGGGAAGCGCGGCCAGCCGGGGGAGCACGTACGATGCGTCGTCTCCGTCGGGATGCTGACGGAGGGCTGGGACGCGACGAACGTTACGCACATCCTCGGTCTGCGCGCTTTCGGAAGCCAACTCCTGTGCGAGCAGGTTGTCGGTCGCGGCCTGCGGCGGATGAACTACACGCCCGATCCGAAGACCGGTCTGCTGCCGGCGGAGTATGTGGACGTCTACGGGATCCCGTTCTCCCTCATCCCGTTCAAGGGGAAGCCGAGAGACGACAAGAACCCCGATCCCGTCCACCATCACGTCTTCGCCGTCGCAGACAAGGCGAACTTCGAGATACGGATGCCGATCGTCGAGAGCTACACCTTCGACTTGAAGGGCGCGGGCATCCGCTGCGATGTGGAGAAGCTGGAGGGCTTCATCGTCGAAGACGAGCCGACCGAGGTCTACGTCACGCCGGCGCGCGGGTATCAGGACGCTCCCACGGCCGCAGCAACCGGCGAGTTCGTGAAGCAGGATCGGAAGGAGTTCTACGCGACGGTCTGGTTCGACCAGATCCTCTTCCGGATCGCCCAGCTCATCGTGGAGGACCTCCTGATGGGCTACCGAGGGCACAAGGCAGAGCACCTGCAGAAGGCGCTTTTCGCGCGGCAGCAGCTCTTTCCCGCGGTCTTGAAGATCGTGAAGGACTACGTAGAGAAGAAGGTCCGGTACGCGAAGGACGTCGATCCGCGCGAGTTGGCGCTCGAGAAGTACGTCACGCTGCTGAGGGAGCGAATTCGGGAGGGCATCTTCCCCGAGAACACCACCGGCGACGTGACGATCCTGCCCGTCGTGAACTCCTTCAAGCCGTTCGCCTCGACGGCCGACGTGAACTACCGGACGATCCGCCCCGTGGTGCCTCTCGCGAGGAGCCATCTCAACCTCGCCGTCCTCCGTAGCGACCTCGAGCGCGACGCGATCGAGAAGCTCGAGTCGCTCGATTGCGTCGACTACTTCACGCCAAACGACCGCAACGTCGGGCTCGTGATCCCCTACGAGTACCTGGGGGCCTCGGCGTACTACGAGCCGGATTTCGTGGTGCGACTGAGGGGCGGAAGGAGCCTGATCCTGGAGATCAAGGGCGTCGGAGGGGAGATCCACGACGAAGACCGGGTGAACGCGAAGAACGCCGCGGCGAAGAAGTGGGTCACAGCCGTCAACAACGCGGGCCGCTACGGGACCTGGGCCTTCGAGATCTGCCGGGACCTGTCGGCCCTCCAGGGACTCCTCGAAGCACATGCATCTGGCGAGCCCCCCCCGCCCTTCCAGATCGTGACTCCCACGGATGGGGACCGCTGGAAGACCTGCATCCCGCTCGTGGACCTGCGCGCAGCCGCAGGAGGTTGGAGCGAGGACCAGGCCCGATTCGACCCCGACGCCTCCTGGGCGAAGGACTGGATCACCTTCGCCGCGCGGACACCCTTCGAGCATGGGATGTTCGTCGCCCGGGTCTACGGCGACTCGATGACGCCCGACATCAAGGACCGGGACTACTGCCTGTTCCGTCAACCTCGGCCTGGTTCCCGCCACGGCCGCAGGCTGCTCGTCTGGCACGCCGGCGTATTGGATCCCCATACTGGGGGCCGCTACACGCTCAAGGTCTACGAGAGCGAGAAGGTGCAGGACGGCGAAGGCGGATGGAAGCACTCCCGGATCACTCTGCGGCCCCTCAACCCGGCATACCCTCCCATCGTCCTCAATCCCCAGGAGGAGGGAGAGGTCCGGGTGATCGCCGAGTTCGTGGAAGTCGTCCACGACCGACCTACTTCAGCCCGATAAGCTCGCGCGCAACGGACGGCGTGGTCTCGAGGACGGTTTGATGCACCCTGAACATCGATCCTTCATCGATCGAGTCCGTGAGGAGAACGAACGAGACTTTGGCCCCGGTCCACGTTTGGCCGTCCAGCGGCTGCTCGATGCGGGGCTGCCGCACCCTTGGACCTATGTCTTCGAGTTGACGCAGAATGCGCGTGATGCCGGCGCTCGACGAATCTGGTGGCACGCGGACGGCCACGCCGTCGTCTTCCAGCACGACGGATCAGACCCCCTCTGTGAGAAGCACGTGCGGGCGCTCGCTTCTGTCGGAGGCTCCACGAAGGGCCTGACGTCGATCGGGTTCATGGGTGTCGGCTTCAAGGCCGTGTTCGCTCGATTCCGCGTCGCCCGGGTATCCGGGTCTGGCTGGCGCTTTCGCTTCGACGTGGAGGACCAGCGCGGCATTCTTGGCGTGACGATTCCGGACTGGCTCGACACGCTCAGACCCCGCTGGGACGAAGACGGAGTTCACCCGAGCGCCGGATACACGACGCTCTTTCGCCTGGAGGCCCCCGCTCGGCCTGAACAGTCTCCCGCACTTGATTTCGCCCGCCTCGCATCTCTCGACGACCCCACACCCCTTGCTGTGCTTGCGTTACGCGGCATCGAGCAGGTGCGTGTGGGCGAGGCAACATGGGGTCTCTCTGTTGCTGATGACGTGGTGGAAGTCTTGCCGCCAGGGCGCGCGATCGCGTTTCGGTGGAAGGCATTCCGCTCGCGATTTCGACCCGACGATGCCGCGATGCGACGCTTCCTCGAAGTTCGGCGGGTCCTCAACGACGATCTTGACGAGCGTGGGCTTCGAAACGAGCGCGAAGTGGTTGCACTCCTTCCTCTCAATCCCGAGGGTGTCCCTGATCCTCCAGAACTCGGCCGGGTCTACGCCACGCTCCCCACGCAGGTGCGGATTCCCTTCGGTTTCCACCTCCAGGCCGACTGGCTCGTAAACGTGGACCGCCAAGACCTGCGCGATGTGGAAGGAGATCCGTGGCAGGAGCAAATCGTTCGGCAGGTGCCTGTCCTCGTACTACAGCTCCTCACGTGGCTCGCGCACGGGAGCGAAGAGGTTCGACGTCGAGGCTACGCCGCTCTAGAAGACCCACGAGGTCACAATGGGCCGTTCGCCCGTCCGTTCAGCGCGCTGCGCGACGCCATGATCGCGACCCTTGCCCGCGAGTCTCTCGTCCCCCTCCTCGGCATTGGCTGCCGACGATTCTGCGTGCCAGCGGAGGCATCTCGATTGCCCGGGCGATTCCTGACCCACTTTGGGAGTCACCCCACTTGGCGAGCCGACGCGCTCTTCCCTCACCCGATCATGGACGAACATGTGCTTGGTGAGCGCGGTAAGGGATTCGCAAACTGGCTCGACTGGGGACGACTCCTGACGCTCGAGATCGCCAACTGGCCCTCGTCGCTCCCAACGTGGTGGAACGAGCTTGCAGAGTCCGATCAGTTTGAAGCACTGATGGCACTTTGGGAGTGCGTGCATGAGCAAGGCTGGCACGATGCTCCCGTCGTACCAACCGAGGCTGGACAGTGGATTGGAGCTGGAGTGTCACGGTGGCTGACTGAGGCGCCGCCCAGCGATAGCGAGCCCAGTGGTCGTGTCATCGCCCAGGCCTTGGCGAATGCGCTCCCAGGTCCACATGAGCGTATCCCTGACCGATATCGTGATCGCGTGGAGAAATGGAAGGGGCCCGGCGCACTGTGGCTCAAATCGCACCACGTCGAGGTCACGCTTGCCGGCGTGGTGCAAAGGGTCTTCAACGCTAGTGCGCCGACAAAGGAGCTGCCCCTTGTGGAACTCCTTGAGTGGGCCATGGGTCGCAACGAGCGGCGGCAGGACCTCGTGCCCCTGGTACTGACAGAAGCAGGACCGCGACCTGCGAACGCTGCGCTGGTCGCGGACCCCTTGGTAGAGAGAGGCCAGTACCGGCGCGGGGTGTTTCCCCACTTGTCCCCGCTCGTCGAAGAATACGCCCTGATCAACGAGGGCGCCGCGGTCGAGTTGTTTCTGCGACGCCTCGGCGTGGAGGGCGAAGGTCGACTTGTCGAGCGGTCCACTCACGCCTGGTCCCCGGATGAAGTCGCCCGCGCTCTCCAGATCGAGCGATCCAGGGTGAAGAAGGCGACCAGAGGATACGCAATCAAGGACCTGCATTTCCCGTTTGACGCCATGAAGGTGGACGCAGAAGCGCTCCAGGAGTGGTTGGTGCGCGAACATCATCGGCTGCGACAATGCATGAGTCGACGGTGGGCCGACAGCTCCCACTACTCCCAGCAACGAACTGAGGGAGAGAGGCCGTGCGACTGGGTCGCATCACTCCAGAAGAGAGCATGGATCCTATGCCGAGATGGCACCAGGCGAATGCCAGAGGAGGTTCTCTGCGAGCCAGACCCGGACTTCGAGGACGCCACGATCGCGGACCTGGACGCGGGCCTCGCGAAATGGCTGAAGGAGAAGGGTGTGCGATTTGGGGCGGCAATCCCCAAGTCGCCCGCACTTCGTCGCCTGGCGCGCAAGGGGAGCACGGATATCCCGGACAGCGCACTCGCGGACCTCATCAGCGAGGCGCAACAGCAGGTACAAGCGGGGGAGGCGACCGAAGAGGACTTCGCTCACGCACTAAATTCCATCCGTGTTCGCGGTAGCTTCCCGCTCAATCGACTGGTCGAGCGCACAGGCACGGGATCCGGAGTGCGCAGCGACCTCGGATCCTGGGTGCTTGCATTGCCCGACGTCGACTCGAGATTGGCGTCCAAGCTCCGAGAGGTCTTCAAGGGCATACCGACAACCACGAGTGGTCTCCAGGCAATCGCATTCTTGAAGAACACTTGGGCTGATCCCCCGGGGAGCGTCGAAGAACTCCGCCGGCATCTTGCCGCCGCCTACCGGTATGTGCTCGATGATGCCGCGAGCAATCTGGCACTCGCGCACGCTTGGCGGGAGGCACGCCCGCAGGTTCGACTCTATGGCGGGCGACGGTGGCATGCCCTTGGCCCCAACTTGCTCGTCGAGGACGTTCAGTCGCCGCGGATACGCCGTCTCCTTCCAATCGATCGCGTAGCCGTCGCGTCAGCCCACCTGGGCGATAGTGCCGAGCAGATACGCCGTGTCGCGGTTTCGTTGGGATTGAAACTTCTATCCCAAGAGGTGTCCGTGGAGTGCGGCCCGATTGCGACCGAGCCGCCGTACGAGGCACGCGTGCGTCACCTCCTGGGGCTGCTTTCGACCCTATCGGATCGCAGGCCCATCAAGGCGGTTTCGTTTCGAGCAAATGTCCTTCTGCGTGTGGGAGGCATTCGACAAGCGGTTTCGGCGTACATCCAGCATGACGAGTTGCTACTTGTCGGCGTGCCGACGCAGTTCGGCGCCGAGGCCGCGGAGCAGCTCGTCGGGCACTTCCAACTCTCCCAGCAGGGCGACGTGGTCCCGTGGCTGACCGTCGCGCTGCTCACTATCGATGCTCCGGATGCATTCGCGGAGAACCTCACAGTTCTCGCGGACGGACTTGGTGTGCAGAGTGCCGGCGAATGCCCTCCCCTCAAGGTCCTGGCCCAAGCGTCCGTGGAGCGCGAAAACGGACCACCCGAAGACGAGGCCCCAGCCACGCCTCCAGCGCCAGCCCCACGCACAGCTCATCAGGGTCTCGCAACCGGCCCAGACTCCGACGGGCCAAAGAACGGAACGCCTCCGCCAGCAGGTTCTGAGAGAAGCGATGACGATACCCCACGTCGTGTGGGCGTCCCAGAGGGCTCTGGGGACGTGGTGGACCGCGATCCGACCTCCCTTGTCGTTCACACCGCCGGCGAAGCTCCAACAATGGGCGAGAGCAGGGAAACGAATACCGAGTGCGGTGACTCCACACCACGGCAGCGAGCTCCCCGTCGCGGCAGGCTGCGGAGCTACGTAGTGCAGGACCCCACTCCGTCGGATGAGCCTCCGGATTCACCTCTTGCCGTGAGGAGGCGGGCGCTAGAGGATGCCGGAATCGCGGTGGTCGTCAGGTTCGAGCGGGCCGAGGGCCGCGACCCCTTGGTCATGGACGAGGGTCACCCTGGCTACGACATCGAGAGCCGCAATCGAGCTGGCGCTACTGTTCGTTTCATCGAAGTGAAGGCCCGATCCGGCGCCTGGGGTGAGGACGGTGTAGGGTTGACAAAGACTGAGTTCGCCACGGCCCGCGACTACGCGGAACGCTACTGGCTCTACGTCGTGGAGCATGCAGAATCGGCAGAACCCTGTATCCACCGGATTCAAGACCCCGCCAGAAGGGTGGACCAGTATTTCTTCGATGCCGGATGGGAGGCCGCGGCCGAAAGCAGAGGTGGGGTCTAGGGACCCCACAGCCGTGCTGCTTGAAGGAGAGGCGACAATCACCGCAACACCCTCACTAGATCTGTCGTCCTTCTGCGCAGCTCCGCGAGCCACGCGGCCACCGGTCGGCCGCCGAAGCGGGGAGCGGTGAGCCGGGCGTGACCGAGTTCGCGGAAGGCGATTTCGACGAGGTCGCGGACGAGCGAGTCGAAGGGACCGCGGAGGTCCAGGGGGGACGACGCGGCGTGCTCGCGCACCACGTAGGGGCGTAGGAGGGGCCCCGGGGCAGAGCGCCAGAGGCGCGCGAGGCGGTCCACGTCCTCGTCGGTACCCTGCGATCACAGGACCTGCTCATCCACGGGGAGGAGAGCGGCATGGGCTCAGGGCAGGAGCCTGAAGAGCCGCCGCCTGCCGGCTCGAGCGACAATGTCCGCAAATTGAATGCCGGCGTAGCGCTCTGAACGACAGTTCACTCGCGTGCGGATGTTCCCGCGGAACGCCGTCTCGAACGGCGAGTTCCCACTCAGCTTAGCGTGCATTCCGGATCCCTGCAGCGCGGCCGCGAAGTACCACTTAATGAGCCACGCGCACTCCCTCGGCATTCGGAAGTCCTCATTGTCGACATAGAGCGTGGCGCGCTTCAGGCGGGCGGCCACGATCTCCGCGGCGATGTGGGAGGCGATTTGCGTCGTGAGCATCATCAGGGACACGAACTTGTGGCGGTTCTTCGGATTCATTCGTGTCGCGGACGAACTTCAAGGCGCGGCTCTGAATCCTAAGTATGCGCCCAGGATCCTGCAATCGCGCGTTCGGTCTCAGGCCTTCAATCTGCCGGATCAGGTCCTCCGGCAGCCCGCGAACACCGGGGTGATCGAATGCGGGCACCTCATACGGAAAGAACGCGACAGCGCTCTGCCGCAGCAGTTCGAGGGCTGTGACGATGCCGGCGGTTGAGAGTCGCTTTGGCTCGTCTGTCAGCTCGTCGAGACCATCAGGATAGGTCGCCCGAAGTCGCCGCAGTTCCGTACGGAGGGCATGCCGTTGCCGACAGTTCAGCGTAATCACCGTTCCCCAGCATCGGCTCTTGTCGGCACCTCCCGACGCATCGACGAACACCGTCGCATCCACGTCTGGCCGGATTGCTGAGAGCGGGAGTATCAGGCGACTCATCGTTTCGACCATGTACAAGCACGGTCCATTGCTCGCGATTCCTGCTCTGCCGGGATGCAGAAACCTGGGCGCCCACCAGCGCTAAAAGCCTCGATCACGCCAGCTGGTTCACTCACGTTCCGGAGGAGACAGTTCCTCGACGCACTCGGCCCTGGATGATATCGTTTGAGCACAGCTCCGTCATCGACGAGTGTTCGTACCCTTGGAGGAGACTATGCGTCCCGTTTCCGTCGAGCTCCTACGCAGTTTCGCAGGGATCGCCAATAGGACGGATCTCCCCACCCTCCATCCGGACGACGCAAAACGATGGTACAGATTCATCGTCGCGATCCACAGGGACAAGGACCGCGTGAGTGCTTCCGAAGTTCGTGAGGAGCTCGCGCGAGCGGGATGGCGGCCGGAACAGGCTGAGACGCTCACGGGGCGGTTCGAGTTCGCCCTCGACTTGCTCGCGTACTACGACGACGGCCGATAGCGACCTCCACCAGCCTATCCAAAGCCAGCAGAGGCGGCGACGACGCCCGCCCTCGTCCTGTTCAGATCCCTGATCCACTCCGCGGCCGGGCGGCCGCCGAAAGGGGGCGCGGTGATGCGCGTGTGGCCGAGCTCGCGGAAGGCGAGTTCGATCAGGTCGTGGACGAGCGAGTCGAAGGGGCCGCGCAGCTCCGCGCCCGGATGGACCTCTGGATTGTAGAGGGCAGGGTGTAGTAGGATCCGTTCGCTCCTTCGGAGGACGCGACGATGGCCGATGACGCTGCGGCGAGGCCGGCGGACGACGGCGTAGCCCAACCCACGGAAAGGCTCGCCAGCGACCAGAGCAGCATGAACGAGAACGCGCCCCAACCCGAACCCCTCGCCGCCGATTACATCGAATACGAGGAGGCGATGGAGATTGTCGATGTCTCCGCCCCTGCGCTCTTGAGGTTCGTCGATGACGGCAGCATCCGGGCCTTTCAGCACGAAGGGCGCATGAAGTTCCTTCGGCAGGAACTCGCCAGGTTCAGGGAGGACTTGGAGGAGACGTACATCGCCAACAAGAGGAACCTCGAGCAGCAGGTTATCGTCACTTGCCCGCACTGCGGCGAGCGTCAGCACACACTACGGTCGGGGTTCAGCGACGGAAAGACCCTCTGTGCGGGCTGTGAAGCCCGTTTCCCAGTTCCGCCATCGCCGCCAGCGACACCGCTTCCGTCGCTTCTCGTCGCTGTCCGGTCTCGCCCCGGGACCAAGACGCCACAGGGCGAGACTGCGCCGGGAGGCGACTCTCGTTCCGTCGTTGCGGGCGAGGGTTCAGCGTCTCACCGATACGTCCTGATCGAGAAGCTCGGACATGGCGCCATGGGGGTCGTGTGGAAGGCGCAGGATCAGCAACTCAACCGAATCGTCGCCTTGAAGCAGATCCTCCACGGCGAGGACGAACCGGAGGTTGTCGAGCGGTTCATTCGCGAAGCTCGTCTCGCATCCAGGCTCAATCACCCCAACATCGCCAGCGTGTTCGACGCTGGGATGCTCGACGGACACCCGTACTTCACGATGGAGCTGATCGAGGGGGAGTCGCTCGACCGAGTTATTGCGGCGCAACGGGCGTTCAACAAACGCCGCGGCGAGTCCTCCGCCAACCACCCGACGGAGGTCAGTACACAGTCGGACGGGCAGGATGCCTCGCGGGATCCGCTGCCTCCAGAGAGGGTCATCAACATCGCGAGGCAGGTCGCGTACGCTCTCGCCTGCGCGCATGAGCAGGGCATTATCCACCGTGACGTGAAGCCCTCGAACATCATGCTGGACGGGCGTGCAAGGCTCACGGACTTCGGGCTCGCATGCGCCCTGGGGGCTTCGCGACTGACCGGCGCGGGGCAGGTCTTGGGAACACCGACGTACATGGCCCCGGAGCAGGTACGCGGAAAACCCCCGACCCCCGCGGTCGATGTGTACGCTCTCGGGGCCGTGATCTTCGAGATGTGGACCGGTGCTCCACCATTCGACGGCGATACGCCCATCGCCGTCGCGATGAAGCACGTACTGGAACCCGCCCCAAATCGGCCCGAAGTGTGGGCGCGCGGTCTCGAAGAGCTGGGCCAGATGGTCGCGCGCTGCTTGTCAAAAGAGCCGGAAGCGCGCCCTACATCCGTTGAACTGATGGTGTCACTTGAGCGCCTCTTGGACCAGTACCAGGCGCTGCGGAGGGCGGGGGAACCGCTCCAAGAGTTTTGCCCAGAAGCGTCGATTCCGCGCACTGCTGGGGAGCCGCGGCTCGAACCCGTATGGGGGGTAGTCGTTGTCGCGAAGCTCACGGGCTTCCCGCCGAATGCGACAGCGGACTACCAGTGGGACGATGGCGCACTGCTGGCCGAATACTATCGTAGGATGCGACCTGCAGTGGACACCTGGGGGGGTGCTATCGTTCAACTCGATGGCGAGGTTGTGACCGCAGTGTTCTTTGCGCGGAATCGGCAGAAGGCCGTCAAAGCCGCCCTCAGCGCGGCTGCGGGCATGATGAACATGTTCCACCACTTCGCCGAGTTTCCGAAGGGGCTCAAGTGGATCCATCCGACTTCGGAGACCGACGAGGGGGCAAATGCGGCAGTGGAGCGGCCCATCCCGAACGCCGAGTCCTATACCCCGCCGGACTTGAAGATTGGTGTCTCCATGCACGCCGGTGATCTGCGTGCGGGCCCTGTCCACGATGGCGAGACCTACCGTTTCGTGGCCTTCGGCGAGGCCATGGACCTGGCTCGCCGCCTCGGGAAATACTGCCCCCCTCAGTCCGAGTACCGGCCCTATGCCATCGTCGCCACAGACCCAATCGTAGAGCTCCTGTCTTCCGACTGGCGTAGCGTTCGCACGAGGCGGGTCACGCTTGCGGATGGGCGGAGCCTCCTGATTCATGACCTGGACGATGTGGGGTGGATCGAGATGAGAAAGCGCCTTCCAGATCAGAGCCCCGACGATCACTCGATCTCCTCCTGACTCTTCGCGTTCCTCGATGCCCGTAGAATCCCCTCCCTCCTCCTCCGTAGCTCCGCGAACCACTCGGCGGCGGAGCGCCCGCCGAACGGCGGCGCGGTGATGCGCGCGTGGCCGAGCTCGCGGAAGGCGAGCTCGACCAGATCGTGGACGAGCCACTCGAAGGGGCCGCGCAGCTCGTCGGCGGTTGCGCCGGGGCGCTCGCGGGCGACGTAGGGACGCAGGAACGGCGTCAGCGCGTAGCGCCAGAGGCGCGTGAGGCGGTCGACGTCGGCGTCGGTCCCCTCCCCCAGGGAGATCTCCTCCTGGATCTGGTGCGCGATCTGGATGAGCAACGCCTCGAAGGCCGCGCGGGAAAGCGGGGGTGGCGGGACGTGCGAAGGGTCGGCCTCGCGTAGCAGCGCGCGGAGGAGGGCCTCGTACGCATCCTGCATCGCGCGGTCCGCTGTGCTCCCCGAGGCCCACTTCCAGCGGGGGCTCGCGAGGACCTGCGCGTAGAGCTCGCCGCGGAGGACCTGGCGGGCCTCCAGTGGTGCGAGGCGGCCGCCCGTCGCGTCGATGAGCCGCGCCGCCTCGGCGTCGGCGAGCTTGTCGATGTCGCCGCGGTTCGCGATGAATGGTCCCTCGACGTGGACCCGCAGGCGCGCGCGGGCCTCCTCCAGCGCGCCCAGCACCGTCGCCCGTGGCGGGGTCCCGCGCAGGAAGTCCGCGATCGCCGCGTCGATCTCGGCGCGGGCCAGCGACGGGTCGCTGTCGGAGATCCCCAGCGCCATCGACTCGATCTTCCCGCGGAGGACCGCAAGCTGTGGAACCGAGTCCTTCTGCCCGCGGCCACGGAGCCGCACCTCGATCGAGAGCTGCAGCCCCTCCGCCCGATGGAAGTGCCCCGCGGCCTCCTTCTCCTTCCCTTGGGCCTGCGCCACGGCCCCCTGCGCCACCGCGTCGCGCCAGGCCCTGAAATTCTCGTACAGCACCGGCTCGATCATCGTGACCTCTCCGCCTGCGCCCGCTCCTCGGGAATCTCGCCGGGCTTGCCGAGACGGACGACCCAGGGTTGCCCGACCGTCTTCCCCAGCGCCGTCGGGCCGAAGACCTCGACGATCGGCAGCTCCCCATCCGCCCCCTCGATCGTCCACTCCCAGCCCGTGGCGGGGAGGTCCACCGTGAACGAACCGTCCGCGCGGACCGAGAGCTTCGCGAGGAGCCCTCGGTGGTCCGCAGCAGCCGGCTCGAACTTCCTCACCGTCACCGTCGCTCCCCGCGCAGGCCGGCGATCCCACGTGAGGACACGGCCGCGCACCTGGACCGGCTTCGCCGACGGCATGGCCCGCAGGGGTCGGATCGACGGCGGGATGTTCCCCACCGCCGCGTCCCTCGCGAACCGCTCGAAGGCCTCCCGAGGGAACACGTCGCCGGCCGGCGTGACGACCATCCCCGCCTGCTCGGGGGTCCGCTCCGTCTCCTCGACCCGGGCGCGGATGCGCTCCCCGCGGGCGAGCGCCTCCTTCTCCTCCCGGCCGTAGAAGTCGAGCCACTTCCGCGCAGCCTGCGCGTCGGGAGACCCCCTCGGGAGCCGGTCCACGAGGCTCCGCATCGCCCGGAGCCCTCGGGCCCGCGCGAGGTCCCGCTCGTGAGCGGAGGCCCACGGCGTTGACTCCCGCGGCATCGAGAAGAACCCGATGAACCGCGAGACCGCCTGGGCCTCTGTGACGCAAAACGGCGGGAACTCGCGGTCCAGGGCCTGGCCGAGGTCCCAGACGGTCCGATCGAAGTCCCGACGCGTCTCGGGCGGCGACTCCCCGTACACGATCCCGCCTCGCTCCTCGAGGAAGAGGAGCGCCCTGTCGAGCGATTCGGCCATCGGTGTCCCCTCCCCTATCGCTCCGATCCCTTCGCCGCGACGGACGGCGCCACGGGACCCGCCATCGTCCGTACGTCCCCCTCCGTCGTCGTGTCCATCGGGATCGTCACCGCGACCTCCCCGCGCGCGCG